>CALGRZ010000106.1 GCA_937880705.1 uncultured Alistipes sp.
GGCAGAAGCGCATCTTCGCCAATGCAGAGTTTACCATCGAGCGAGGACAGAAGATAGCCCTTGTAGGTCGCAACGGCGAGGGTAAGACCACCTTTGCCCGCATGCTCATCGGCGAGTTGGAGCAGAGCGAGGGCGAGATAAAGATCGGTGCAAATGTCAACATAGGCTACTATGCCCAAAATCAGGATGACCTGATGGATGGCGAGTTTACCGTCTTCGACACGCTCGACCGCGTGGCCGTGGGCGACATACGCACCCGCTTAAGGGATATTCTCGGTGCCTTTTTGTTCCGTGGCGAGGATATCGACAAGAAGGTCAAGGTGCTCTCGGGTGGCGAGCGTTCACGCCTGGCCATGGCACGTCTGATGCTCGAGCCCTACAACCTGCTGGTACTCGACGAGCCTACCAACCACATGGATATGCGCTCGAAGGATATACTGAAGAGTGCCTTGCAGAAGTATGACGGCACCGTGGTGGTGGTATCGCACGACAGAGAGTTCCTCGATGGCTTGGTGGATCGCATCTACGAGTTCCGCGATGGCGGTGTGAGGGAGTATCTCGGAGGCATCTACTACTTCCTCGAGAAGCGCAAGCTGGAGTCGCTATCCGACATAGAGCGCAAGGATAAGCCTGCAGCCACCGCAACGACAAAGAGCAACGACATAGGCAAGCTCTCATACGAGCAGCGCAAGGAGCAGGAGAGGCTCGTGCGTAAGCTGCGCAAGGCTGTCGAGAGCATCGAGCAGGAGTTGGCCGATGTGGAGAGGCAGATTGCCGAGTACGACGCCCGCTTTGCCGTGGCCACGGAGTACAATGCCGACGACTACGCCAAGTACAACACCCTCAAGGAGCGTTACGACCACCTTATGCACGAGTGGGAGAAGGCATCCTACGAGTTGGAGATAACCGAACAAAGCTAACAACAGATATGGAGAACATTATTTTTGGTATTCGCCCCGTTGCCGAGGCTATCGAGGCACGCAAGCAGATCGAGCGCATCTACATACGCAAGGGTGCCGATGGTCAGCTGATGAACGACCTGAAGGATCTTATGATGCGTCACCACCTGCGCTGGCAGGATGTGCCTGTCGAGAAGCTCAACCGTCTTACCCGTGGCAACCACCAGGGTGTAGTGGCACAGATGGCCGCTATCGAGTATGTGGAGCTTACCGACATTCTGGAGCGCGTGCCCGAGGATGAGACGCCGCTGGTTGTCGTCTTCGATGGCGTGACCGATGTGCGCAACTTCGGTGGTATAGCACGCTCGGCAGAGTGTGCCGGTGCCCACGGACTGATTACCCCGCTGAAGAACTCTGCACCCGTGAATGCCGATGCTATACGCTCGTCGGCAGGTGCGCTGAACAACATCCCCGTATGTCGTGTAGGCTCTATACGCAACACGCTCAAGACACTTCAGGCCGAGGGTTTTCAGGTTGTAGCCGCCACGGAGAAGAGTCGCAAACTCCTCTACGATGCCGACTTTAAGCGTCCTACGGCCATTGTCATGGGTGCCGAGGATAAGGGCATATCGAAGGAGGTGCTCAAGTTGTGCGACGAGCAGCTCGCCATACCGCTTATCGGCCATACCGAGTCACTCAACGTCTCGGCTGCTGCGGCCATTATGCTCTTCGAGGTTGTCCGTCAGCGCATAGGCGACTAATCTGATGGCTACAATTAACCATCCCGTGTTGGGTTGTGTGGAGTGTGTTCGTTCACTGCGGACACGCTCCATTCGTATTCGTGTACGTCCCGACGGCTCGATACGGGTCAGCTACCCCATCTTCGCCTCACGGCAGCGTGCCATGGCCTTTGTCGAGGCAAAGCAAGAGTGGATAGTGACTACGCGCCGTCGCCTTCGTGAGCGTAGAGAGCACTACCCCACCATCAGCCGCGAGCAGGTCGAGGCACTGCGCCGTGAGGCACACCGCACCCTGCCGACACTGGTGAGCTCGCTGGCAGCACACCACGGCTTTAGCTACTCCGCGCTACGCATCTCGTCGGCACATACGCGCTGGGGCTCATGCAGCGGGCGCAACACCATCTCGCTATCACTCTTCGTCATGCAGCTCCCCGACCACCTGCGCGAGTTTATCATCCTTCACGAGCTATGCCACACTCGCCATCACAACCACTCCGAGGCATTTCATCAACTGCTCGACAGCCTCGTCGAGGGCAGAGAGAGGGAGCTAAACCGCGAACTGCGACACTACACCATCCCGAGGATTGCCACATAGCATAAAATAAGAGAGTCCGGCAGTGCCGGACTCTCGCTTGCTTGTATAGTTGGACGACTACTCGCAAACTGCGCTCAGGTCAGCGAACAGGGCTGCATAGCTCTCAACCATATCGCGGCGCAGAGCAGCATAGTGCTTCTTAACCAGCGAGCGGTTCTTGGGCTCTGCGGGGTTGTTTGCCTTGTGGTAGAGGGCGTTGCGAAGCTCTACGCTCTTCTGCATAAGCTCTACAATCTTCTCCTCCTTGTTGGGCTGCACAAAGGCTGCCATCTCGCAATCAAAGACAAACTCCTCCAAGCGGTAGTCAATCTCCTTCTTCAATACTCGTAAATTTGCCATAGTTATTTCGTTTTTATAGTTTTTGCTAAATGCAAAGGTAACAAAACGATTTTGTTTATGCAAATTTTTAGAGGATTATTCTCATCTCTGGGCTCAACGGCCACCGGCCGAAGCCCCCATATCGATTATCACACCCTCCCACTCGTTGACCAGCACTACGTCTCTACGATGGTGTTTCGAGTGGTGCTTATGTTCGCGCCTATGTTCATGTTGTGGCCTCTCCTCGACCGTCTGGATGATAAGCACCTCCTCCGCGGGGCTATACTCCCTCGTATCGGCCAGCTCGTCATGCGTATAGGTCACCTCTACCGTGGTACGTCGCATCTCGGGCAGCACATCGCTCTTGAGATAGCTCCACGCCTGCGCCTGCTGCTTTAGGCTGCGGTCGATGGTCATGGGCGGTGCCTCGCTATTTACGATGCGCACCAGCTCACCACGGTTGTCCAACCTCGAGTGCTCCAGCTTATCGGCCGTGGCACTCCACGGCTCAACCTCGGAGCTGATGCTGATAGCCGTGTTCGATGGCAGATTGTAGCGTTTACGGATCATCTGTCCGAGCTGCTGGGCACGGCGGCGTGCCAGCTCGCTGTTAAAGGCCACCGTACCATCGGGCGAGGCGTAGCCCGTGATGGCGATACTGCGAATATGGTTAAGCGTGTCGCGGCGAAACTCCTCGAAGAGCTCATCGAGGCGCGACACAACCTTATCGTTGTGCTCGTACTCCTCCACGACATTGGCCGAGTTGATGGCATAGAGTATCTCATACTCGGCACGGCTCTCGGCATCCGATGTTGTGAGGTAGCGTCTGACGATATAGTCGCCATCGCGCCACTCCTTAACCAGAGTACGATTCTTGTTCGCTCGCTGTGCTACGACAGCCTCACAGGGGAGCAATATGGCCACCAGCACAAGGGCCATAAGGCAAGGTCTAATGTTCGTTTTCATATCGCTAACATTTTGGTTTTATGCCCGACGACCCAAGAACTATACCGCAACTATTTTATAAGTCGAAAATTTTGTTTACTTTTGTACATATATTAATAATATAACGCCTATGACAGCACGACCTTGCCCCGAGTGTGGAGGTTTGGTAGCCTCTACTATCGACCGTTGTCCCCACTGTGGCTATATCTTTACATCGGCCACAACCAACCAGCAGCAAAGGGTATCTACGGAGAACCCTCACAACAGCCTCGGCTGGGTAATTCTGGCCATCTTCCTCTTCTGGCCTCTGGGTCTGGTATCGCTATACTACCACCTCAAGTCTGACGACCAGTGGGAGCATGGCCGCGCATCCTTGGCCGAGATGTACGGAGTAAACGCACGCCGCTTTGCCAAGTACTCGGTATATGCCGTACTGATAGCACTTGCCATCGGCATCTTTACGCCCCTGATCTTCCTCGGCATACTTGCATAGAGATGATCCTAAAGGCCAACTGTAAGATAAACCTCGGCCTGCGTGTGGTGCGCAAGCGCGAGGATGGTTATCACGAGCTGCAAACCATAATGCTGCCCGTGAAGGGGCTCTATGACACCATAAGCATCGAGCCGTGCAAGGGCCGCGATGTGGAGTTCACGCAGGAGGGCATCGTGGTGGACTGCCCCGCAGAGAAGAATCTCACGGTGCGCGCCGCCCGCCTTATGCAGGAGCGTTACGGCGTGGGAGGTGTCCGCATCGCGCTCGATAAGCGCGTGCCCTTCGGTGCAGGTCTGGGCGGTGGTAGCGCAGATGCCACAGCGGTCATCGTAGCCATGAACGAGCTCTTTGGCCTTGCGCTGGAGCCTGCTACCCTCGCATCGTTGGCTGCCGAGCTTGGCAGCGACACACCCTTCTTTGTCTACAACACTCCGCAGCTATGCACCGGCCGTGGCGAGATCATGCAACCCATATCGGTCGACCTGCGAGGTCTTTGGCTCATGGTGGCCAAGCCCGATGAAGGGGTATCGACCAAGGAGGCATACGCCGGCGTAAAGCCCCAACAACCCCAGAGCGACCTCACCGAGCTTATCACCCACCCCATAGAGCAGTGGCAGGAGCTGATAACCAACGACTTTGAGCCCCACATCTTCGAGGCGCACCCGGCCATAGCCTCGCTCAAGGCCACGATGATAGAGCATGGTGCCTGCTACGCCGCTATGTCGGGCTCGGGCTCGGCAGTATTCGGAATATTTACCCGGCGACCTACACTCCATCTCGGCGACGACATCTTTGTACACATAGAGCGGATGTAGCAACCGCACACCCATAAAGTTAGGGGCTGCCACGATGGTGACAGCCCCTAACATTACCTATTTACCCTCTTTGGACTACTTCTTCACGGGTACAGCCTCAACCGTGATAGGCTTCTTAACGGGCTCACCCGTAGCAGGGTCAACCTTCACGGGGGTTACACGACCCTTACCCGGCATAGGAACCTCTTTAGGAGTATCGTTGTGCTTGATATCGAGTAGCTCGATAGTCATCACAATAGCCTCGTTGGGCAGCACCATACGGTTGCCGCGTGAGCCATAGGCCATCGATGCAGGCATCCAGATGGTGATCTTACCGCCCTTGCCTACGAGCTTCATACCCTCGATAGCACCAGGAAGGCGGAACTGTGCAAGGGGAATGTTGGGGGTCTCGGCAGCAGCTACCTGCTCGGTGAGCTGGTCGATACGGCTCTGACGGGCATCCTCGGCCAACGACTTATCCTCCTTAACCTTGGCGATCTGCTCGCGCACCTGATTGGCACGATCGGCCGTAGACTCTACAAACGAACCACGACGTGTATAGGCCTTGAAGTGGAACGATACGGTGTCACGGTTGCTGGTGATGCGCTCGTCGCTACCTGCGGCGTCGATGCGGTAGTAGATGGTATCCTTATCGGTAACAAGCATCTCGACACCCTTGCGCTGCGACACCTCCTTGAGCCACTCTGCCGAGAGCCGCTTCGAGTACTCGGGCATAACATTCTGGAAGTAGTTGCTCAGCGCAGCACCCATCTGCATAGCGTCGATTGACATGTTATCGGCGATGTCGTCACGGCTCTTCAGGGCCTTGCTATCCTCCATAGCCTTGTTTACCCAGTGCATGTTCACGGGCAGCATCACGGTACGAACATAGTTACCCATGTCGTAACCCATCCACTCCGATACGATGGTGGGAGTATACTCCTCGTTGTAGAGCTCGGGCAGCTTGAGAGTATCGGGACGGTCGGTGCGGAAACCGCGCTTGATGGTCATGTAGGGGCGTACCTGCTTGTTGGTAAACTCCTGCATACGGTCACGGTTGGCCTCGATGAAGTCGTAGTCAACAACGCTCTTCTTAAGCTCGTTGTTCATCGCGCTAATCACAGCATCGGTATCCAGACCGAAGTCGGCCTGCTGGATGTTGACGCTCATACCGAGGTTCATACCGATAGCATACGACAGAGTATCGAACTCTGCTGTGGCATCGGTATAGGTGCGATTGGCCTCCGACTGGCAGTAAAGACCACTCTTGGGGTTGTCGCTACAAGCGACCATAGCTACTGCGGCTACAAAGATAAAAATCTTCTTCATGCTAAAATCTGTTTATTTTAATCGTTACTCTATCTTCTATTATAGGGGTTTACAACGTCGATAAGTGTCAGCTCGTAGTAGAGCATCGTGTTGGGTTTGACCTCTAGCGAGTCACAGCCCTCCGAGCCAAAGGCGAGCTGCGAGGGCAACCACGCCTCGATATGGCCATCCTGACCGATAAGACGTGCCGCCTCCTGCACACCGCGAGGCATATCCCTCACGGCCATACGCAGCGTATCGCCATGCCAGAAGGTGGTGTCCACAACCTCGCCGGCAACATTCAACACACGCATCGACATCACTGCCGTGTCGCGCGTACTGCGAATAGCACTCTTCAGGTCACCCAGCTCCGAGATCTTGTAGGTAAGACCCGAGGAGGTGGCCACAAACTTACGATCCTGCTTGCGCAGATCCTCCAAGAACTGCTTCTCGTAGCGTTTAACACGCTCGTAGTTGTCGTAGTTCATATACTTAAGGAAGGCTGTGCGGGCCTCCTCATCACGCAACTTATGCTCACCACGGTAGACATCCTCGATACCCTGCTTGACAAACTCGATGTTGAGCATCGAGTCGGCCTTGATAAGGTTGAGGCCGATGTTAAGGCCTACGACATAGGACATCGAGTCTGCGCTTGTGGCCATCTTTGCCACCTGGGGCTGAACAGGGGCCTTGGGCGCACAGGCTACCACACATACTGCAAGCACCGAAATAGCTGCACGAAGCACTCTTATCATACTCTCTAACGGTTTATTTTGATGTTTTATTCTCTCGTGCCGACATGGCAATAATCAGTAGCGCACCGAGGAGGGCCGCTACGGTTGAGGCCATGAGGATGGCTATCTTACCCTTGTTAATGAAATCGAGGTGGGTCGCAGCATCAAAGGCGAGGTTATCCACAAAGATAGACATCGTAAAGCCGATACCTCCGAGGCAGGCTACGCAGAAGAGCATAGGCCACGATGCGCCACTGGGTCTCTCGGCAACGCCCAACTTAACGGCTATCCAGCTGAAGAGTGTGATGCCGACGGGCTTACCCAGTACCAAGCCGAAGAAGATACCCATACCCACAGAGCCCAGCTCGGCACTATACTCAAAGATGTTGAAGTACTCCACCGAGTCGATATGCACACCCGCATTGGCAAGTGCGAAGATGGGCATGATGATAAAGTTGACGTAGGGCATCAGGATATGCTCCAGACGCTCCGACATGCTTATAGCACCGTTTGATATCTGGTGCATGCGGTTGACGTTGTAGTGGAACACCTCCTGGGCACGGTCGCTATCCTCTGCGCTGATACTTCGTATGTTACGCTCGATAGCATCGGCCTTATGCAGGTAGTACGACTTGCTGTAACGGGGCTTGGCGGGGATGAGCATAGCCATAGCCACACCCGCGATGGTGGCATGAACACCCGAGTAGTAGAAGAGTATCCACACGGCAACGGCAGCTACGATGTAGGGGAACATGCGGCACTCGCCCATCTTACGCATGAAGTAGACACCTACCATGATCAGCACGGCGATAAGCAGCAGCATAAGGTTGGGTGCCTGACCATAGAAGAGGGCTATGACGATAATCGCACCGAGGTCATCGGCAACAGCCAAGGCCGTAAGGAAGACCTTGAGCGACACGGGAACACGATTGCCCAGCAGCGACATGATACCTATGGCAAAGGCGATATCCGTAGCGGTGGGGATACCCCAGCCGTTGGTCACCTCGGTACCGCCGTTGAAGGCGATGTAGATGAGTGCCGGCATAAGCATACCACCCATAGCAGCAATGATAGGCAGGGCGGCCTTCTTCGGTGTTGAGAGCTGGCCGTGCGAGATCTCACGACGTATCTCCAGACCTACCGAGAAGAAGAAGATGACCATCAGGCAGTCGTTGACAAACTTCTCGACGTTCATACCCTCGGGGAAGAGTATAGCATCGTAGCCGTGGGCCTTAAGATAGATACTGAGGTCGGTGTGCAACAGCGTGCGATAGAACTCTGCCGTAGCATCCATGTTGGCAAGCAACATTGCGACAATTACACAAACAACAAGCACAATACCTCCTGCCCAAGGTGCTTGCAGGAAGTTCTGACCACGCAGCGACAGAACGTGGTTGCGCTTAATCCATCCAAATCGTGAAAAGAGTGACATTTTATTCAGTTAAATACAATTTAATCGGGTATTTTGTTACAATATATTCGGTGCATCGTACCTCTTAAGTGCCATACAGCACATCTTATAGAGCATGCGGGCTGCGATGATGGCATCGGTCTTATCCTCCATATCGGGCACCACCTCCGTAAGGTCGAAGCCCACGATGCGACGTCCCGACTCCACAATCTTACCTAAGAGGTAGACCACCTCCATAAAGCGTATACCGCCCGGCACCAACGCTCCCGCATTGGGCGTACACTCGATGGTCAGGCCGTCGATATCGAGCGATATGTAGACACTCTGCGGCAGCTTCTCGACAATAGCATTGCTGATGGTCATCCAGGGTGTACCCTCGAACTTCTGTGTCCAGATGCTCTGGCCGGTGAACACCTCAATGCGCTCGTCCTCCTCGATACGCTGCCACTCGCGGGGGCTGCACTCACGCATGCCGACCATCACCACACGCTCGATGGCCTCAACATCGCGCAACAGGTTGTGGATGATGGCACGGTGCGAGTGCTCGAAGCCATGGTCACCCTCCTTGAGGTCGCTACCTGCGTCGATATGGAGGATACCCACCTTGCCATATCGCTCGCCCACGGCGCGTATCATGCCATAGGTCACCGACTGATCACCACCAACCAAGCCCACGAGCTTGCCCCTATCGAGCCAATGTTTGGCCTGCGAGTATATCTTCTCGTTGACGGTTGCCGAGCCCTCGTTCACCTTGCGCAGACGACGGGCATAGATCATATTCTCGAGTGCCGATGCTCCGAACTCCTCGTAGATCTTTATCACACGCTCGGCATCGTTACGCAGACGGTGCGATATATCCTGAATGGTATAGTCGATGGGGGCTGTGGCAATACCCTTACGCCAAGCATCGGGTGCCAGAGGCTCATGAAAGTCGATATGGCGCGATGCATCGATGATGGCATCGGGGGCATAGGAGCTGCCGGCACGGAGGCTCATCGTGGCATCCCACGGCGCAGAGATAAGCACCAGCGCAGCCTCATCGGCCGTGAGCGGCATACCGAAATAGTTGCCATTATCGGGTATTACTCCGTTGGGGTTGAACTCCTTATTGCGCATAGCTAAATATAGTTAATGTTTGCCTCCATGTCTGCCTCCGCTACTATTTAAGCGAAATATCGTGCAAAGATACGAAACTTTTTAAGTTTTTCACTATCTTTGTACAACTTTTTACATAGTAAACCCACAGATGAGAGTAGTAGTCGATAGTGCCATTCCATACATTCGGGGTGTGATCGAACCCTATGCCGAGGTGAGCTATGTTGCAGGAGCCGAGATTGACCGTGCTATCCTACAACATTGCGATGCGATGCTTATCCGCACTCGCACACGCTGCAACGAGCAACTGCTTAAGGGCTCGAACATTAGATTTATCGCCACGGCCACCATCGGCACCGACCACATAGACCTCGACTGGTGCTCGAAGCACAACATCACAGTCGCCTCGGCACCGGGGTGCAATGCGCGTGGTGTGTTGCAGTGGGTGACGGCAGTGCTGAAGCACATCTGCACCAGCCGTGGACTACACCCCGCCGATCTGACGCTGGGTGTGGTAGGCGTAGGCTCAGTGGGTAGTCTCGTGGTGGAGTATGCCCGCAGCTGGGGTTTCCGCGTTTTACGGTGCGACCCACCCCGCAAGGCAGTGGAGGGAGGCGACTTTCTAACCATCGAGGAGCTTGCCCCGCAGTGCGACATAATAACGCTGCACACGCCACTCGACAACAGCACCTATCACCTTATAAACAGCGAGTTAATATCTACTCTCAAGTCCAACGCCATCATCCTCAACGCCTCACGCGGTGGTGTGGTTGATAACGCAGCCATGCGACAATCGGAACACCCCTACTACTTCGATGTCTGGGAGGGTGAGCCCGAGATTGCAAGCGACATATTGCAGTGCGCCTCGCTGGCCACGCCACACGTTGCCGGCTACTCCGAGCAGGGTAAGGCCAACGCCTCGGCGATGGTGATCCGAGCCCTCGCCCGCGAGTTTGACCTGCCACTTAAGGAGTGGTATCCGTCGGAGGTGACACCCACAACTCCGCGCAGCATCAGCTGGCAGGAGGTGTTAGCCTCAATCGACAACTACTACCCCATCACGGAGGAGAGCATAAAACTGAAGCGCACCCCCGAAGATTTTGAGAGGATGCGCAACAGCTATATCTACCGCAAAGAGTATTTCTAACAAAGAGTATCTCTAACGAGGCGTTTTAGAAGAGTTCAGACTCGATTTTATCCAACAACGCATCCATCTGCAGGGGCTGCTGCGAGGTAAATACCGTCAGCTCGCCATCGGTAAGCAGACCGCAACCGACCATCCACTCCTCGTTCTTTGCCAAGAGGTAGAGAAGCGTCATGTGAAAGGCGTGCTCGGCCGTGATATTCTCCACGTTACGACAGTAGAAGTCGGTGGGCACCAGGCGGCTGTACTCCCCGTCCCACTCGTCGTTCGTCGGGCAGTAGCCAATGCTCTCCTTAAGTCCCAGCGCAAACTTCTTAAGAGCATCGAAACGCCCCTTCAGACTCTCAAGCACAGCATCATCGGCAAGTGCACAGTAGGCTCTGTCGAGATTGGCATAGAGCACCTTCTCGCACATCGCACTGACATACTCCATCAGTGCACTGCGGTACTCCAATATATCGTCTATGTTGTTCTGCTGAATACGCTCCATGAGGGTATTCTCCTTGGCCCTATGGTACTTCTCAAGCAGTTCATCTCCATTCGTAGGCATAGCAGCCAGGGTAACATAGCCCTTTGCCGCATCATACAACCTATTGACAAGCACCTCTATGGCCTCCCTCATATTCACAATGCCGTTGCTCCACGCGCACTGCTCCACCGAGCGCGACACTCGCTTTAGGATATCGTTCAACAGAGCATCTATCGTCAGTCCGCCCATAAATGCCATAAACTCATCCACGATCCTATCCTTAAGCTGATAGTCCAGCTCCGACGACAACTCGTTGGAGAGCTTACCATCGACCTTAACCTTATCAAACGAGAGGTAATCATCACACAGCGAGTCGATCTTATTGCGACACTCGCCTATCAAGGGATCAAAGTCTACCGCATCGTACAACTTGTCGGCTATCTCTTTGGCCGAGAGTGAATCCTCTTGTAATAGGCTGTAGCGCAGAAAGTCGCTCTCAAATCTCTTTTTCAGGTACTGCTTTTTATCCATAGTAGTAGTTTCTATCACCACAAAAGTAGTAAAAAATACCAAGACTTGGTATGGTGACGACGATTATTTTTCTTCTACACCGCATTTCTCGCCCGAACAACTGCGCCGATATGGGGCCTTTATCGCATAAAGATGCAGCAAAGTCTATAATTTCCCGATTTTATGGGGCCACTCTCACGATTTTTTTGTACATTTGTATAATATTTTGCTCAGATGAAACAGTCGTTACTACAAATGATTCTCAAGATACTGCCCGCCGAGCCTGCACACCGAGTGCGCATGGCTCTGCTGCGCATGGTCGGAGCTCTGCCTCTGGGTCGGCACATACTCAAGTGGAGCCTTGCGCCCCGCAACAAGGAGCTCGACCGAGAGGTGTTCGGTGTCCACTTCCGCAACCCCATAGGCATAGCCGCCGGCTTCGATGCCAATGGCGACCACCTCGACGAGCTGGCAGCCGCAGGCTTCGGCTTCGTGGAGATAGGCTCGGTAGTACCCTACAGCCAGCCCGGCACGCCGCGTCCGCGTCTATTCCGTCTGCGCGGCACCAAGTCCATGGTCGACAACTCGGGATATCCCAGCCGCGGCATGGAGTATATCCTCGACAACATCCGCCACAGGCCTATCAACAAGCGTGAGCTGGTCATCGGCTGCAACATAGGTAAGTGCACCTCGACACACAAGGAGGATATAGCCAAGGAGTACCTGCGCGTCTTCCGCAACATGTACCAATATGTGGACTTCTTCGTCGTCAACGCCGCCTGCAACACATCGTCGAAGAGATATGTACCCCGCACGCGCGAGGAGCTGTTGAGCCTCGTGGAGCCCATGTTTGAGTTCCGTCGCGGTCAGCTCGACTACCGCCCCATACTACTCAAGATATCGCCCGACCTGACGTGGGAGGAGATAGACACCGCCGTGTCGGTACTTATCGAGACACCGCTCGACGGCATTGAGGCCGTAGCCGGCTCGCTCACCCTTGCCACCGATGACAAGGGTGCCATAAGTGGCGAGATGCTCACCGAGCGTGCCCTGGAGGTGGTGCGCTACATCGCCCAAAAGAGCGAGGGCAACTACCCCATCATCGGCTGCGGAGGCATACTCACCCCCGATGATGCTGTGCGCATGATGGAGGCCGGAGCATCGCTCGTGGCACTGAACTCTGGCATCAGAATAAACGGCATGCACCTGCTTAAGCACGCCTCAAAGGCTATTGCCGAGGCAAAGACAACAAAGGCATAAGATGAAAGCAACGATAATAACCATAGGTGACGAGATACTTATCGGCCAGATAGTCGACACGAACAGTGTCTCTATTGCCCGCCACCTGAACTCCATAGGCATCACCATCGCAACGAAGCTCTCCATAGGCGACGATGCGCAGACCATCCGTGATACCGTCAGCGAGGCCATCAATAGCAGCCGCGTGGTCATCATCACCGGAGGCCTCGGCCCCACGAAGGATGACATCACCAAGCATACGCTGACCAAGCTCTTCGACTCGCAACTGAAGTACAACGCCGAGGAGGGTGAGCACATACGTTCACTGCTGGCACGGCGCAACATAGCCTTCACCGACCTCAACCGCGGTCAGGCGATGCTGCCCGAGTGTTGCACGGTGCTGCACAACGCCCACGGCACAGCACCAGGCATGTGGTTCGAGGCCGCAAACGGCGCAATAGTGGTATCGCTGCCCGGCGTACCCTTCGAGATGGAGCACCTCATGGAGGATGAGGTTGTGCCACGCCTGAAGGCCCGCTTCGAGCTGAAGAGCATCATACACCTCACGCTCATCACACGCGGCATCGCCGAGTCGATACTCGCCGAGCGCATCGCCCCCTGGGAGGATGCCCTGCCCGACTATATGCATCTGGCCTACCTGCCGGCACCCAACATTGTGCGCCTGAGGCTCTCGGCATACGATGTTGAGGGTCACGATGAGGAGGCTGCCATGCGTGCCGAGTTTGCAAAGCTCGAAGAGCTGCTCGGCGACCATATCGTAGGCTGGGAGGGTGCCACCATAGAGCAGCAGATACACAACTTACTGACGGCAAACAACCTCAAGCTGGCCGTAGCCGAGAGTTGCACAGGAGGCACCATAGCCTCGAAGTTTACCGCCATGGCGGGTGCCTCGGCATACTTCATGGCAGGCATCGTCGCCTACTCCAACGAGGCCAAGCGAGACATCCTCGGCGTGGATATGGAGCTCATCAACACCCATGGTGCCGTGAGCGAGGAGGTGGCATGCCGCATGGCCGAGGGGGCACGCCTGAAGACGGGTGCCGACTACGCCATAGCAACCACCGGCATCGCAGGGCCCACGGGAGGCAGCTATCACAAGCCCGTAGGCACGGTGTGGATGGCCGTGGCCTCACCACAACGAACACGCGCCGTGATGCGCAACTCGGGCACCGACCGAGGACAGATAATCAGCCGCGCCTCGGCATACGCCCTGGAGCTGCTCTACGAAGAGATTAAGAGTAACAACATAAAACTACAATAGCTATGATTCGTTCAATTCTTGACACCGACTTGTACAAGTTTACTACGTCGTACGCCTACTTTAAGCTATATCCCCAGGCTATAGGCACCTTTACTTTTAACGATCGAGCAAAGACCGAATTTGACGAGGACTTCCTCGAGGATCTTAAGGCCGAGTTTAAGGCTTTGGAGCGCATCGCTCTCTCGGAGGATGAGTTCCGATACATGAACAAGAACTGCAAATATATCCCGCAGAACTACTTCGAGTGGCTGCTCGGCTTCAGGTTCGATGCCTCGAAGATCAATGTGTGGCTCGATGAGCAGCACCACCTGCAGATCAACGTCACGGACTATATGTACAAGGTGACACTCTACGAGATACCCATCCTGGCTACCGTGTCGGAGCTCTTCCACCACCGCAACAGCTACGATGCCGACGCCATGATCGAACGACTGGAGCGCAAGGAGCAGATTGCCCGCGACAACGGCATCATATTCTCGGACTTCGGCACACGTCGTCGCTTCTCGTATGACGTACAGCGCATGGTGGTCAAGCACCTCAAGAACAACCCTTGCGGCTGCACCGGCACGTCGAACTGCCACTTGGCCATGGAGCTGGATATGAAGATGATAGGCACCTACCCCCACGAGCTTCCCATGTTCATCGCAGCGGTGAATGGCGGCCCTCGTAACGCCAACTACCTCACCATGGAGGATTGGGTGAAGGTTTACGACGGCTATCTGGGCACGGCACTTACGGACAGCTTCGGCTCGGAGGTATTCTTCAACAACTTCTCGAAGAAGCACGCCTGTCTGTTTGATGGTGTGCGCCACGACTCGGGCGACCCCATAGCCTTCATCGACTTGGCTATCAACCGCTACAAGGAGCTCGGCATAGACCCCATGACGAAGTCCATCGTCTTTAGCGACTCGCTCAACTTCGAGAAGTGCGTGGAGATCAAGCAGGCATGCGAGGGACGTATCAAGTGCATGTTCGGCATCGGCACCAACCTCACATGCGACACCGGACACGCCTCGTGCAACATCGTGATGAAGCTCTCGTCGTGTCAGATCAACTCTCGCAAGCCCAAGGAGTTGTGCGTGAAGCTCTCGGATGTCGAGGGCAAGGAGATGGGCGATCCCGATGAGGTAAAGGTATATCGCTACCTGCTGCGCAACCAAGGAAAGAACTAACCGACAACAAACGCCTAAACATAATTAGATTAATGAGAAACAGTTTATTCGAGAGCTACGCACCGCCTCAATTAGAGGTGGTGGAGATGGTTGTGGAGCAGGGCTTCAGCAACTCACTTCAAGACCCCGTAGAAAACCCAGAAATCGAGTGGTAGCCATGAGAAAGATTTACACGACTATTTTGGTATGCGCCATAGCACTTACGGCGTGTACCACCGACCCCATCACCATCAGTGCGGTGACACACGACGACATAATCTATGCCACCATAGCCGATGGTCGAGTTGCCGAGACAGAGCACACGCGCGTGGAGCTCAACAACCTCAAACAGACGGTGTGGACCGAGGGTGACGAGATCTTTCTCTGGAGCGACAACGACCTGTCACTGTGGAGCTTCAATGGCAAGACGGGCGACCGTAGCGGCACCTTTACCAAGACCACACAATACATCTCGCCCGATGTGGAGTGGGACTTCAAAGGGCTCTACTACGCCATCTACAACTACACGTTGTTGTACTCCTACTTCACGGATGGCACACCGGCCCTCTTCTCCAACCTGCCCGCTACGCAGAGCTACAAGGAGCAGAGCTACGGCCTGAAGGCCAACACCATGGTTGGTGTCAGCACCGATGGCGAGGACTACACCTTCGAGAATATCCTGGGCTACCTGCGCCTAAGCTTTACGGGCGACAAGCGCGTAAGGAGCATCACCCTCACGGGCAACAACGACGAGACTATGGCCGGCAACTTCTACTTCGCCTGCATCGACCGCGACAACCTCTACTGGGATGAGACCAACGACCTCTACACCTCCATCACGCTCGACTGCGGCGAGGAGGGCGTACAGCTCACCGCCACACCCAAGGAGTTCTACTTTGTGGTCTTCCCCACGGAGTTCACAAAGGGTATCAGCGTATCGGTAAACTTCACAGATGGCTCAGCGTACCCCATAAGCACGATGAATAGTGTGCCCATCACACGCAACACCATTCAGCCCATGGCCACCATCGACCTGGGCGGTGAGGTACCTTGGCAGAGCATCGTCATTGCGCACACGGGCGAGTATATGACCATGCCCACACTCCTCAACGCCACCACGGGCGATATCGACTGGAGCGATGGCTACGTCTCACCCATCAACGAGGGCTACTACCACAACTTCAGCGACGCCACCCAGAGCCACACGATAACCATAAACAGCATCGGGGCCACGGAGGTTGAGTTCAAGGATTGTGTGGGCATCACCGAGATTGATTTCAGTAACTTCTAACAGACACGACCATGAAAAAGATAGCACTTCTCATCTCGTTGATGCTCTTCTGCCTTAACCTTATGGCAGCACCCATTGGCGAGAAGCGTGCCCGCGAGATAGCCACCAACTTCTTCGCACAGCACACCACACGCTCGACAGGCGACATAAACATCACTCTGGAGTGGGCCGGCAACAGCTTCACACAGCCACAGCGCACCTCGAACGATGCAGATCAGGCACTGCTCTACATCTACAACAACCTCAACCGAGGCTTCGTCGTTATCGCAGGTGATGATGCGCTCAACCCCATCATCGCCTACTCGTTCGAGAACAACCTTCTTACGGACAACATGGCCGAGGCTACCGAGGCCATCCTCGATGCATGGTGTCGCCAGGTGGCAGCCTCGCGCCACGCCTCATACTCCGCCACACGCGCCGACGAGGGCATAGGCTCGGGTGTCACACAGTACCAGACGGCGATATGGAACCAGACGGCACCCTTCAACAACCTAAGCCCCGTGATTGATGGTGAACGCAGTGTCACGGGCTGTGTTGCTACGGCGATATCGATACTCTGCTACTACCACAAGTGGCCTCTCAATGGCGTAGGTGCAGCACCCGCCTACAGCTACGAGCATAACGGCGTGACATACAGCATGGAGGGTGTGACCCTTGGACACAGCTACGACTACGCCAACATGCTCGACAGCTACAACGACAGCTACACAACCACACAGGGCAATGCCGTGGCACGGCTGATGTACGACCTCGGCGTAGCCTCAAAGATGATGTACCACCCCACAGGCTCGGGTGCCTTCGATATCGATGCCCTCTACGCCTTGGGCACCTACTTCGGATATAACAAGGATGCACAGTATGTCAAGGCTGATCGCTACACCACACGCGAGTGGGTCGAGCTGCTCAAGGATAACCTCGACAGCTATGGCCCTACATACTTCAGTGGTTCAAGCCAGGAGGGTGGCCACGCCTTTGTTGTGGACGGATACACCACCAACGACTACTTCAGCTTCAACTTCGGCTGGGGCGGCTATGGCAATGGCTACTTCCTTGTACCCACCATTGAGTACTACACAAATCAGGGTGCATTCATCGGCCTCTATCCCGACACCGGAAACACGACAGCCTATGAGGACTATCTGGAGCTCTACCCCTTCTACAACAGCAGCTACGACACAACCTGGCTTGGTCTTGTGTGCAACGCCACGAAGTACGAGAGCAGGGGCAGCTACGGCATCCTTATCGGTGGTATCGCCAACAGCAACGTGTTGCCCTTCAACGGCACTATCTACATCGTACACTGCAATGAGGCGGGCGAGGTGAAGCGAACTATGCTTCAAGGCAGTATCACAGGCCTCGAGAGCATGTCATACACCTACTACACGGGCTACAACAACATCACCCTCGACACGTTGGAGGCGGGCGACAGAATACGTCTCTACTACACGGGCGAGTACAGCACCGAGATGAAGTGGGCACGCAGCTACAACCAGTATGCCATCGACGAGATCATCGTCTGCGGCACGGTGGAGGATGTGGCCAAGCACCTGAACCTTAAGTTTACGCACACCAGCCGTGAGCTTAGCATCACAGCACCGATGGCTATACAGTACGCCATAACCGACATGGAGGGCAACCCGATGTGTTCGGATGAGCTGGCCGGCGGCAGCACGGCAACCATCGACACCTCGGAGTGGGCCAAGGGCAGCTACCAGCTATCGGTGGCCGCAAGCGGCGAGGCTTACACGGTGAAAATCAAGCTGTAAGCCACTAACCACACCACATCGAAGGAGGGCACACGTCGTGTCCTCCTTTGTTGTTTATGGCAGTCGTGTGGCGCACTATTAAATTATTGAAGATAAAAGATTAAAAAAGTGTTGCAGTTTGAGAAAAATTATGTATCTTTGTGCGCTTTTGTGCCACGTTGGCACTTAAGATAAAATTAAAGTACAATGAAAGTTTGTGAAATCACTGGTAAGGTAGCGATGGTGGGTAACAATGTTTCTCACTCGCACATCCGCACCAAGCGCACATTCTCACCCAACTTGAGAACTAAGCGTTTCTGGTCGGAGGAGGAGGGCCGCTGGATCACTTTGAAGGTTTCGGCTGCCGGCATCAAAACAATCAACAAGAAGGGTCTTGCTGCTGCTCTGCGTGAGGCAAAGGCCGCAAAGAAGGTTTACTAAAAACAGCTAACAGAAAATGGCAAAGAAAGGTAACAGAGTGCAGGTGATCCTCGAGTGCACCGAGCAGAAGGAGAGCGGCGTTGCAGGTATGTCACGCTACATCACCACCAAGAACAAGAAGAATACTCCCGACCGTTTGGAGCGTAAGAAGTACAATCCTTACCTGAAGCGAGTAACTTTACACCGTGAGATTAAGTAATTTTAACAACAAGGTAAAGTATGGCAAAGAAAGTAGTTGCAACACTTAAGACAGGTACCTCAAAGAAGTACACCAAGTGTATCAAGATGGTTAAGTCGGAGAAGACCGGTGCTTACGTATTCCAGACACAGAACATCCTGGACGACGAGGAGATCAAGAACTTCTTCGCACAGAAATAATTGTGATTAGACTCTTCGGAGCTAATACAAAAGGCGACCTTCGGGCCGCCTTTTGTGTTTATGGTCACCCACCCTCGGCAAGAGGCTGTTAGACGATTGAGACGGTGCAAGGTGAGGGGGCGGTGCAAAGTGAGGAGGTGGCGCAAGGTGAGGGGGCGGTGGCGCAGGCTATCAGACAAGGCGCAGGCGACACACAAACAGAGAGCCTCGGGCTCACCTTTACAGCGCAGCCCGAGGCATAAAACTATCGCTACGGGTCAACGACCCGACACCAACCTCTTAGAAGTACTTGATCACCTTATCCTCGATTGCCGAGATCAGGTTGTTGGCAGCCGACGATGCACCTATGCGGAAGAGATCCGTGGTGAGCCACTCCTCGCCGAGCACCTCCTCGACGATAGTATAGTAGAGCGCAGCATCCTCGGGGGTGCGCACACCACCCGCAGCCTTGAAGCCCACCTTACGACCCGTGAGGTTGTAGTAGTCCTTGATGGCGTGACACATCACAAAGGCCGCCTCGGGCGTCGCTGCAACATCAATCTTACCCGTAGAGGTCTTCACAAAGTCGGCACCGGCAAACATCGACACAAGCGAGGCGCGACGTATCAGCTCGGGGCTCTTCAGTGCACCCGACTCGATGATAACCTTCAGCACCACATCCTTGGCCTCCTCGCGCAGTAGCTCTACCTCGCTGGCAGCCTCGTCGATATGGCCGGCAAGCATCATACCCGGGTTGAGGACTATATCTACCTCGTCGGCACCATTCTCGATGGCCATGGCCACCTCGAGGGCCTTAACCTCGATAAAGCTCTGTGATGCAGGGAAAGCACCGGCAACGCTGGTAATACGCATCGGCGTGCCGTCAATCTCGAGGCCTACGGTCTCAACAAAGGGCGGATATACGCAGATAGATGCCACATTGGGGATGTGGGGATACTTGTCGTAGAACTCCACCGCCTTGCGCACGAAGGCCTGCACCGACTCCTGCGAGTCGTTGCATGAGAGTGTTGTAAGGTCAATGGCCGAGTAGCAGAACTTGTAGACATCGACATTGCCATTGCGGTTCGCTGCCATCTTAATCTTGGCCACCTCCTTGGCTACCTGTGCATCGCTGTGAGCAGGTGCATATTTCTCTAACTCTTTTGCGTAATCCATAGTCACACGTTTTTTCTAACTACAAATATACAATTTTTTCGCAACACCTGCAACTCAACACCACTTTTTTTAACTCTTCGCCACCCCACGACATAAAAAATTGGGGCTACACCCAAATGGTGCAACCCCAAATATCAGGCTCGGATAGATCCTCGATTACTTGCGAAGCTCAACACCTGTAGCCATGTGAGCGGGGAATACCACGCTCTTGGCAGCAGCCATCTGTGCGCTTGCCGACGAGCGGGTCATAGCGATATTACCTGCGTAGAGGTTAGCGGGGAAGTCATCCTCGCCAAGGTATACGTTGATATACTGGCTACCCAAAGCGTAGATGTCCATGTGGAGGCAGTTGAAGAGTGTGTCGTCATTCAAAGGAATTGAGTAGAGCTGTGATGTGATAGTGTCACCCTCACGATTGAACTGGTAAACGGGGAACTGACCGCTTACGGGGATCAAAGCACCCTCGTTCTCACCAAATGCAAGCCATGTAGGAACATAACCATCAGCGTCAGCCTCGCCAAGAGCGATACCTCCGTATACTGCCAGAGCACCGGTTGCAGAATCAATCATTGCAAGAGCCTCATAGTCGGGGAAGATCTTGCTCAAGCCGAATACAAGCATCACCTCGGGCTCCTCCTCTACTGACTGGAAGGTAATAGCAAACTCCTGGCTATCCTCGGTAAGCTGGAAGCCAATAGAAGTACCCTCAACATACCACTGGAAGGTGTTCTGGCAAACTGCTGTCCACTGACCAGTCCAGCCGGCCTTCCAAGCCTCGAATACTGCGTTGTCAAGAACCTCGGTAGAGATGATGTCGCGATCAACAATACGATTGCCGGCCTTATTCTCAACAATGGCGATCATCTCATACTCTACGTTCTGATCAAGACCCGAGAAGAAGAGCTCGATAGAACCCTCGGTAGCGATAGTCTGGATGAACTCTGCATCGGCCTCGATCATATACTTATCGTACTTACCTGCGAGCAGATCCTCGTCCTTAATATTGTAGCTCTCAGCAGCCACGAAGAGTGAGAAGTCGATAAACTTCAGATCCTCACCGGTCCACTTGAAGAATACGGCGTTGAAGGGGTGAACGTACTCAGCCTCAACGCTGTCAAGGAACAACTCCTGTGAGAACCAATCAACACCGGCACCAAGCTCTACGGTAACCAGAGTTACTGCATACTCCGAATCAGCATAGGCCGAACCGGTAGCAGCCACAGCCTTAACACGCACGGTGTACTGACCGGGGGTCAGACCTGTTGCGGTGTAGCCGGCAGTAGTGGTGTTGTTCACCTCACCGTTGATCTCAACATCGTAGCTTGCAGCGTTCTCAACTGCAGCCCACGACAAAGTAAAGCCCTCTGAGGTAACAGCCTCAACCTTAACTGAAGGGGTAGCCAGAGCAACCTTATCGGTAGGCTCCTCGCCACATGCAACGAAGGTAAAAGCGGCTACAAGAGCCAACATCATAGAAAAAAACTTTTTCATTGCTTTAGTTATTAAAAAATTAAAAAGTGATTGTCATCCTAACGATACACTATATAAACGCTCGCTGCAGTTGATATATTGCATCAGATTTCACACCCAATTTTTAAGTTGTTGGAAATACCTCGCGAAGATATGAAAAAAAAATGGAATAGCGAATAGTGTCGCAATAAAAAGTGTAAAAGTGCATATTTGGTAGCGATACAGGTGGCGGTAAGCGCACCGACGATGCGACGAGATAGGACGAGTAGGACGGAATAGGAAGAGATAGGAAGAGATAGGAAGAGATGGGAAGAGATGGGAAATTTAGGGATAGCACACTGCTACCCAATAAATGTCGCCCGCGCTAATACCCATCAAGTCCTATTAAGTCCTATCAAATCCTATCGACTGCGCCAAACCGCGCCCACCGCGCCCACCGCGCAAAAAAATCCCGAGGGATGTACTCTTCGGTACAATCCCTCGGGGCTCCTGTATGCGAGAGGCCAAACAGCCTCAAATCACATCAAATTAGAGAACGATGTCCTTGCCAATGTAGTTGCGAAGGTTAACATCCTTCTTGCAACGCTCTGCATAAGCGGGCTGCTTGGCAATAGCCGACTTCAGCTCGGCAGTTGCAGCGGCCATATCGCCCTGCTTGGTAGCGATGATAGCGCGGAGGTAGTCAGCCTGTGCAGACTCATCGTTAGCGATGAACTGCTTTGCAGCAGTGTAGTCAGCGTTCATGGCAGCAGCCAGAGCAGCGTTGTAACCATCGAGCTGCGACTGTGCAGCAGCGTAGTTACCCTCGGCAGCAGCAGCCAGAGCCTGAGTCTGCTTCGAAGCGTTAGCAGTGTAGCTCTTTGCAGCCTCGGTGTTACCATTCATCAGGTTAACAAGAGCAAGGTTGTTGTTGATCTGCGATGCGTTGGCACCAGCCTTAACAGCCTTGTCGAAAGCCTCGGCAGCCTTCTTTGCCTCACCAGCCTCGGCATAAGCAACACCAAGGTTGTTGTAAGCAGCAGCCTCACCAGACTTGGCAGCAGCCTCCAGAGCAGCGATCTTCTCGTCCTGTGAGAGCTTGCCGGTAGAAGCGATGTGCATCAGCTCCTTCTCGTCGAGCTCCGAGAACTTACCCTCGCGTACCAAAGCAGCCATCTCGTCGTCAGTCTTACCGGTGATGTCCGATGAGTTAACGAGCTGTGCACGACGCAGCTGGGGCAGGATATCCTCCTTGAGGGCAGCAAATACCTGTGACATATTCTTGATCTGGTTCTCACGCTCTGAAGATGACTCATAGCTGTTCAGAACCGAGAGAATAAGCTCCTTATCCTCGATGTTTGAGGCGGCAACGAGCTCCTTGAAGCCCTCCCAGTCCTCACCGTATGAAGCAGCGTCGAGGGGCAGACCTACCTCCTCGAGGAGCTTCTCGGCAGCCTCCTTACCTGACTCGCTACGAGCAGCAGAGAGCTTGTCGTTAAACTTCTCGGGACCATCGGGTGAAGCGTAACCGTTAACATAGATGTTCTGCTTGATGCGGTCGTTATCCTTCTGATCGGCAGCCTTCTGCTGGAAAGCGGTGAGCTCATCCGACGAGAGAGCCTTCTTCTGAAGCTTCGACGAGTTGATCTGGTACATGTAGTTAGCCTTGGTAACCTCGGTGATTACGTTCTTGTAGCCAGACTCCATGGTCTGCATTGCAGAAGCATAGTTCAGGTCACGCTGCATGGTGTTAACACCCTGTGCGATAGTAAGACCAAAGGCACGCTTCAGAGCGTCAGCCTCGGCACCACCAGCAGCCAAAACAGCAGCCTCATCCTTGGTGGGGATAGCACCATTGTTCAGGTTTACGAGAGTAAACTCCTTGCACTTGCCCTTGGGGCACTTGATCTCGGCACGGAGCTGAAGCTCTGAACACTCCATACGATCGTCATAGGGGAACGAAACGTGCATAGTGTACTGGCCACCATTGTCCTTGTTGATAACGGTGTAGTTGTCATCAACCTTCGAGCCCTGGAAGTACTGGGTAGTACCAGCAACCTCACCACCCTCAAATACAATAACGGGGGTAACCTTCAGAACAGCCTTCTGGTTGAAGTACTTCTCGGGGAAGGTAACCTTAACATCGGCATCAACACGGCCGTTGTTCAAAACCAATACCTCGGGAGTGCAGGTCAACTTAACCTCATCCTGGTTCTTGGCCATCTTCTTGAAGCAGTTACAACCGCTCAGGGTCAAAGCTGCAACGAGGAGCAGAGTGCTCAGCTTGAAAAGATTTTTCATAGTAGATAGTTTAGTTAGATAAAAAAATTATTTTCGTTTGCTCATTTATTATAACGTCGTGCGCCATACATATATTATATATTATATGGCGCCGACGCTGATTTTTCTTTAGCGACGCTCACGACGGGGACCGCGGCCCTCACGACGCTCGCCACCCTCACGCTGCTCGCGAGGCTTACGCTCACGGGGCTCACGCTCAACCCAACCCTCGGGCTTGGGAAGAAGTGCCTTGCGCGAAAGCTTCAGCTTGCCGGTCTTCTGATCCTTGGCGATGAGCTTTACGTCGATCATATCGCCCTCCTGAAGACCTGTCTCCTCCATGGTCTCGAAACGCTTGTAGTCGATCTCCGAGATGTGCAGCAGAGCATCCTTGCCGGGAAGGATCTCAACGAAGGCACCGAAGTCTACGATAGAGCGGATCTTACCATTGTAGGTCTCACCAATCTCGGGAACAGCAACGATGGCCTTAACACGAGCCAGAGCTGCATCCAAAGACTCCTTGTTCTGACCGAAGATATCTACGATACCCTTCTCGTCAACCTCGGTGATGGTGATGGTAGTACCCGTAGTCTTCTGGATATCCTGGATAACCTTACCACCGGGGCCGATAACAGCACCGATGAACTCCTGGGGAATGGTGATCTGTACGATGCGGGGCACGAAGGGCTTGTAGTCCTCACGGGGCTCGGCGATAGTCTCAACGAGCTTGTCGAGGATGTGCAGACGACCCTGACGAGCCTGCTCCAAGGCCTTGGCCAACACCTCATACGAGAGACCGTCAACCTTGATATCCATCTGTGTGGCGGTGATACCGTCGCGCGTACCGGTAACCTTGAAGTCCATATCGCCGAGGTGATCCTCGTCACCAAGGATATCCGACAACACAGCCCAACGGCCGGTAGCCGAGTCAGAGATAAGACCCATGGCGATACCCGACACGGGCTTGCGCAACTTAACACCTGCATCCATAAGAGCCAGAGTACCGGCACATACGGTAGCCATTGACGATGAGCCGTTAGACTCCAAGATGTCTGATACTACACGCACTGCATAGGGGTTCTCCTCACCCAGGGGTACCATGGGCTTCAGAGCACGCCATGCGAGGTGGCCGTGACCGATCTCACGACGGCTCAAACCGCGGGCAGGACGAGCCTCACCGGTAGAGAAGGGAGGGAAGTTGTAGTGCAGCACGAACTGCTCGCTACCCTGCACCAGCACCTCATCCTTCATCTTCTCGTCGAGCTTCGTACCCAGAGTTACGGTAGTAAGCGACTGGGTCTCGCCACGGGTGAAGATTGCCGAACCATGAGCGCAAGGCAGATAGTCAACCTCGCACCAGATGGGACGAATCTCGTCGGTGCGACGACCATCCAGACGCTTGCCCTCGTCGAGGATCATATTGCGCATAGCCTTCTTCTGAACATCGTCGTGGAAGTACTTGTGGATCAGGGGAGCCTTCTCCTCGAGCTCCTCCTCGGTATAACGTGCTGCGAACTCGGCCTCCAGAGCATCAAAGGCATCCTGACGCTCATGCTTCATAGTACCGCTGGTGGCGATAGCATAAGCCTTGTCGTAGAGCTCACTGATGATGGTCTGGCGAAGCTCCTCGTCGTTGGTCTCGTGGCAGTAGGTGCGCTTAACATCCTTGCCAAGCTCCTTCATAAGCTCGATCTGCACTGCGCAGTGCTTCTTAATCTCCTCGTGGGCGAACATGATGGCACCGAGCATAACCTCCTCCGATACCTCCTTCATCTCACCCTCAACCATCAGGATATTGTCGATAGTACCACCAACCATGATATCGAGGTCGGCATCCTTCATAGCCTCAAAGCCGGGGTTGATGACATACTCGCCACCAATGCGAGCTACGCGAACCTCCGAGATGGGGCCACCGAAGGGGATATCCGACACGGCCAGAGCAGCCGAAGCAGCCAAACCTGCGAGAGCATCGGGCTGAATATCCTTCTCGGCCGAGATAAGGTTAACGGTAACAAAGACCTCGGCATGGTAGTCGGCGGGGAAGAGAGGACGCAAAGCACGGTCGATAAGACGTGCCACAAGGATCTCCGAATCACCGGCCTTACCCTCGCGCTTCATAAAGCCACCGGGGAAACGGCCACATGATGCGTACTTCTCCTTATACTCTACCTGCAGAGGCATAAAATCAGTTCCCTCCTTGGCATCCTTTGCGGCAACAACGGTACCCAAAAGCATCGTGTCACCCATACGAACAACCACCGAACCATCGGCCTGCTTGGCAAGCTTGCCGGTCTCGATCATGATCTGGCGACCGTCGGCCAAGGTGATTGTCTTCTGTACAGCATTGTACAACTTGTTTGCTTCCATAAAATTTCTAAAAAACCTCTAAAAAATTGTCATCAAATATAGTCGAAACTAAAGAATAATCAATGGAAATGAAGGCAACGCCGTTGGTGCTGCCTTCATATTCCGCACAATCTTACTTACGGAGATTGAGCGTCTTGATGATCGCGCGGTAACGCTCGATGTCAACCTCCTTCAAGTACATGAGCAACTTACGACGCTTACCAACGAGGCGCAACAGCGAACGCTGGGTACCGAAGTCGTGACGATTGCTCTTCATGTGCTCGGTAAGGTGGTTGATACGGTAGGTAAATAACGCGATCTGGCTCTCGGGTGAGCCGGTGTCGGTTGTAGACTTGCCGTACTGGCCAAACAACTCCTGCTTCTTTTCAGGTGTCAAATACATAGTGTAAAAAGTTTTATGGTGCGCATCCTTCTCATTTCCCGAGGATTACGCCCCTGGTTGCACTCCACGACAGATCATCCTTACCTTGATCCTGCCGGAGCGTGCGGCAAAGGTACAATTTTTTTAGACAAATTCAAAACCTTTTTCAAAGAAAAAGATATAATTGAGAGGATGTTATTCAATAAATACATTTATCACACCTTTTCGGACAACTACAAAGCGGCAAAAAATGGACACTTTCAGAAGTCAACACATCCGTTTGTTGCACCTTAAATTCTACTATTTTTCGCATCTACGGATCAAAAATTTCCACTTCGATTAGGAAATATCGGAAATTTACACTATCTTTGTTGTCTGATTTAGGAATAGTCGTCGATGTTCGCTTTTAAGCAAAATATCTCCATTTTATGCACTATGGTTGCAGCACTAACCATTCTATGGTCGTGCGGCACCACACCCGCGGAGTACCTCGTCATTGATGGTGAGGCACTTGGAACTTTTGTGCAGGTAAAATGCAGCGATGAGGCGACAAGCGACCAGGTGGTAAATTTGATCAAAAGAGTAGATAAAGAGGCCAAGGCGTCAATGTCCATTTTCGACAATGAGTCACTCCTCTCGCGATTAAACAGAAACGCCACCGACTCGCTGGATCACCACATCGAGCGGGTTCTGCGACTGGCTGAAGGTTTCACGGAGTTGAGCGATGGAGCCTACGACGTGACGATAAAGCCTCTGACCGAGGCGTGGGGTTTTGCCGGAAAATCAAATAATGGCACTAGCCCGAATGTAGACTCTCTACTCGCGTTCGTCGGAATGGAGAAGATCGCCATTTGCGATGGCCGACTCATCAAGGAGGATTATCGCACGCAGCTCGACTTTAACTCCATTGCCAAGGGCTATGTAGTAGACCTTATTGCCGAGGAGCTGGAGAGCATAGGTGTGAAGAACTACATGGTAAACATCGGCGGTGAGATACGTTGCCACGGACTCAACGCGCGTGGTGGTCGCTGGTCGATAGGCATTGAGACACCCTACGACGGCAACATGGCCATGGCCGACTACCAGAAGATCATCCATGTCGAGGAGTGCGGTGTGGCCACGTCGGGCAACTATCGACGCTACTACCTCACCGGCGACGGCCGCAAGGTAGCACACACCATCGACCCACGCAGCGGATATAGTGCCGTGAGCGACCTGCTCTCGGTGACGGTCATAGCACCGACATGTGCCGAGGCCGATGCCGCAGCGACGATGTTCCTCTCGATGGGCTCCGAGGGTGGAGCTCTGGAGCTTGCACAGCGTTGCGAGAGTGAGTTTGGATGGAACTACTACTTCATCTATGCATCTGGCGAGGAGTACCGCATAGAGTGTTCCGAGAGGTTCAAATAACTGAAATTGACACATTTAACAACTAACAAAACAGAATAGATGAAACAGGACGGCATCAAGCGAGCCTCTATCGAGAAGCTCAAGTCACGTTTCGAGACGGCGTACTACTCGGAGGATATGGTCATCACACCTCTGGTAATGTTCCGCGAGCTGGACGACCTCACTGCCCTCATCCAGGGCGTATCAATAGGTGTGACGGTGAGTGGCACGGCCAAGATCAAGATCAACGGCAAGCTCCACGAGCTGCGCCCCAATACGCTCTTCATCTTCAACGAAAATACCGTTATCGAGCAGGTCAAGGCGTCGATACGCTCGTCGGGATACATGGTGACCTACTCGCGCCAGTATCTGAACTCTATTCATGTCGATACGCAGGATCTTATCTCCATCTACCATGGCTTCCTCGATGAGCCGTGTGTACAGATTGAGCCACAGGAGGCGGCCTACATCCACGATATCTCGAAGTTGATGCGCTCGGTATTGTGCGACTATGCCCCCACGGCCAACCGCGAGAAGATCATCAGCTCGCTCTTCGCAGCCATGTTCCACTACGTCATGGGCATACTCCAGCAGCACAGCCTGCCGGGTAATGCGTCGGTAAGCAACCGCACCGACGAGCTGTTCAACACCTTCCTTGCTCTGCTCAGAGAGCACTGCAGCACGGAACGCAGCGTTGAGTTCTACGCCTCGAAGATGGGCATAACACCCAAGTACCTCTCGCTGATACTCAAGAAGAAGAGTGGCCGCAACGCCTCGAAGCTTATCGACGAGGCTGTGGTCTACGAGGCCAAGCGACTGCTCAAGTACTCGGGTATGAGCATCCAGGAGATAGCCACCAAGCTGAACTTCGCCTCGCAGTCCTTCTTTGGCAAGTACTTCAAGCAGCGCGTGGGTGTGTCGCCCTCACGATATAAGGTGTGGGATGGTCGTACCGACGAGTCGGACAACGAGCCCACGGCTCTGAACGACGAATTTAACACGGAGAACTAAAAACACGGAGAACTAAAGACACAAACATATAATTACTAAATTTCACTTAATCTATGAGAAAACTTTTTAAGACTCTCGTGCTTGTAATAGCCATGGTACTTCCCTTTATGGCCTCTGCACAGGAGCAGCCCGTATTTGAGGGCGTAGTTGACGATGTTCAGGGCGATGCTCCCGTGGCGTGGACCCTGACTGCATCAGAGAAGGAGGCGGGCCTCTATGAGCTCACATTCACCGGTATCATCGCCGAGGGTTACCACGGTTACCCCCTGAGCGATATGTTCTCGGCACCCTACTTCGAGTTCACCGAGGGCTGCGAGGTTGAGGGTGACATGCGCGAGACGGAGCCTACCCACGAGTCGGTTGATGAGTTTGGCGACAAGGTTTTGCACTACCTGGGCAAGATGGTCTTCATCCAGGATGTTAAGGCCGAGGCCGGTGCCAAGGTTGCCGGTACTATCAGCACCAACATCTGCACCAACGAGACCAACCAGTGCAAGCAGAGTGCTTTCGACTTCACCATCACTCTTGGCGAGGCTGCCGCTATGGCTGCTGATGCCGAGGAGGTTGCCACCATCGAGGAGGCCGAGGAGGCTGCCGCTACGGGTGCTCCCGAGACTGCTCCCCTGGATTGGGGCTCGATCATCGAGGCTATCCTCTGGGGCTTTGCAGCACTGCTCACACCCTGTGTGTTCCCCATGGTGCCCATGACCGTATCGTTCTTCATTAAGGGCTCACAGTCGCCTGCACAGGGTCGCTTCCGCGCTACCATGTACGGCTTCTTCATCGTTGCCCTCTATGTGTTGCCCATCGCTGCACTTATCCTTATCACCCGCTTTGTAGGTGGTGATGCCGTTACGGAGGATATCTTCAACTGGCTCTCGACACACTGGATTCCCAACATCATCTTCTTCCTCGTATTCATGATCTTCGCTGCATCGTTCTTCGGTGCCTTCGAGATCACACTGCCCTCGTCGCTGGTTAACAAGAGCGATGCAGGTGCCGAGAAGGGTGGCTTGATGGGTATCTTCTTTATGGCCCTTACGCTGGTGCTCGTATCGTTCTCTTGCACCGGTCCTATCGTAGGCTCTGTGGTTATCAACTCAATGAATGGTGGCATCTGGATGCCTATCATCACCATGACCGCCTTCGCAGTGGCCTTCGCACTTCCCTTTACCCTCTTGGCTTGGTTCCCCTCAATGCTGAAGAACATGCCCAAGAGCGGTGGCTGGCTCAACTCGGTTAAGGTTGTCCTCGGTTTCGTCGAGGTTGCCCTCGGTCTTAAGTTCCTCATGACCGCCGACCAGACCTACCACTGGGGTATCCTCGACCGTGAGATCTACCTCGCCATCTGGATCGTTGTCTTCACGCTGCTCGGCCTCTACCTGCTTGGCAAGCTGCGCTTTGCTCACGACGACAAGATGGAGACTATCTCGGTTAAGCGTCTCTTCATGGCTATCCTCGTATTCTCATTCGTAGTATATATGATCCCCGGTATGTTCGGTGCACCGCTGAACGGCATCTCGGGTTACCTGCCTCCTATGAGCTCGCAGGACTTCCGCATGGATGGTAGCGAGAAGAATGCCAACGTGGGCGTTAAGTATGGCGACAACCTCCACCTGCCCCACGGTCTGAAGGGTTACTTCGACCTCGACGAGGCTGTTGAGGCTGCCAAGAAGCAGAACAAGCCCATCTTCGTTGACGTTACGGGCCACGCTTGCAACAACTGCCGCGAGATGGAGACCCGCGTATGGAGCGACACCCGCGTGAAGAAGATCCTCTCGGAGGACTACATCATCTGCGCTCTCTACGTTGACGACCGTATGGAGCTTGCCGAGGAGGACTACTACACCAACAAGAATGGTAAGGTGCTGACCACCCTCGGTCGTAAGAACAATGCTATCGCCGTTGAGCGTTTCAACGTGAACGCACAGCCCGGTTATGTATTGCTCTCACCCGACGAGGAGATCCTGATGCCTGTTCGTGGCTATGACGACAGCATCGAGGGCTTCATCGACTTCCTCGAGGGCGGTAAGGCCAAGATGTAATTGGAAAGCCCGCTAAACTTAAAGGGGCTGTTCAACGAGTTGCGTTGGACAGCCCCTTAAGTTTGAGGTGATATAGAGCAAAAGAGGTTGAATAAAAAGATGTAGTTTTAGGCATACAAAGCCCGAAAAAGCGGAGTTTACTTGAGTGTAAATGAGCATTTTGAGGGCAAGTATAACGCCAAAATACACTTTTTATTCAGCCTCTTATAGTTGAAGTTGTAGGTAATGATGCAAAAAGATTGGGCTGGATGGATAACTCCGTCCGGCCCAATTACTTATCGCTACTCTCTGTTTAGCTCCGAGGTGCGTATCGTCGCACTTCCCATAGAGGATATTGTCACCTCATCGGCCGTACCTCGATACTCTATAACGCCCGAGCCGTTGGATAGCATCTCAAGTGTTGAGCACGCAACATCGAGTTCGACATTATCGATACCTGCGCTGTGATGCTCAATCTTTCGGGCGTTGGTTACACCCTTGACATAGAGTGCTCCGGTATTGGTTAACATAAGGCTGTTAGCCCTCCACTCCTTGACAAGGCAGGTTGTGGTACCTTGACTTACGATATTGATAACATCTGCGCTTATGGTATCTGCGTGGATAAAAAGGCCACCGCTATTTCCTATGGTTAGTACATCGGCGAAAGCATCGCGCTCGATATAGAGCGACATATCCGACCTGTTGAGGATATAGTTGATGGTGCTTGCCGACACCCTTACCTCGATGGGGTTGTGCTCTGTGACGAGCGTATTTTTAGCCATCTTCTTATCGGCATCTCGACCGAGAGTTAAGATATTGCCACCTTTAACGATGAACTTAAGGTAGTCGGCCTCTGCCTTGGGGTAGACAATCTCGACAAGCCCCTCTTCACCCTCTACTATTCTAACCACTGTGGGCAGAAGCGATACAATCTCGGTGAGCTCCTCGCACCTCAACACCTTGGTTTCACGCTCTATGTCACCTGCATCGTTTGACTTCATCGTAACAGCACCCTGGGCAGTGCTAATGTTTAATATGCCGAAGGTGAGAGCCACTATCAATATTAACTTTTTCATAATCTGTCTGTTTAATTGTTATTTACTCTTCTCATTGTGATAGATGGTCTGCACATAGACCGTAACCATCGAGCCATTAACCGAGAGTGTGTAGACACGCTTTGGATTGAGCCATACGGCAGTAACACTGTAGAGCGGGCCATTCTTGTTTTCGTCCCACACCTCGGCAGTGGTGCGGTCAGCCTTGAAAGCCGCGATAAACTCCTTGGCAAGGGACTTGTCGTCAATGGCGGTAAACTCCTTCACGCGCTTGATGATATCACCCGTTTCCGGGTCTCGTTTAACGGCAGAACGCAGTGCCATACCGCGGCGGTTGCTCTCGATGTCGCTGTTTAGTAGCGCATCAATGTGCTCTTGTGCACTGCTCTGGGCGATGCTTCCCGCCAAGAGCATGGCAATAACTAATAACTTCTTCATATTCTACATTTTACATTTATATTTACAGCGCTGTTTTTTCTATATTGTATCTGCCCAGGCAAGTAACTCATTGGCCTGTTGCTCGATGTTGTCGGCACGCTGGAGCACAGCCTCAATATCGCTCTTGATCAGGTCAAGGTCATCGTAACGCACACCCTCGCTAATAATATAGCTACCCTCGTATATGTCAACCGAAGAGTTCAGATTGAGTACTACGCCGAGGACTATCGCCAATACTGCGGCAATGCTTACGGTTGTGAAGACGATGCCGAGCAGGCGACGATGCGGATGTAGTGCAACCACCGCCGTCGGTTGTTCATCTCTCTCGGGCATACCGTCGGCATACCAAGCGAACATGGCCTTCAGATCGGCCCACTCTGCAGGCACATCGGCCGTAGCAAACCACTCATAGAGAAGCTGCTCCTCGCTATTTGTCGTGCGCCCATCTAGGAAACGCTCCACCAAAGTCTGTATATCATCCAACTGTCTCATCTTGCTCACCTCTGTTTGAATTTATTGAGTACCGCTCTTCGCGCACGGCTTAAGTTCTGATAGATCGCATCGATGCTCATCTGTGCCACCTCGGCGATCTCCTCCGTCTCCATACCCTCGATATGCTTCATACGGAGTATCATCTGCTGCTTTGAGGGCAGTCGGTCTACAGCCTCGAGTAGTGTTCTGATACGTTCTCGACTCTGCTCGTCAGCCTCCGCATCATCCCCATACTCGGCCCTCAACTCAACCATCGGATGGCGACCATAATTACGCAGCACGTTAAGTGACAAGCGTTTAACAACAATGCGCGCCAACGCCTCGGGTGAGCGATAGTCACCCAACCTGTCGCGCATAGCCCAGAGTTTGAGCAGTGCCTCCTGCACCACATCCTCCGCCTCGTCACGACTACCCAGCAGCCTCTCGGCAGAGTGTAGCATTGTGATGCGCAATCGGCGGGCAAGTATTTCGAACTCCTGGTTTGTCATCTTTGTTTGCTGCTTTCACCTATAACACACCAAAGGTACGATTTTCTGACATAACGGCTAAAAAATTTGTCCTCTTTGTCGAGTATCACCCCTCGGAAATTGTTGCGGCAAAGAAAAAGCGGTGAAAAAATTTGCTTTTAGCAGGGTAATTTTGTAACTTTGTTGAGTTTTAGGGGCGCACATAAGGCACACATAGGGCATGCACGCGGTGCGCGTGCGTGCGAGGTGGCGATGACCCGCACCCCGAACAGAGCAACGCAGACTACAATAAGATATTAAATATCATTTACTTAAAACACTTAAACTCTAAAACAATTATGGCTAATACCAAAGAAAAGTTGTTCACGGAGTTCCCACCGGTTTCTACCGAGCAGTGGGAGGCCGTAATCACAACCGACCTTAAGGGCGCCGACTATGAGCGCAAGTTGGTATGGAAGACCGGTGAGGGTTTCAACGTAAAGCCCTACTATCGTGCCGAGAACCTCGCAGAGGTTGACTTCCTCGGTTCACAGGCCGGCGAGTTCCCCTTTGTACGCGGTGTTCGCAATGACAACACCTGGCGTGTACACCAGACCATCTCGGTGAAGTGCGCCAAGGAGGCCAACGAGACTGCCTTGAAGCTTCTTAACTCGGGCGTTGACTCGCTGGGCTTCTGCTTCTGCGAGAGCTGCGCATGCGAGGTTGACGTGGATGCTCTGCTGAAGGAGATCGTACCCTCGGCCGTTGAGCTCACCTTCTGTGGCTCGAACGTACAGGGCCTGGCAGCACTTGCCAAGAGGGTTCTTGCAAAGTATGCCGCCGAGCCTAAGGAGGCTCTTCGCATCAACTTCTGCATCGACCCCATCATCAAGAACCTCTCTACAGAGGGTGACTTCTGCTGCAAGACCGGTGACGAGTGCTTCGACACTATCGCCGAGCTGATCAAGGCTACTGCCGAGTACAAGCACATTCGCGTAGTGAACGTGACGGGTGCTACCTTCTCGAACTCGGGTTCTACCATCGTCGAGGAGCTGGCCTTCACCCTGTCGGCAGCTCACGAGTATCTGGTTAAGCTCATGGAGCGCGGTCTTACCATCGACGAGGTGGCTCGCAAGATCCGTTTCAGCTTCGCCGTTACCTCAAACTACTTCATGGAGATGGCCAAGTTCCGTGCAGCACGCCTGCTCTGGGCTAACATCGTTAAGGCCTACAACCCCGAGAAGCAGTGCGCATGCAAGCTCTTTGCTCACGCTGTAACATCGGCTTGGAACCAGACCGTATACGATCCCTATGTGAACATGTTGCGTGGTACCACCGAGGCTATGTCGGCAGCTATTGCCGGTGTACACTCTCTGGAGGTGCTCCCCTTCGACTACGCTTTCGAGGCTCCCACCGAGTTCTCACAGCGTATCGCCCGCAACTCGGAGCTGCTGCTCAAGCATGAGTCGCACTTCGACCAGGTTGTTGACCCCGCCGGTGGTTCTTACTTCATCGAGAGCCTCACCAAGAATATCGCTACCGAGGCTTGGGCCCTCTTCCGCGAGATCGAGGATAAGGGTGGCTACATCGCTGCATTCCGCGCAGGCTTCATCGTTGAGCGCGTGAAGGCTTCGGCAGCTACCAAGGATAAGAACATCGCTACACGCCGTCTTATCCTGCTGGGTGCCAACCAGTACCCCAACTTCACCGAGGTTGCCGACGCAGCTATCAGCGAGGCTTCGGTAACTCGCAAGGTCGCAGAGGGCAACGTCCTGGTACCCTACCGTGGTGCTATGGCCTTCGAGGCTATGCGTCTGAAGGTTGACCGCTCGGAGAAGTCACCCAAGGCATTTATGCTTACCTGCGGTACGCTGGGTATGGCACGCGCCCGTGCACAGTTCTCATGCAACTTCTTCGCTTGCGCCGGTATCCGTGTTGAGGATAACACCTTCTTCAAGTCGGTTGAGGAGGGCGTTGAGGCCGCTATCGCCTCAAAGGCCGAGATCGTTGTTGTCTGCGCCTCGGATGACGACTATGCAACCGTAGCTCCCCGCGTTAAGGAGCTGCTGGCAGACAAGGCTATCCTCGTTGTTGCAGGTGCTCCCGCATGCGCTCCCGAGTTGGAGGCACAGGGCATCACTAACTTCATCAACGTGAAGAGCAACGTACTGGAGACCTTGAAGGATTACTTGAATAAGTTGGGCATTTAATCAGTTAACAGCTATGAGAGCAAAATTTTCAGATTTAGAATATAAGAGCGTAGCCGCCGAGTGCTGCGCCAAGAAGACCGCTCCGAAGGAGGACTGGTTGACTGCCGAGCGTATCCCCGTAAAGGCGGATTATACGGCTTGTGACCTCGAGGGCATGGAGCACCTGAACTATGCAGCAGGTATCGCCCCCTTCCTGCGTGGTCCCTACTCTACGATGTATGTTATGCGTCCCTGGACCATCCGTCAGTATGCAGGTTTCTCTACTGCCGAGGAGTCAAACGCCTTCTATCGTCGTAACCTCGCCGCAGGCCAGAAGGGTCTGTCGGTGGCCTTCGACCTTGCAACACACCGTGGCTACGATGCCGACCATCCCCGTGTAGTGGGTGACGTTGGTAAGGCCGGTGTATCTATCTGCTCGGTTGAGGATATGAAGGTTCTGTTCAACGGTATTCCGTTGGATCAGATGTCTGTGTCGATGACCATGAACGGTGCCGTGCTGCCCGTCTTGGCATTCTACATCGTTGCCGGTCTGGAGCAGGGTTGCACCCTCGACCAGCTTGCAGGTACCATCCAGAACGATATCCTCAAGGAGTTCATGGTGCGTAACACCTATATCTACCCGCCCGAGTTCTCGATGAAGATCATCGCCGACATCTTCGAGTACACATCGAAGAATATGCCCAAGTTCAACTCTATCTCTATCTCGGGTTACCACATGCAGGAGGCAGGTGCTACCGCCGATATCGAGTTGGCTTACACTTTGGCAGACGGTTTGGAGTACTTGCGTGCAGGTATCAACGCAGGTATGTCTGTGGATGCTTTCGCACCACGTCTGTCATTCTTCTGGGCTATCGGTATGAACCACTTTATGGAGATTGCCAAGATGCGTGCAGCACGTATGTTGTGGGCAAAGATTGTTAAGCAGTTCGAGCCAAAGAACCCTAAGTCGTTGGCACTGCGTACCC
>CALGRZ010000107.1 GCA_937880705.1 uncultured Alistipes sp.
AATAGGAAGAAATAGGAAATTTCGGGATAGCAGGCCGTTCACGGATAAATGTCGGCCGCGCTTATCCTATCAAGTCCTATTAAGTCCTATCAAGTCCTATCGACTGCGCCGCACCCACCGCACCCACTGCGCCCCGCGCCCCGCACCCACCGCGCCCCGCACCCACCGCACCCACTGCACACACGCTCCCCACTCCCTCCCTCCCTCGCACGGCAAACTCACCGAAATATCGCATTTTGTGGTAAAACCCGAAAACTTTTTTTGTTTTTTAAGTTTTCTTTCCTATATTTGTGCCGTGTAAAACCTGCAAAAGTATGACTCAAAAGGAGATTATCGTTGAACACGCAATGAAAATGTTTGTCGCACAGGGCATTAAGGCTGTGCGCATGGACGATATTGCGCAGGAGTTGAGCGTGTCGAAACGCACGCTCTACGAGTTGTTTGGCGACAAGGAGGAGCTACTCTACCAGAGCATGGTGCTCTACTCGACAATGAGCAAGGAGCGTCGCATGCAGCAGATAGCACAGCTGGACAACCCCCTCGAGATTATGGTGATGGCCATACGCGATATGATCGAGTCGGCACCCACCGTGGGACGTATGATTCGTAATATGATGCGTTTCTATCCCCGTGTGGTGGAGCGTCTGAACGGACACGACATCGGCGAGGTGTGCAACTTAAGAGGATGGATTAAAAATTGTGTTGAGCGGGGCTATATGACGACGACGTCGGACTGCGACTTTGTGGCCAACATCATCGCAAAGAGTGTCTACGGCATCATGCTGCCCGACAGCGTGGAGACCCGCAACTCGGTGGAGCTGGTCTCGGCAATATCCTACTCGCTGATCATCTTCATCCGTGGCCTCTGCACCATTGAGGGCATCGAGGTCTTTGACCGCAGCTTTGGAAAGTATTTCAGCAATATTCCCTCGCCCGATGCGTTAACCGGTGAGGTGATTTAGACGACCGAAAGAAAGAGTAATATTATAAATAAGGTATGATGAAAAGAGTATTTGTGATGATTTGTTTGGGCGTGCTCTCACTCGGTGTGGCAACGGCCCAGATGCAGACAACCTCGCAGGGCGAGCCCCAGAGGGTGACGCTCACACTCGATGAGGCTATCGAGATAGCCCTCAACGACAACCCCACAATCAAGGTTGCCAACCTCGAGATTGAGCGTTTTGACTATGTGCGTAAGCAGACAGCTTCGTCGCTCTACCCCCAGGTGGATGCCTCGGCACAGTACGCTCTGGCGTTGCGTCGTCAGGAGATGACCGAGGGCTTCTCGTTTGGTGGTAAGAACACCTTCAACGTGTCGGGCAACGTGTCGGTACCTCTCTTTGTACCGTCGGTATATCGCCAGATGAAGCTCAACCGCACACAGATGGCCTCGGCCGTGGAGTCGGCGCGTGCCAGCCGCATAGACCTTGTGGCTGCGGTGCGCTCGGCATACTACAACGTGTTGCTGGCCGAGCAGTCGCTCACCGTGCTGCAGGAGGCCATAGCCACAACACAGCGCGTGGTGGACAACACCAAGACGCTCTACGAGAACGGCTTGGCTGCCGAGTATGACTACATCACCGCGCAGGTGCAGCTCTCGAACCTCAAGCCCCAGGTGTTGCAGGCCGAGAACGGCATCTCGATAACCAAGCTCCAGCTGAAGATGTATCTGTCGCTGCCCGAGGAGGTGGAGCTCTCGATAGCCGGCTCGCTCGACGACTTCCGCGAGCGTGTGCTGCTGGCCGAGGACTACTCGATGGATGTGTCGGAGAACACCACGCTCAAGTCGTTGGACATCCAGCGTGAGCTGCTCGAGCATCAGGAGAAGCTCATACAGACAACACGCATGCCCACGCTTGCAGCCTTCGGCTCGATATCGTATATCGGTCAGGAGCGTGTCGACCTCAGCGGCCTTATGGGTGGAGGCATGCCAGGCGCAGGTGCAGGTGCTACGGCACAGGAGCAGTCGAAGTTCTGGTGGCAGTACCCCATCTCGGTGGGTGCACAGCTCTCGATACCCATCTTCTCGGGTCTTAAGAAGCACAACCAGCTGCGCGAGGTACGCAACCAGATTGCGCAGTTTGACCTCCAGAGGGAGTATGCCGAGAAGGGCGTGAAGCTCCAGGTGCAGCAGTCTATCAACACGCTGCTCACAGCACGCGAGACGATGCTCTCGAACGAGCTCACCGTGGAGCAGGCACAGAAGGCCTACGACATCTCATATACGCGCTACAACGCAGGTGCGGGCACCATCCTCGAGCTCAACAGCTCGCAGCTCTCGCTCACACAGGCGCAGCTGAACTATTCACAGTCTATATACGACTACCTCTCGGCACAGGCCGAGTACGAGAAGGTGCTGGGTACCAACGACTATGTTGATACGCCCACCGTAGAGTAACCCAACAACCAAGCATAAAACGAAAAATAAGATAGATATGAAAAAGAGCATTTTTATGTTGGCCGTAGCTGCCTCGTTGGTGGCTTGTGGCAGCAAGACGGCAGAGAGCAGTGAGCAGACAGCCGAGAAGGTAGAGGAGGCTGTAGTGGTAAAGACGGTGAAGGCCGAGACTACGGTGGTAGACCTTACCGAGACCTACACCTCGGAGATTTTGCCCTATAAGCAGAACGACATCACCCCCGCGGCGCAGGGCCTGCACATCGACAAGATCACCGTCGATGTAGGTGACCATGTATATGCCGGTCAGGTACTTGTGGTGCTCGACCAGACTACGCTCAAGCAGCAGGAGCTCAACCTCGCAACGACACAGGACAACTACGACCGTATGGTGCCTGTGCACGCTGCCGGTGGTATCTCGGATCAGCAGCTCACGCAGATGAAGAATACGCTCGACCTGCAGAAGGAGGTTGTCGAGAACCTGCGTAAGAACTCGACCATCAAGTCGCCCATCTCGGGTGTCGTGACGGCGCGTAACTTCGAGTCGGGCGATCTGTTTGCCTCGATGCCCATCCTGCACATCATGCAGATCAACAAGCTCAAGGTGATGGCCAACGTCTCGGAGCAGTACTTCCCCAATGTCAAGGTGGGTCAGAAGGTCGACATCGAGGTTGACATCTTCCCCGGCGAGAAGTTCCAGGGTAGCGTATCGCGCATCAACCCCGCCCTCGACGCTGCAACACGCACCTTCGCCGTGGAGGTGACCATACCCAATTCAAACGAGCGTCTGCGCCCGGGTATGTATGCCCGTGCGACGTTCAACATGGGTCAGCGTGACGGTATTCTTATCGACGATGTTGCCGTGCAGAAGCAGACAGGCTCGTCGGAGCGTTTCGTATATGTCATCAAGGATGGCGTGGCCGAGTATCGCTTCGTGAAGGATGGTCGCCGTGTGGGTAACAAGGTGGATATCCTCGAGGGTCTTCAGGCGGGCGAAGAGGTTGCCACAACCTCGTTTGTGCGTCTGGCCGACGGCAAGAAGGTTGAGGTGAAGAACGAGTAAAGGATGTTGGTTGGATAATTCTAAACCCCAAGAGAGATGAAAATTTACGAATCGGCGGTACGAAAACCGGTATCTACCGCGCTAATATTTATAGCGGTCATCGTCTTTGGCCTCTACTCGTTGCGAGGCATCGGCGTGGACCACTATCCCGAGATTGAGGTCCCCTATATCAGCGTTATCACCACCTATCCGGGTGGTAATGCCGAGGATATCGAGACCAACATCACCCGACTGCTTGAGGATCAGCTCAACTCGGTGGATAACCTTGAGAAGATCACCTCGAAGTCGTCGGATAACGTCTCGATCGTTACGCTCGAGTTTGAGTATGGATGTGACCTCACGGAGGCGGCCAACGACGTGCGTGATGTGGTGAGCCGCTCGCAGTCACTCCTGCCCGACAATGTGGAGTATCCCACGGTGATGAAGTTCTCGTCATCGATGATGCCTATCATGATGCTCTCGGTTACGGCCGACGAGAGCTACGCGGCACTTGCCAAGATCCTGGACGACAGGATGGTCAACGAGCTCAACCGTATCAACGGTATCGGCTCGGTGGCGGTTATCGGTGCCCAGGAGCGTGAGGTGCAGGTCAACGTAGACCCCAAGCGTCTGGAGGCCTATGGCCTTACCGTAGAGTCACTCGGTCAGCTTATCGCAGCCGAGAATATCAACGTGCCGGCAGGTACGCTCGACCTCGGTGACCAGACCTTCAACCTTAAGTCGGACCTGGAGTTTGACGACAGCCGCGAGCTCTTCGACATCGTGGTCTCGAACCGCGGTGGTCGCACGGTGATGCTCTCGGACGTTGCCGAGATTAAGGATACGCTCGAGAAGGCGACCATGGACGAGCGCATCAACGGCCGTAAGGGTGTGCGTGTGATGATCCAGAAGCAGACGGGTGCCAACACCGTGCAGATCATCGAGGATGTGCAGGCCAAGCTCGAGGAGATCATCCCCACGCTGCCTAACGACTGCAAGGTGGAGACCATCTTCGAGTCGTCGCGCGAGATTAAGGATGCCATCAACTCGCTGGCCGAGACCATCATGTTCGCCTTTATCTTCGTGATCCTGGTGGTGATGTTCTTCCTGGGTCGCTGGCGTGCTACGTTCATCATCTGTTTGACGATCCCCATCTCGCTGATATGTTCGTTCATCTACCTCTACGCCACAGGCTCTACGCTGAACATCATATCGCTCTCGGCACTCAGTATCGCTATCGGTATGGTTGTGGATGATGCCATCGTGGTGTTGGAGAACATCACAACGCATATCGAGCGTGGCTCGAAGCCCCAGGAGGCGGCTATCTACGCTACCAACGAGGTGTGGTTGTCGGTTATCGCCACTACGTTGGTTGTCGTGGCGGTGTTTATGCCGCTTACAATGATCCCCGGTATGGCGGGTATCTTGTTCCGCGAGCTGGGCTGGATCGTGACCATCGTGGTCTGCGTCTCTACCACTGCGGCTATCACGCTGACACCTATGATGTCGGCCTACCTGCTTAAGATCGACGGCGCAGCACACACCTACAAGGGCATAGGCATCATCTACAAGCCAATCGACAAGTTCCTCGTATGGCTCGACCGCATCTACGAGCGCGCCCTGCGTGTGGTTGTAAGGTGGAAGAAGACGGCTATCTTGGCCATGATGTCGCTCTTTGCCGTGTCGCTGGTTCTGGTGAGCCAGGTGCCCACGGAGTTCTTCCCGCCCACGGATAATGCACGTCTTACGATGACGGTTAAGATGCCGCAGAACGTACATGTGGACTACACCTCGAAGGTGGCACACCAGATCGAGGATATCATCGCCGAGAAGTACCCCTTCATCTTCATGGTCTCGACGTCGGCAGGTGCCAATTCGTCGGACAACGCCTTTGCTGCGATGCAGACCACAGGTTCGCACATCATCAACTATAACCTGCGTATGCCTCGTCTGACGGATATGGAGCGTCCCACGATCTACGAGATCGCCGATGGCCTGCGTGCCGAGCTGGCTGCCATACCCGAGATTAGAGAGTTCTCCGTAACCCCCGGTGGTGGCGGTGGCCCCAGCGGATCGAGCACCGTGGATATCAAGGTCTTTGGCCACGACATGGACGTTGCCATGGCTACTGCCAAGGATTTGCAGAAGAAGATGTCGCAGCTCTCGACACTGCGCGATGTGCAGCTCTCGCGTGAGGATCTGCAGCCCGAGTATAACGTGATCTTCGACCGCGACAAGATGGCCTACTACGGCCTTAACTCGGCTACTGCGGCACAGTTCATCCGCAACCGCATCTATGGTTACGAGTGCACGAAGTACCGCGAGGATGGCGACGAGTACGACATCGTGGTGCGCTATGCCGAGCCCTTCCGCGAGTCGCTGGAGAGCATCGAGGATATCACCCTCTACTCGGCTATGGGCAAGCCCATCAAGCTGAAGGATGTGGCCACCATCGAAGAGTCATTCTCATCGCCCGAGATCGAGCGCGAGAACCGTCAGCGTATCGTCACCGTCAAGGGTGCTCTGGGTGCCGGTGTGCCTCTGGGTGATGCTGTGGCCGAGGTCAACGCCCTGCTTGCGGAGTATGAGACGCCCATAGGCCTGGATCTCGAGCTGGGTGGTACCATCGAGGATCAGAGCGAGGCCTTCGGCGATATAGGCGTGCTGCTGGTGCTGATCATCATCCTGGTATACATCGTGATGGCTACGCAGTTCGAGTCGTTGAGCTACCCGATGATCATCATGTTCACCATCCCCTTCGCTATGTCGGGTGTATTTATCGCCCTGTGGCTCACGGGAACACCTCTGTCGCTCAACGCACTTATCGGTGCCATCCTGCTGGTGGGTATCGTGACCAAGAACGGTATCGTGCTTGTGGACTACATGAACCTGCTTGTGGAGCGTGGCAGCTCGCTCACTGATGCCGTTATCGCGGGTGGTAAGAGCCGTCTGCGCCCCGTGCTTATGACCTCGTTGACGACCATCCTCGGTATGTTGCCTATGGCACTCGGTATCGGTGAGGGCTCGGAGACATGGCAGCCCATGGGTATCGCCGTGGTGGGTGGTCTGTTGGTGTCGACGATGATGACACTCTTCATCGTGCCCGCCCTCTACTCTGTGCTTGAGGGTCACCACCAGCGTAAGCTCGCCCGCAAGGCACGTCTGCAGGAGCATGAGGAGGCCTTTATCCGTGAGCAGATACGCAAGGCACAGCAGATCGATAAGTAATTTTATAGAACAATAGGGTTGAATAAAGAGTTGTAGTTTTAGCCACGCGAGGCCCGACGAGGCGCAGTTTGCCGAAGCGTAAGTCTGCATCTTGAGGGTGTGTGCAACAACAAAAGACTCTCTATTCAACCCTAATAAAACCAAAGATAAGATGAAAGCATTCTTCGTTTCATATAACCAGGCTCTCACGGATCGTATCAACAAGATGTTGGATGACCATGGTGTGCGTGGCTTCACCCGCTGGGCACTCACCGAGGGTCGCGGTAGCTACGATGGCGAGCCCCACTACGGCAACCATGCATGGCCCTCGATGAACACCTCGGTGCTGGCCATCGTCGAGGATGAGAAGATCCCCGTACTTATGGAGGCACTGCGCGAGATCGACTATACCACCAAGCAGCAGGGGTCACGAGCTTTTGTGTGGGATATATGCGAAATGAGCTAGAAGTAGTCTAGCAAGGTGATTTTTACGTTACGCTTGCCTTCGAAATCCTCACATACGTTTAAGTATGCTCCGGTTTCTCAGGCTTCGCAAGCCTTAAAATCCCTCTACGCTCGGCTTAATCGCAACGCTACGCTTGCCCTCGAATAGATGAGAAGGGGTTGTCCAACAAAGATGTTGAGCAACCCCTTCTCTTATTGTTTGTAGCCTCTACTTCAGCGGTGAGTCGGGCTCACTTGCCATCACAGCGTAGAAGAGCCTGTCGACAAGCCCCGGGAAGAACTTCTTGACCAGATGGGTGCTGCGACCCTCCCACTCCATGAGGCAGAGACGCTTGCGACGACGTATGCCGCGCTCGACGATGTGTGCCACCTGCTCGGGGGTCATCATCTTGGCCTCGTTGCGGGGTGTCTCGCCCTGTGCTGTGCCGTCGGCTGTGAGTGCCGAGAAGCGCACGTTAGAGGCTGTGAAGCCCGGGCAGGCGGTCATGACGTGAAGACCCTTCTTGAGGTTCTCGACGCGGATGGTGTCCAGGAAGCCCGTCATGGCATACTTCGAGGCCGAGTATCCCGTGCGACCGGGCAGGCCGTGTATGCCGGCCACCGACGAGATGCCCACCAGCGAGCCCTTCGACTGCTGCAAGTAGGGCAGAGCATACTTCGTGCAATAGACCGTACCCCAGAAATTGACATCCATCAGACGGTGCAGGACACTCAAATCCAAATCGTCAAACAAAGCACGCATCGAGATTCCGGCGTTGCATATCATAACATCTATGCCGCCAAATGACTCGACGGCCTTGTCGATGAGGGCCTTGCAATCCTCCTGCTTCGTTACATCTGTCGCCACCCAAGCGGCCTCGCCACCTGCGGCCTTAATCTCCGCAACGAGAGCCTCCAACTTGTCGGCCTGGCGTGCGCCGAGGACAACCTTTGCGCCCATCTTGGCATATTCGCGAGCCATAGCCTCGCCAATGCCCGAAGATGCTCCGGTGATAACAACCACCTTGCCGTTCAAACACTTTTTCATCTCTATATTGTTTTAATCGTTAATTTCAATCGTCAGTCCATCGTGGGCCAACTCCACACCCTGCGGTAACTTCTCTGCCGATGCGGCGTGCAGACCTATCTCGTGCGAGAGATGTGTCAAAAAGGCTTTGCGTGGTTTGACACGCTTAATCAAATCCACAGCCTCCGCAACCGAGAAGTGCGAGTCGTGCGGCCTAAAACGCAGTGCATTTACCACCAGCGTATCGACACCCTCCAACTTGCGGCGCTCCGCCTCGTCTATGCCGCTGAAATCGGTGAGGTATGCCAAGCGCCCTATGCGGTAGCCCACCGAGCGAAAGCGCGACGAGTGCTGCCCGACAATGGGCGTTATCGTGATGCCCTCGATGTTTAGCGGCATCTGCTCGTCGAAGGTGTGCAGCGCAATCACGGGTACGCCGCGGTACTTGTTTTCGGCAAAGGCGTAGTCGAAATCTTTGAGTAGCGTACGCGACGTGGGGGCATTGGCGTAGATGTGCATAGTGTGTATGGTGGGGTAGTCCACGAAGTTGAAGGCGCGCACATCGTCGATGCCTCCCGTATGGTCCTTATGCTCGTGTGTGAGCAGTATGGCGTCGATATGTCGCACCTCGGCACGTAGCATCTGCTGTCGGAAGTCGGGTCCCGCGTCGATGACAAAGCGCTTGCCCCCTACCTCGACCATCGCTGCGGTGCGCAGACGGCTGTCGCGCGGGTCGTGTGAGCGACACACGGCGCAACGACACCCTATAACAGGCACTCCCTGCGATGTCCCAGTACCCAAGAAAGTCAGTTTCATAGTGCAAATGTAACTATTTTTTAGCGTGAAAGGTACAACGATACAAAATAAATACTATATTTGTACTAAAGAAACTATTATTAACCGTATAAAAATTAAGATTATGAAGAAGATTTTAGCTATTATGTTTGTTGCCGCATTGTTTGTTGCTTGCGGTGGCGAGAAGAAGCAGAGCGTTGAGGAGCAGGCAAAGGCAAAGATTGAGGCTGTCATCGTAGCTTTGGAGGCTGGCGATATGGAGAAGGCTGAGCAGCTTGTTGAGGTCTGCGACGAGTGGTATGAGACACTTAGCGAGGATGATCAGAAGAAGGCCGACAAGGTGATGGAGCAGTATGAGGAGCGTATGATTGAGGCGATGATGGAGTACGAGATGGGAGAACTCGACGGCGAGATGAGCGACCTTGACTACGAGGAGGAGTGGTAGTAGATAGATTTTAAGCTATAAATAGACAGAAAGCTATGAAAAGACTTTTAGCGATAATGGTGGCTGCTGCAATGCTGGTTGCTTGCGGTGGCGAGAAGAAGAAGGAGCTTACCGTAGAGGAGCAGGTAAAGGCTTACTACGAGCAGATGGAGAAGGTCTCTGAGGGCGATGACGCTGAGGCAGCATTGAAGCTCCTCACCGAGATTGAGACTTGGTATAATGGTCTTAGCGAGGAGGATAAGGCAAAGGCTGACGCCGCTATTATGGAGTATGAGGCTCAGCTTGCTGGCGAGTTTGAGGAGGAGTACGAGGATGACCTCGGCTGCGAAGGCATAACCGTTGGCGAGATGGCAGAATACTACGCTACACAGATGCTCGAAGCTCTTAACAATGCTGATTCTGGAGCATTTGCCGCCGTTATGGAGGAGAGCGATGCTTGGTACGAGGCTTTGGAGGAGAGAGATCAGCAGGTT
>CALGRZ010000108.1 GCA_937880705.1 uncultured Alistipes sp.
CTTATCTACCACCTTGTTAAGGAGAAGGGTATGACGCTCGAGGGTGCTAACAAGACTATGAAGCGTCGTGGCGGTGGCGTGAAGCGCGATGTCTCGATTCTCGAGAGGTTGCAGAATATCCGCGCCATGCTCATCGAGGTGCGCGAGTCGTTGGGCGATGACAGCCCTGCCGAGTATGAGGCACCCATCGAGGCCGTGAGCGAGCTTATCACCGATGTTGAGGCCGAGGCCAAGGCAGCAGTTGTCGAGGTGGCAACAACGCCGGAGGGTGATCCCGCCGATGCGGAGGAGACGGTGGAGGATGAGGCGAAGCCTGCACCACGTCGTCGTGGTCGTCCACGCAAGGTTGTGGAGGAGGGCGCAGCACAGAGTGCCGAGGGCCCCAAGCCCGCAACACGTCGTCGCGCCAAGAGCAAGAAGGGTGACGAGAACAAGGAGCTCTTCCCATTTTATGAGCAGTCACTATTCTAATTAACGTATGAAGATCAGAGATATAGCTGCAACCATCGAGGCCTTTGCGCCACTGTCGTTGCAGGAGTCATACGACAACTCCGGACTCATCGTCGGCCGTCCCGACGATGAGGTGCATGCAGCCCTGTTGGCTGTGGATGTCACCGAGGAGGTTATCCAGGAGGCTGTTCGTGAGGGTTGCGACATCATCATCACGCACCATCCCATAATCTTCCACCCGCTCAAACGCTTCAACTCATCGAACTATGTGGAGCGTTGCGTGGAGCTTGCCATACGCAAGGGCATAGCCCTCTACGCCTGCCATACCAACCTCGACAGTGCTGCGGAGGGTATGAGCTGGCAGCTCGGACAGATGATAGGCCTTGAGCGTATGGAGGTGCTCCAGCCCCGCAAGGATAACCCCACGACGGGCTTTGGCGTGGTGGGTACGCTGCCCCGTGCCGAGGGTGTCATGGCCCTGATGTCGAGAGTGAAGAGCATCTTCGATGTGGGTGCCGTGCGCTACAGCGACCTGCCCACCGAGGATATGATGGTGCGCCGCGTGGCTATATGTACCGGTGCCGGAGCCTCGCTCATCGACGATGCTCTGCGTGCCGAGGCCGATATCTACATCACCGCCGACCTCAAGTATAACGACTTTATGCGTGGCGATGGTCGTATGGTTTTGGCCGATATAGGCCATTTTGAGAGCGAATTTTGCGCAATTCGTATTTTATTTGATATAATATCAAAAAATTTGTGTACCTTTGCGGTTCGCAAGAGCGTGTGCTCGCGCAACCCGATACACTACTTACTCTAAAGTTTTGTCGAAATAACTAAATATCAAACATATATGGCACAGAAGAAGACAAACGAGGTTGATTACTCGATGCAGGAGAAGATCCTTGCACTTTACAAGTTGCAGAAGATTGACTCTCAGATTGACGAGATCAACAAGGTTAAGGGTGAGCTTCCCCTCGAGGTGCAGGATCTTGAGGATGAGCTTGCCGGCTTGAATACGCGCATTGAAAACATCAATGCCGAGATTGAGGAGCTCAACACTCAGACTCGTCAGCGTAAGCGTGAGGTGGATCAGGCCAAGATTATGATTGCCAACTACAAGGAGCAGCAGAATAACGTGCGCAACAACCGTGAGTACGATGCTATCACCAAGGAGATCGAGTATCAGGAGCTTGAGATAGAGCTTGCCGAGAAGCGTCTTAAGGAGTATGGCGTGGCGATGAAGGCCAAGAAGGCCCTTATCGAGGAGACCACGGCTCTGGTTGAGGAGCGCAACATCGACTACAAGGCCAAGAAGGAGGAGCTGGAGTCAATCGAGGCAGAGACAGCACAGCAGGTTGCCGAGCTCACAGCACAGGCTGCACAGGCAAAGGAGCCTATCGACGAGCGTCTGCTCTCGGCATACAACCGTATTCGTCGCAATGTGCACAACGGCTTGGCGGTGGTTACCGTAACCCGTGATGCTTGTGGTGGCTGCTTCAACCGCATACCTCCCCAGCGTCAGGTTGATGTACGCCAGGGCAAGAAGCTCATCGTATGTGAGTACTGCGGC
>CALGRZ010000109.1 GCA_937880705.1 uncultured Alistipes sp.
TATGTCTGAAACGGAGAACATGGCACTTAAGGAGCTAATCACATCACTTGAGCTAAAGCCTGTAATGGCGGTTAACACCCATGGCCATTTCGACCACACACAAGGTGTTAAGTGGCTCAAGGATACCTATGGTGTAGAGTTCGCATGCTCATCCAAGGATAAGTTCCTTATCGAGGCATCGTCAGGCGGCATGGTCTACGGGCTAAAGTGTAACGAGGTGCCAGAGATAGATCTCGACCTTGATAGCACCGAGAGCCTAAAGTTTGGCGATACTGAGCTTAAGATTATTAAGACCCCTGGTCACACACCTGGTCATGTAGTGTTATTTAACGAGGGCGAGAAGGTGCTGTTTACGGGAGATACTCTTTTCCGCGAGAGCATAGGACGCACAGACCTTCCTGGTGGTGACTACTCGTGGATTATGAAGTCTATCTTGGAGGAGATTGTACCTCTTGGTGACGATGTTGCAATCTATCCGGGTCATGAGGATAGCTCGACCATAGGTCATGAGACGCTCTACAACCCATTTATCACCGAAGTACTCAATAACGAGATTAACTACAAAGGTTAATAGCTATGCGTATAGATATTATTACGGTTGTGCCTGAATTGCTCTCATCACCGCTTAATGAGTCGATACTTAAGCGCGCACAGGAGTCTGGTCACGCCGAAATATATGTCCACAACCTCCGAGACTATACCGACGACAAGCGTCGCACGGTGGATGACTACCCCTTTGGTGGTGAGGCGGGCATGGTGATGAAGATCGAGCCCGTGTTCCGCTGCATCGAGAAGCTGAAGTCGGAGCGCGACTACGACGAGATCATCTTTACCTCGCCCGATGGCATACGCTATGATCAGCATGAGGCCAACCGCCTGTCGCTGATGCAGAATATCATCATCCTCTGTGGCCACTATAAGGGCATCGACTACCGCATCCGCGAACATCTTATCACGCGCGAGATCTCGATTGGTGACTATGTGCTTACCGGCGGTGAGCTTGCGGCGTGTGTCATCGCCGACTCGGTTGTGCGTATTATCCCGGGTGCTATTGGCGATGAGGCCTCGGCACTCACGGACTGCTTCCAGGATAACCTGCTCGCCCCGCCGGTCTACACCCGCCCTGCGGAGTTCAATGGCTGGAGGGTACCCGATGTGCTGCTCTCGGGTAACTTTGCAGAGATCGAGAAGTGGCAGGATGAGCAGGCCTTTGCCCGAACCAAGAGCCTGCGCCCAGACCTGTTGGAGTAGATAATAAATAGTATAGGTGACCTTGATGGGTCACCTATACTATTTATTGTGGAATGTATTGTCGGTTGTTACTCCTTCTCGCCCTTTTCGCCCTTCTGTTTGTTGTACTCCTCCATAAGGCTGCGGCCGATGTTTACCGCCGTACTCTCAATCGACTTGTATGACTCTACGGTGCGCTCCTCGATAGCCTTATAACTCTTAACTACACCCTTCTCAATAGCCTTATAACCATCTACAACACCCCTCTCAATCTCGGCGTATACCTTTACTACACTCTGCTTAAAATCCTTTGTTTCGTTCTTCTTGCTCATAACTATTTATGTTTACCTGTTTTCGATGGTGCAAAGGTAAAGCAAAAAATAGTAATAGAAAGGGAGATGTTACCTATATATTGGAATGATATTCCTATTTAATTTGTTTGTATTGCTATAATTGCTACATTTGTGGAATAAAAGGCTGTTTTGGACTAGCAAAGTAATATATATGGGATCAAATCTTTCGAATACTCTCAATGAGTATATCATGGGCGGTTGTCGTGGCAGTGTCTGTGCTTTGGGTGATGAGTTTGCTGTGGTGGAGAACCCCTCGTTTGACATACTTCCCGACCACCCCTATCGCAGCCCCTTTGTCGTGGCAATATACTGCCATGGTGGTAGTGGTCGTGGCAGGATCAACGCTGTGACCTACCAAATTGAGCGCGATAGCCTCTTTATCGTGCTACCTGGGCAGATTACCGAGTTGGTGGATGTAAGCTCCGATTTCGTGGCTACCTATATTATAATGTCTGATAGTTTTACCGAGAGTCTCAATCTTGGCAATACGTTCAATATCCGCAATAGCATCGTAAATAGCCCCTATACACGACTTGGTGATGGGGCGCGTAACGCTCTGGAGAGCTACCTTAAGATGTGTGTAACTCTTATTTCAGTGGAGCACAATCCACACCGTCTGGAGATACTGCAACTCCTCACACGCGCCTTCTTTCTCGGTCTCGGATACTTTCTTCATGAGCCTGGTGGCAAGGGTAGTACCGGTGAGAGGCAATCGCAACTCACGGATGAGTTTCTGCGACTTGTCGAGGGGAACTATCGCGAGCATCGTGACCTCGCCTTCTATGCCGACTCCATGTGCCTTACGCCGAAATATCTCTCGACTGTGGTCAAGTCGTCGAGTGGTAGGAGTGCTGTGGAGTGGATAGAACGTCATGTTACGATAGATGCCATTACGCAACTTATCTCCACCCACCGCACCATCAAGCAGATAGCCCACGACCTCAACTTCCCGTCGCAGTCGTGCTTCGGCAAGTACTTTGTGCGTGTAGTGGGTCTGTCGCCGCGTGCCTATCGAGCAAAACATCGCAATTGATGCGCTATGTTTGGGAATTAAAACGTATCTTTGTGAAAAATTAGTGGGATATGAAGTACTACATCATTTCGGGAGAGCCGTCGGGAGATCTGCATGGCGGTAAGCTCATACGAGGCATACGCCACCATGACCCCGAGGCGCAGTTCCGCTTTTGTGGCGGTGAAAAGATGCTCACAGCAGCAGGTGGGTGTGGCATGCTCTACCACTACCGCGACATGTCCTTCTTCGGCTTTGCCAACGTGTTGCGAAACCTCTCGACCATCTTTCGACAGATAGGCTCGGTGAAGCGCGACATAGAGGCCTTTGCACCCGATGTGGTGATACTCATCGACTACCCCTCGTTCAATATGCGTATCGCCAAGTGGGCACACCGCAACGGCATCAAGGTCTACTACTACATAGCCCCCAAGGTGTGGGCGTGGAAGCAGTGGCGCGTGAAGGGCATACGTCGCTATGTAGACCGACTCTACACCATCTTCCCCTTCGAGAGCGACTACTTCCGTAGCAAGGGCATCGAGCCCTGCTTCCTGGGCAACCCGCTGGTAGACGATATCGCCGAGCGTGCTGCGAGCATGCCTACACGCGAGAGCTTCTTGCGTGATAATGGCCTCGACAGCAGACCTATTGTGGCACTGCTGGCCGGCAGCCGTCGCTCCGAGATATGCGAGAACCTGCCCAACATGGTAGCCCTCGCCAAGCGTCTCCCCCGCTACCAGTTTGTGGTCACGGCCGTGAGTTGGATAGATCGTGCTCTCTACGATGAGTATCTGCGAGGTAGCGATGTGAAGTATCTCTGTGACTGCACGCAGCAGACCCTCGCCATGGCCGAGGCTGCGGTGGTGACGTCGGGCACGGCGACCCTCGAGACGGCATTGATGCGAATACCCGAGGTGGTGCTCTACCGTGTGCCGAAGCTCTACGAGGTGCTGCGCCCCTATGTGTTGAAGATACCCTATATCTCGCTGGTCAACATAAACCTCGGTCGTGAGGCTGTGCGCGAGATTGTATGTGCGAGCTTCGATGTTGAGGCCACGGCCGCGCACCTGAAAGCGGTGCTGGAGGGTGGCGCAGAGCGTCAGCGTATGTTGGCCGACTTCGACGAGTTGAGCCGCATGATGGGCGGAGAGGGTGCAAGTGAGCGATTTGCTCGTGATATGGTTAATAGCTTGAGAGTATGAAACTGATAAACATCATAAACAACTACTCGGAGGCGGGCGATAAGCCCCGCTTCTACCTTAAGGCCGACACGGCACTGCTGCGCAACAACGACTCGTTCTACATCCCCGATGGTGTGGGGCGTGTGGTTGCCGAGCCACATATCGTGCTTAAGCTCTCGCGTCTGGCCAAGTGCGTGGGCGAGAGGTTCGCAACGCGCTGCTACGATGCGGTGATGGGCGGTGTGAGCTTTACGGCTGTGGATGTGCTCGACCGCGCCCGTGCCGAGGGTCTGCCCTGGGACGAGGCTGTGGGCTTTGACCACTCGTCGGCACTCTCGCTCGACTCGCTCTCGAGAGATGCCATGCTGGAGGGTGCTACCTTATATATAAATAATGAGAAGTGCGCCAGCATCAATATAAGCGAGATGCGTTTTACGCCCGATAGGGTGGTGAGCCACCTCTCGGAGTGCATGACCCTGCGTATTGGTGACCTCGTATTTCTGGGCTCGGGAGTCAGCTTCGACGTCAAGGCGGGCGATAATTATAGGCTTGTGATGGCGGGCCACACGCTTCTCGACTTTGACATCAAGTAGTCGCTGGGGCGTGCACTAAAACGCTCTAAAACTGCTTGTTTGTGATGCGCAGGGCGATGTCGCCCTCGACCCAATCTACGATGCCCGTGCAGCGTATAACACCCGATGGCAGGGCCGATGAGGCGTACTCGGCCGTGGGTGCTGTGACTACGCGCAGCGTGTCGCATCCGTCGGTAAGGTGGTGTATCGTTGTCTCGTTATCGAGGCACCACCTCTGATGTAACTCCTCCTCGACAAAGTGTACGTCGCCGAGCGACACATAGCACAGCAGATGTTCTGCGGTGAGCTCCCTGATGGTCACCTCCGTGGCGCGTAGAGGCTCGTCGGTCAGGCTGACCGCGAGATAATTCAGAAGCTCCTGCTCGCCGATGCGCTCCACCGTGAAGTCGGCCTTTGGCGCAAGCCCCATCACCACCTTATGCCCCTCACGCCCGAGGGCAAGCCCCGAGCAGCGCAGCCTCACATTGGTATTCAGCCCCACAAGCCCATCCACATCATCGCTATCAATCTTCAGCTCAACGCCTCCGGTTGGATCCGCAAGTACCAGTGCCTTGGTTATCTCGCCCAGCTTATCGTTGGCCACCACCGTGCCACAGATGTAGAGATCGTCGGTGATGAGCTGCGACCGCTCTTGGCATAGTGAGTGCAACCACGCTATCGAGACCTCGCCACGCGGCGTGGTGTGGTGCGTGGGTGTGCAACCCATGGCGAGGGCGAGGCTAACGAGTAGAACAATCCGTAGCATAGCGCATCTTGAGGTGGTAGCACACGCGGCCATTGTAGCGTGCGCGGTAGAGGGTGCCTGTGAGTGATAGTGGGGTGGAGGGTATCTGCTCCGTAGCGAAGTGGGCAGCATCGCGTGTGTAGAGGGCTATGGAGTCGCCTGCGGCATCCTTAAAGAGTGTCGCACCGCGCCAGATGGCATCCTCGAGGCTCATGCCGGCAAGGGTGTCGACGCTCTCTGCCGCTACGAGGTGCAGCTCCTCGATGCGTAGCAGTCGGCCACACATCTGCTCGGTAAGCTCCGCAAGGCGTACACTCGGCGGGGTGATGGGCTCAACGCTTCGTCCACGCCTCACAACGCGATCCATCGCCTGCCGCGAGGCGAGATAGTCCACGGGGTAGTAGTCGTAGCTCTCGCCGCGGTTGCCTATCTGTATTGTCCCCTCGACAAGCTGTGCGTAGCACCCCTCAAGGAGGAGTGCCACCTCCAGACCCTCGGGGTAGAGCGAGTGTAGGTTGTAGCCCCCGGCCATAAGCTCGACAGCCCCCGTAGCATCCTCGATGGTGAGTGTTCGGTAGTGGTTCTGCTCCTCATCCGACGAGGTGACACGGCCGCGAAGCACGATGTCGTGTGTTAGCTGAACTCCGCGCGGCGTAACGACGTCGTGGCGCAGTTCGGCGATGGTGAGGTTACGCGCTGGGAGCTCATCCACAATAGTAGTATTGTCGGCCACAGGTGAGCAGCCGACAATACAGCATATTGCGATTAGGTATGTTGCCAAGTGCCTCAACATAGGGCTATTAGACCTCAACCCACGAATCCTTCAGGCCGAGGAAGTAGAGTATGCCGTCGAGACCCACGGTAGAGATCGACTGGCTGGCTGTGGCTCGCACCTTGGGCTTGGCATGGAAGGCGATACCCAGACCTGCGATGCTCAACATCGGAAGGTCGTTGGCACCATCACCCACGGCCACAGACTGCTGTATGTCGATATTCTCGAACTGGCAGAGGAGTCTCAACAGCTCGGCCTTGCGCTTGCCGTCGACAACCTCGCCGAGGTAGCGACCCGTTAGCTTGCCATCCTCAACCTCCAGCTCGTTGGCATATACATAGTCGAAGCCGAAGCGACGTTTGAGGTAGTTACCAAAGTATGTGAAGCCACCCGAGAGTATGGCCGTCTTGTAGCCCACGCGCTTAAGGATGGTCATCATGCGGTCTACGCCCTCGGTGATGGGCAGGTTGTTGGCTATATCCTCCATGACCGCCACGTCAAGACCCTTGAGCAGTGCGCAACGCTCCTTGAAGCTCTCCGTGAAGTCTATCTCGCCACGCATGGCGCGCTCGGTGATCTCCTTGACCTTGTCGCCCACGCCGGCGCGTATGGCCAGCTCGTCGATAACCTCGGTGCGTATCAGCGTAGAGTCCATATCGAAGCATATCAGACGACGCGAGCGGCGGAAGATGCCATCCTTCTGGAACGAGATGTCGACATCGCCAACATTGGTGAGGCTCATCAGCGCATTCTGGAAGCGGCTCTTATCCTCCAGCGTACCTCGCACCGAGAACTCGATGCTGGTCTTTGGGGCTCGCTCATCCTCGTCCAGCGGCATGCGGCCCGTCAGGCGGTTGATGTCGTCGATGTTCAGACCCTCGTCATAGATGGCCTGTGTGACGCGGGCTATATGCTCGGCCGTAAGTTTGCGACCTATCATGGTGATGATATATCGGTTCTTGCCCTGTCCCGCTACCCAGTGGCGATACTCCTCCTCGGTGATGGGCGTAAAGCGAATGTTGATGTTCATCTCCGAGGCCTTGAAGAGCAACTCCTTCATGATCTGTCCCGAATTTTCGGGGGTGGTCATAAAGAGGATGCCGAGCGTCAGCGAACGGTGGATGTTGGACTGGCCGATATCGAGGATAAAGGCGTCGTGGCGTGCCAGAATATCGGTCAACGAGGTGGTCAATCCGGGCTTATCCTCACCCGAGATGTTAATCTGGATAATCTCGATGTTGTCGCTTTTCATAGTGCGAAGGGCATTAATTGTAATCTGTTGCACAAATATACAAAATTCTGTAAAATTTTTATATCTTTGTCGCGTTAAATTTTTGTTACAGAAACATAAAAAAACTAAAATAAAAACCAAACAAACTTTATGAAAAATCCGCTATTTGTAATAGATGCAGCCCTGGAGCAGGGTGACGTAGCATCAGAGCAGACCACAGAGGCTGTAGCAGAGCTCACTCCCGAGCAGGCAGCACAGCAGACACTGGAGTCTATCACCGATCCCGAGGCTGTGAAGGAGGGTATCTCGGAGTTTTTAAACTATGACCTAAACTCACTGCTCAACGTCGTTGTGGAGGGCTTCATGGGCTTCGCCCTGAAGATCGTAGCAGCACTGCTGATCTACTATGTAGGCCGTTGGATCATCGGCCGTGTGATGCGCATCATGGAGCGCGTATACGAGCGTCGCAACGTCGAGCTCACGCTGCGCTCGTTCCTCTCGGGCATTGTCAAGGTGCTGATGTATGTTGTGGTGGTGCTCATCGTCATCCAGGTGCTGGGTATCAACACCTCGTCTATCGTGGCTATGCTTGCCTCGGCAGGTCTGGCCATAGGTATGGCATTGAGCGGCACGCTGCAGAACTTCGCAGGTGGTGTGATGCTGCTCTTCCTCAAGCCCTACCGCATAGGTGACTACATCGATGCACAGGGCGAGGAGGGTACCGTGAAGAAGATTGGTCTCTTCTCTACCGAGATCGTAACTGTTGACAACCGCTCGATCTTCATCCCCAACAGCACCATCTCGAGTGCCGTTATCGACAACTACTCGATGGCCGAGATGCGCCGTGTGGATTGGAGTGTGTCGGTAGCCTACGGCTCGGATGTCGAGACTGTTCGCAAGGCTCTTCTCGATATTATGACGGCCGACAGCCGTGTAGCACAGGACCCCGCACCCGTGGTATTCCTCACCGAGCTGGGTGCCAGCACCGTAAACTTCTCGGCACGCGCATGGACCAAGAATAGCGACTACTGGGGTCTTAAGTTCGACCTCAACGAGCGCATCTACACCGAGTTGCCCAAGCTCGGTATCGAGTTCTCGTATCCGAAGATGGACGTAACCATTATCAACAAATAGTAATATACCGATAATAATATTTGCATTATGGAGTTGAAGGATATCTTGGCAATCGCGGGTCAGCCCGGTTTGTATAAGTATGTGGCGCAGTCTATGCGCGGTGTTATCGTTGAGTCGCTGCTCGACGGTAAGCGTATGAATGCCTCGGCAACCTCGCGTGTGAGTGCCCTGACCGAGATCTCGATGTTCACCGAGGGTGAGGATATCGCCCTTGCCGACGTCTTTACCAACATCTGGAACTACACGGGTGGCAAGCAGGCTATCTCGCACAAGGAGTCGCCCGAGAAGATCAAGGAGGAGTTTGCAAAGGTGCTGCCCGAGTACGATCGTGAGCGTGTTCACGTCTCGGATATGAAGAAGTGCTTTGCATGGTACAACACCCTCGTTGAGGCGGGCTTCACCGAGTTTAAGCTCCCCGAGGAGTAATTTGATGTCGTAAGGGGCCTCTGTGGCCTCTTAACCGCTGGACCCCGAGGCACCTGCCTCGGGGTCTTGTTGTGTGGAGGGGGAAAGATAGGAGGAGATAGGAAGAGATAGGAGGAGATAGGAAGAGATAGGAAGAGATAGGAAGAGATAGGGATAGCACACCGCTACCCAATAAATGTCGGCCGCGCTTAATCCTATTAAGTCCTATCAAGTCCTATCAAGTCCTATTGACTGCGCCAAGTCCTATCGACTGCGCCGACTGCGCCGACTGCGCCGCCCCCGCCAAAAAAAAAGAGCACCCGCAGGTGCTCTTCGTTTAGTCTACTCGGTGTATTTGCCTTTGTAGTAGGCCCCCACCTCGCTATTGTTCATAAACTCCGCCTCGACACTATCTCCGTCGAGCGTGATAAATATTGTTCCGGTATAGCCTCCCGCCTTGTTCATCTCCAAAGAGTTGTAGGTGGCCTTCACGCGGCTGTCGGTGGAGAAGCCCACAGCGCGGCCGTCGAAGAACTCCGCAGGCATGGTGAGCGTCAGCTGGTGGCCCTTGCTGTTAAGCGTGAGCGACCACACCTCCTCGTCCGTGCGGTCGAGGGTGGCCGACGAGATCATGTGCTGCGCACCATCGACGATGATGGCGTTGCTGCGTTGCTCGACAACCGTGGCATCCTTCATCTCACCCTCGAAGTTTATCGTAAGGCTCTCCGCGCCCCACTGAATATCGGCCGTTATGCGGTACTCGCCCTGGCCAGAGAGTGACTTAACGGAGAAGCTACCCGAGGCACCCTGAAGGTTATCTTGTGAGATGGCTATCGAGAGGCTCTCGTTGCCATTGTCCACAAGGCCGGCCATGAAGTGGTTGCTGGTCGCTGTGATGTCGACATTGCCGCCATCGCACAGCGCATCGTCAACGATGAGGTAGACGTACCACGATGCCATCTCGGTCATCTCGTCGAAGTAGTCCACGCCCGCAGGGGTGAGGTAGAGCATCGTCATGCCCTCGTCGGTAGTGTAGAACGAGGCGCGCACGGGCTTCTGCTCGCCATTGCGCGTGATGACATTCTCGTTAATGGTGAGGTGCTGCTCGGCCTCAATGAGGGCCTTAAGCTCGGTGCCGTCCTCCAGCGTGGCACGAAGGGCGATGGTTGCCACACCCTCCTCGTAGCTGAATGTGCAGTGGGCACTCTCTATCTCGAGGTTCGAGGTGGGCGTAACCTCCGTAAGTAGGGCACCTGCGAGGGTGCTCATGACGGTGTAGAGGCGGCTCTCCTCCTTCAGCGAGAACTCCTCGCCCTCGAGCAGGGGGCTGATGGCGATATAGAGGTATTGATGGCCCTCCTCGAAGAAGCTGTCAAAACTCTCTATGCCTGCATCGGGTGAGGCTACGACACAGAGATACTCGTTGATGTTGGTCAGGGCAACACTCTCAAAGGTGTACACCTCTCCATCTATCGAGTAGCTGTTCTTATGGAGTTCTCCGGGCTGGGGGGCAGGAGGTGTGGGTGACGGTGTGTCGCCACCACAGGCCGCGGCAAGCAGCGTCATGGCCATAATCGCTAATCTCAATACTCTATTCATCGCACATACAGGGTTAATTACTGAAGCTCAAGATCGGGGTTGTCGGCATCCTGATTGAGGTATCCGTCGTGTACGCACCTGAAGCTGCCCTTAATCGCATAGCCGGCATCGTCCACGCAGTCCACCGTTACGACATAGAAGCCATCAACAACGTCGATGTTGATCTTACCATCCACGATGGGGCCACCCCATGTGTTGAGGATCATGCTGTTCTCGCAGGTGAGCATCCATGTGTTGACGGGCTCGTAGCCGTTGCGCAGGTCACCCGCAACGAAGGTGTTGGCGTAGCTGGCCATACCCTCTTCGGCAACGGTGTACTCGCCAAGGAAGGCATCCTGCTTGTAGCCGCCCTTCGACTTGTCGACCATAAGCATAAGCATGATGTAGTCACCGTTCATGGGTGTCACGGTGGGGCACATGTCGACATACCACACGTCGTAGCCAAGGCCGAAGTAGTCACCGCGGAAGTATGAGTGCAGGTGTGCGAAGGTGTGCTCGAAGTTGTAGTCCTCGGTAAGACGTGAGTAGGGGCGCGAGATTTCGGAGATGTAGTCGTAGCTCAATGTCAGGTCACCCTCGTAGGTTACCAGGTGCCACAGACCATCCTCGGTGCGCAGCGAGGCCACAATCTTATTCTCGGTAACGGTGATGGTGCCGTCGATGATTGCGTAGTAGTCCACCGATGACTCCATTGCATTAGCATAGTAGGTGTAGTCGAAGTTGGCCATGAAGGTGCCGGGCTCGCCACTGTTGCGACCGTCGAACTGATATACACCCACAGGAACCTTCTGGGGCTCGCAGCTGAAGCCGCAAGTTACGTCCGAGAAGATGTCGATGTTGTAGACCTTGCTGTTGTAGTAGAGCTGACCACGACCGGGGACACCTACATCCGACATGGTCACGGTGTAGTTGAAGCCCGATGAGCCCACCTTGCCGTAGTATGCTCCATTGAGCTTCTCGGCGGTGAAGATAATGTCGTATTCGGCGCGTGAGCTGGTCTGGTGTACGTTCACCGAGAAGCTCTCGTCGCGGTAGCTCACCACGATGATGCCGTGGCGGGGCTCGGCATCAAAGTCCATGGCCTCAACATGGAAGGTAATGGCGTTCTCGGCAATCTCGAAGTTGGTTATCCACTCGGCCTGGCACTCGACATTGACCGTGGCGGGAGCTGCCTTGCGGGTTGCTTCGGTGAGGCTGTAGAGTATCTCACCTTCGCCACCATTCTCGTTGAACGAGAGACTCTGCTCCGACTCAAGGGCGAGGCTCAACGATGTTTGTGCCTCGGGGGTGTTGTCGCACGCCACAAGGAGCGTGGCGAAGATCGCAGATGCAAACAGTAAAATCTTTCTCATTGTTGTTTTAGGTTGTTTTTTTGTATTAATAAATATTTAAAGAATACAGAGCAAAGGTAGTAAAATTTTACAAAAAAACAATAAGAGTGGCTCGAAAGCCACTCTTATTGTTGAGTATGTCACGCTATATTAGCGAATGACCTTAACGCTCTTCGAAGCATCTGCGTTGAAGAGAGCCTTTCTCTTGGCATGCTTCTGATTTGCTGAAGCCATGTATGTCTCCTCCTCGTAGTAGACCTCGCTGATACCCTTGAATACACCGAAGATGTTGTTGCCGGCGTCATCGTAGCAATCAAACTGAACGGTTACGATCGGGTTGCCATCCTTGTCAACATCGTCAGCTACGATGATTTCGCCCTCTACCATCGGAGCGAGAACGCCTGAACCAACCTCACCCTCAGTCATAGTGGTGAGCCATGAGTAGTAGAGATCCTCGCCATCGAACTCGCCGGGGAGGAATGTACCCTCATAAGCGGTCGAAGCATCCGTGAGAGCAGTGTATGTACCTGCGTACGATGTAGTGCTGCCACCGAGCAACTCCAGAAGGATGAACTCGCCGTTGAAGGGATCCTCGGCATCAGCGTAGAGGTAGATCATCCAGTTGTTGCTGCCAACTCCGTAGTAGTCACCGTAGCACTCACCTACAGCGTAACCGGTCTGGATGTTGATCTCGTAGTCCTCCGTAAGGTTGCTTATTACCTCCTGGGGATAGCCCAGCTCGAGTGAGCCGGTGTAAACAACGTGGTGAACGGTGTTGTCTTCGAGCGTGATAACGGCCTCAATCTTGTCGTTGGTAACTGTCAGAGTACCTCCAGTGATAGCCTTCATGTCCTGATTACCCTGGGCATCAATAGAGATATAGTAGCTGTATTCTGCACCAAAGGTGCCGGCTGCTCCTGTGTTGTTGGCATCGAACTCATAGACACCCTGTGCAAGTACTACGCTACCAGTGCCTACTGCGATGTCAGAGTATGCATCGAAGAAGTAGTAGTCAGAGTCGTAGTTAACATAGCCGTCACCGGGCTGGCCATTCTTCGACATGCTGAAGAAGTAGTTGTAAGAGCCTGCCTCGCCGCCATAGTAGCCACCATTGATGTAGTTGGCGATGTACTCAACGTCGTACTTGTCACCGGGCTCGGGACCTGGACCGGGCTCGTTGCCGGCCTTGCCCTGCTGCTTAACATTCACGTTCAGAGTGTAGATGTCGTGCTTCAGAGTGATCTTACCCTCGCGAACATCCTCGCTATCGTTAGCCTTAACGATGTAGTTAACAACCTTATCGCTGACAGCTACATTGGTGATCCAATCAACATCGGCCTCGGCAGTGACACCCTGACCCTCGGCAGCATAGTGCAGAGTGAAGGTAATCTTGCCATCGCCACCGTCAGCATCAAAGAGTACGTTGGCCTCCGACGTCAGCTTAAATTCGGGGTCGGGAGTGAAGGGCTCATCCTCGGGGTTACATGCCACGAGAGCCACTGCGCAGAGCGCAAAGAGTGAAAATAACTTTTTCATACTATAAAAATTTTATTGGTGTTTCGAACAACGATAGACAAAGATAGGATAAAAAAATGTAATTACAAAATAAATATTGATAATTAGTTTCCGAAACAACTATTAGCCACATAATGCAAAATCGGGGCCACCCCCTATGGAGCGGCCCCGGTTTTGCGCAACGTATTGACTATGTTATAGGCTACTTGCTGCGATAGCCCAGCGTAAGGGGACCATCGTAGACGATATGGTGGCAACCACCGCCATAGGGGTAGATCACAATCTCGATGTGATTCTCTGTGACGTTGATAACGCCGCTCTCGAAGCCCATACGCGATACGGGACCTGTCTCCGAGAACTGGTTGTAGTAGCTGTAGTCGTATGAGCAGGTGCCGGCATTGCAGCTGTTCGATACATCCACCTTGTATACGCCTGTGGGCAACACGGGGTTGTTGTAGTCGCCCTTAACCGTAGAGTATAAGTCGAGGCAGTAGATGTGGCTGTCGACATACTCGAATGAGTACTCGCCGTATACACCTACGTCCGAGAGGAAGATCAGGTAGTTGTAGTCGGCCGAATACTCCGTGCCGTAGTATGTGCCGTTGAGGTGTGTGGCTACAAAGTCAAAGGTGTACTCCTCGCTGGGGGTGTCGTTCTGCTTTGCGCGCTGATTGATGGTGAACTCCGCAGTGAGGGTGTCGTAGCTCAAGGTGAGCTTACCCGAACGCTCCTCCTCGCTCTCGTTGGCCGCAACGGTGAAGCCAACGGTCTGGCCAACGGTGATATCCGTAATCCACTCTACATCGGCCTTGGCAGAGAGCATAACACCCTGCTTGGGGTTCGTGATGGTGTAGTAGATAACGTCGCTGCCACCCTCGGCATCGAAGTTGAAGGTGCTGGGCGACTGGATGTTAAGCTCGGGCTCGGGCTCGGGAGTAGCCTCCTTGGCCTCCTGCTCGATGGTCACGGCGAAGCTCTCGGTGTCGTACTTCACCTCGATGGTTGTCGTGCGTGCCTGCTCAACGTCGTTGGCAACGACATGGAAGGTGATGGCGGGGCCGACAACGATGTCGGTGATCCACTCGGCCTGGCTTGTGGCGGTGAGCTTCACGCCCTCCTTCTCGTTCTCGAGCGTGTAGCGGATGACATCGTCACCGCCCTCCTCGCCAAACGACATCACCTCGGCCGAGGTGAGCGTAAGTACGGGGTCGGGGGTAGGCGTCGGGGGCTCCGGCGTGGGCTGATCCGGCGTAGGCTTCTCCTCGCAGGCGACGAGCGCAAAGGCACAAAGTGCAAAAAGTGTAAATAAACGCTTCATAGTTCTATGTTTTTTAGTTGTTTACAGCCATTTCATATACTTGAAGAACCAGTATGTCAGACCCGACACGATAAGCATCAGCAGGATGGCCCACAGGTAGCCATACTCCCACTGCAGCTCGGGCATATACTTGAAGTTCATGCCGTACATGCTCGCCACCAACGTCGCGGGCATGAAGATCACGGCGGCCACCGAGAAGATCTTGACAATCTCGTTCTGCTCGATGTTGATAAGACCCAGCGCAGCATCCTGGATATAGTCCAGACGCTGGAAGCTGAAGTCGGCGTGGTTGATCAGCGAGTTAACATCCTTGATCATAAGCTGCAGACGCGGGTAGATATCGTTCGGGAAACGCTCCGAGCGCAGGATTGACGACAGCACGCGCTGCCTATCGAAGATATTCTCGCGCAGCAACATGGTGTTCTCCTGCAGGGCGTTGATGCGGTACAATACCTCCTTGTCGATCTTCGAACCACTGCTTATCTCCTTGCTCACGGCAGCAACCTGCTTGCCCACCATCTCCACGAGGTCGGCATCGTAGTCGATGCGCACCTCCAGCAGCGAGATGAGGATGTGGTAAC
>CALGRZ010000110.1 GCA_937880705.1 uncultured Alistipes sp.
TTACCTGTAATGACACCGGAAGTAAGGATAGACAAATACCTGTGGGCAATAAGGGTTTACAAGACCCGTTCGGAAGCGGCTGAAGCCTGCAAGACCAACAGGGTATACGTAAACGGCTCTGAAGCCAAATCCTCACGTGCAGTAAAGGAGGGGGATATAATTATGGTACGCAAGGGGGCGGTAAGGTATCAGTACCAGGTGTTGTGCCCCATAGACAAAAGGCAGGGGGCAGCTCTGGTACCCCAATATGCAATAAACATTACACCTCAGGAGGAACTTGACAAACTCAACGCCCCAAATGAAGTGATATTCCTTAAGAGGGACAGAGGAACCGGAAGACCTACAAAGAAAGAGCGCAGGGATATTGAGAAACTGCTCGGACTATAAACAAAAAAGAGGTGCATGTCAATCACTGCTCCTCTTTTTTTGGTTTTGTATTGGCCACATTCATTGCCCTGTCGGGACCAAGGGTTACAAAGGCCTTTATTGCATCAATTGCCTTGTCCTCTATGAACGGAAGTTCCTTCTCCTCCTCTGAAGTCCACTTTCCAAGGACATAATCAACCTGATGCCCTTTGGCAAAATTGTCTCTTATACCAATCCTCAACCTGGCATAAGCATTGTTTCCAAGGCACTCGTCTATATTCTTGAGGCCGTTGTGCCCGCCCGAGCTCCCCTGCTTGCGCATACGCTGCGTGCCGAATGGCAAAGCCAGGTCATCAAGCACAACAAGGAGATTCTCCTGCTTTATCTTCTCTGTCTGAAGCCAGTAGTTGACAGCCTTTCCGCTCAGATTCATATAAGTTGAAGGCTTAAGGAGGATAAGTTTGTGCCCCCTCACAGAAACAGTACAGGTTGAGCCGTATCTTCCCGACAAAAAAGAAGTGCCGGACGCTTTTGCAAAAGCATCCAGCACCTTGAAACCTATGTTGTGGCGAGTTTCGGCATACTCTGCACCGATATTACCCAAGCCGACAACAAGATACTTCATAATAGTTTCGGCGGTTGATCCCCTCTACTACTGTGCAGCACGCGATGCACGAGTTACGCGAACGGCGCAAACGGCAGTGGTTGCAGGAGTGATGAAGGTGAGGTTCTCACGCTGGATATCGCCAACGAAGATGGTCTGACCAACCTTCAAGGGGGTAACATCAACAACGATCTCATCGGGAATGTACTCAACCAGAGCCTTCACGATGAGCTTACGAGCAGCGAGCTGGAGCTTACCACCAATCTTAACACCCTCGGCGTTACCGGTGAGGCGTACGGGTACGCTAACTGCTACGGGCTTGCCCTCCTGAACACGGTAGAAATCTACATGGAGAACCTGCTCACGAACGGGGTGATACTGAACCTCGCGCATAACAGCCTTCTCGATCTTACCGTCGATGTTGAGCTCAACGATGTAAGAGTTGGGGGTGTAGATGAGCTGGTTGAGCTCCTTGGCGTCGATAGTGAATGCTACCTCCTCGCCACCACCGTAAACGATGCAGGGTACCAGACCCTCGCGACGTGCTGCCTTTGCGAACTTCTTACCGAAATCCTTACGGGCAGTACCGTTAATCTGAATTGACTTCATAAATGTTTAGTAATTAATTATTTAACTTCGGCATCACTCAGCCACATGCATAGCTCGGGGATCTCCCCCCCATAAATAAAAGCCACCATGCAGCCCCATAGATACCTGCTTGGGAGGGCAAAGGTAGTAATTTTTTTGTTATAGACAACTACCACGCCCTATTTTTTTGTTTTTAATCGACTGATTATTAATCGCGTTTCACCTCGCGGCGGTTGAGCAGTGCGTGCGTTATGGTCATCTCGTCGACATACTCCAGCTCGTCACCAAAGCCTATGCCTCGGGCTATTGTCGACACCTTCACGTCGGGGAAGGCCTTGAGGCGGTTGAGCAGATAGAAGAGCGTCGTCTCACCCTCGACCGATGTCGAGATGGCGATGATCACCTCGCGTATCTCGCCCGTGAGCAGCTTGTCGCACAACAGCTCTATCTTCAGGTCGGAGGGCCCTACGCCCTGCATAGGCGATATGACACCTCCCAGAACGTGGTACATGCCACGATACTGCTGTGTGTTCTCGATCGACATAAGGTCGGCAACCTGCTCGACGACACATACCACCGAGCGGTCGCGCCGCGGATCCGAGCATATAGGACACAGGTCGCTATCCGACAGGTTGTTACAGCTCTTGCAGTAGCGTATATCGTGGCGGAAACGCGCCATACTCTCCGAGAGCGAATCTACCGTCTCGGGCTCCATCTTCAGCAGATGCATGGCCAGACGCAGTGCCGTGCGACGACCTATGCCGGGCAGACGCTGCAGCTCGCTCGTCACATTATCCAGAAGCTTCGACATAGTTAGATGCGCTCGATGTTTGAGGAACGTATCCACCCCTTCTCGCCATCGGCAAACTCCACCTCTGCCCACTCGTCGATGGTGCGCACGATGCTGAGGTTGACACCCTGCGACGGTTGACGTATGATCTTCGAGCTACTATCGGGCGAGGCATGCACGGGGGTGGTGTCGGAGCATATCACAACAGAGCGGCTGTCGTCGAGATAGGCGGCACGCTGCGACAGGGCAAGTGCCGTGGTGAGCACAAAGGCAAGTGCCGCCAGCAGAGCCACGAAGAACGACACCTTGCGCAGCGTGACACTCACGCCAAGCAGATAGACAAGAACGAGGGTCAGGGTGATGAAGAGCAGCACCACCGAGCATATCGCCCAGCCGTTAGACGACATGCAGTCGCGCAGGGCGCGCCACATGGCCGTGAGGAAGCCCACGGGGATGGCCTCCGTGTCGTTGGTGTAGTCGGTGGCAAGCTCGAGGTTATACCTCGCATCCTTCATCGTGGGGTTGAGCTTCAGCGCACGCTGGTACGACAGTATGGCCTTGCCCAGCTCGCCCTCGGCAAAGGCTCGTCCCGAGGCCTCAACATGCTGCTGTCCGAGCTTGAAGTAGGCATCACCGAGGTTGTAGTAGAGGTCGTCGGTGGCGTAGCCCAGCTCGGCAACGCGCTCGAAGCACTCCACGGCGCGACGATAATCCTTCGCAGCGTAGCTCTCGATACCCTGCTGCCACATAGCCTCGGCCGTGGTGTCCGCATTAGCAGCCACACCACGCAGGGGCAGCAACAGAAGGCCTACTAATATTATAAATATATAGGTATATCGCTTCATAACTATCTCTTTACAATAGATTCGATCTTTGAAATCACCGCCACAGCATCGCCATAGACCTCGCCCATATCGCCATCTGTCGAGGGTGCATACTGCGCCTCGTCGGCACGCGAGATGGTCTGGCAGAACTGCTCGGCATCGGCCGCAGAGACACCACGACGATAGAGCTCCTCGCGGATAGTCTCCTTCGTGAGGTTGGACACGGGGATGTTGAACTTATCGCTGATATAGCCCCACATAGCCCTCAACAGCTCCTCGTAGAAGGCGTGGCGGTTGCCCTCGTGCATATAACGCTCGCTGAGGCGCAGACGCTGCACAGCGACCTTGTCGGCATGCTTCATACGACGTGCCACGACGTTGCGGTTCTGCTGTATGCGACGACGCATAAGTGCGTAGATGGTGATGAAGAGTGCCACGAGCAACACCACGATGAGCAGATACGCCGGCGAGAGTATAAAGATCGAGGCCGCACGACGGGGCAGCTCCGAGGTGTGGATGTAGCGTATGTCGCGGTCGAGCTGCTTCATGCGGCCACCATAGTCGGCATAGCCACCTCCCATGATGGGTGCTGCGCTTGTCGAGGCGGTGCCATCATCGGCCACGTTGAGCGTAAAACGCTCGGTCGAGAGGCTGCGATACTCTCCCGCAGCGGTATCGAAGTAGGTGAATACCACCGGCTCGATGACAAACTCACCCGACGAGCGCGCCACAAAGGGGTAGGTGTAGGTTATCGAGCCACTCGTGCCCGATGCCGACACCTTGACATTGTCGACAACCTTCGTGTCGTAGAGCTCGAATGACTCGGGCATACGCATCTTCGGAGCCGTTATAAACTTGAGATTGCCACTACCCGAGATGGTTATCTCGACCATCTCGGCCGTGTTGGCCATGATATCCCTCTCGGGCATCTTGCTACGCATCGTGAAGCTACCCACGGCACCACCAAACGATGAGGGTGCGCCTGCGGGGAACTCCTTGACGTTGATCGCGACCTCGGGGCTCTTCAGCTCGCGCTTGACATGGTATATCTGTCGGCCTCCGAAGATGGGGTCGAAGCCACGGTTGTCCTGCACGACCACCTGCGCTAAGACATTCATCACCGCCGAGGGTATGGTTATCTTGCCGCTACGCTGTGGCGAGAGCATATACTCCGCGATCTTGTAGGTCTCGTAGACACGCCCATTAAGCTCCTCACGCGAGGGTGTATTGTCGAAGGTGAGCTCCTGCGACCAGAAGTCGTCAAAGGGCGGCAGGTCGAGGCTCTCTATCTGGTCGATATTGACACGGGTGTAGAGCACCAGCGAGGCGCGCAGTGTCTCACCCTTGTAGAGGTCATTATCCGATATTTTCAGTCGTAGAAGGATGTCATCCTTGCCTATGCGGCTGTCGGGCGTGCGCGAGGGGCCCGCTTGACGAGGCGAGGGTGTTGTGTTTTGCTCGTTGGCCTTATCCTCGGCGATCACCTCTATGAGCAGGGGGCGTGTCGAGTACTTGCGACCATCCACCTCCACCGAGGCTGCACCGATGGTGTAGTTACCCGGGGCGGTAGGCAGTAGCACATAGGTGTATGTGCAGGTGTAGTTCTCGGAGCGCTGTCCGTTGACCCACTGCACCGAACGTCCTGTGGAGAGGCTGGGGCCTGCCAACACCTCGAAGCCCTCGAACGAGGGCGAGGTAAAGGTCTCATCGTTGGGCTGGCTGTTCAGCTCAAACTCGACACGGAAGGGGCGGTCCATAGCCGTCAGCGCGGGGGCCGAGGCCGTGAACGACACCTGTGCCCATGACACCAACGTGCAGAGCAGTGCCACAACGGTGAGTAGCGTAAATCGTATCTTTAGTAAAAGTCTCATCTGACCATCATTATAACTTACCGATATTTATCCAACGCCTCGGAGGGCGAAATATTGTAAAGAACCCGTCCAATTATCACCCATCAGACGGGTTCTTGAAGATCTATCTCCACCAACTTGTTGTAGAGTAGAGCGACGGCTACTTGTGCCAAGGGCGAAGGCGCAGCATACTTAACGTATGTGAGCACTTCGCACTTAAGCAAGTCGCCGAAATAGCCCCTCTATACGCTTTTAATGGGCGAAGTCGGCAAAGAAATCATTACCCTTATCATCCACAATGATGAATGCAGGGAAGTTCTCAACGTAGATCTTGCGGACTGCCTCCATGCCGAGCTCCTCGAAGTCTACAACCTCAACCTTCTTGATCGAGTTCTTCGCGAGGATGGCTGCAGGGCCACCGATAGAGCCGAGGTAGAAGCCACCATTGGCCTTGCAAGCATCGGTAACCTGCTGTGAGCGGTTACCCTTGGCAACCATGACCATCGAGCCACCGGCCTTCTGGAAGAGGTCGACGTATGAGTCCATACGACCTGCCGTGGTGGGGCCAAACGAACCTGAAGGCATGCCGGCAGGGGTCTTGGCAGGGCCTGCGTAGTATACAGGGTGGTTCTTGAAGTAGTCGGGCATAGGCTTACCCTCGTCGAGCATCTGCTTGATGCGGGCGTGTGCAATGTCACGCGCTACGACCAGAGTACCCTTAAGGTTAAGACGTGTCTTAATGGGGTACTTCGACAGTGTCTCGCGCACCTTGTCCATACCCTCGTCAAGGTCGATATCCACGGCGGGCGACATGGCGGGTGCCTGTGCGGGCAGGAAGCGTGCAGGGTTCTTCTCCAGCTGCTCGAGGAAGATGCCGTCGGGGGTAATCTTGGCCTTGATGTTACGGTCTGCCGAGCAGCTCACGCCGATAGCCACGGGGCACGATGCGGCATGACGCGGAGCACGGATAACACGCACGTCGTGGATATAGTACTTACCACCGAACTGTGCGCCAAGACCTATCTCCTGGCATATCTTCTCAACCTTGGCCTCCCACTCCAGATCGCGGAAGCAGCGGCCACCCTCGTTACCCGATGTGGGCAGCTCGTCGAGGTAGCCTGCCGAGGCCTTCTTAACGGTCGAAAGACACATCTCGGCCGAGGTACCACCGATGCAGATGGCCAGGTGGTAGGGAGGACATGCCGAGGTGCCGAGGTCGAGGATATGCTTCTTGATGAAGGCTGTCAACGACTCCTCGTTGAGCAGGGCCTTGGTCTGCTGGTAGAGGAAGGTCTTGTTTGCCGAGCCACCACCCTTGGTGATGAACAAGAAGTCGTACTCCATGCCCGGATGACCGGCATAGATGTCGATCTGCGCGGGGAGGTTGGTTGCCGAGTTCTTCTCTTCGGTCATGGTGAAGGGCACCACCTGCGAGTAGCGCAGGTTACGCTCCTTGTAGGTCTCGTAGACACCGCGCGAGATGCACTCTGCATCGTTGGCACCGGTATATACATCCTCGCCCTTGTGGCCGATGCAGATGGCCGTACCTGTATCCTGGCAGGTAGGCAGCTCACCCTCGGCAGCCACGCACTGGTTCATAAGCATGGTGTAGGCAACGAACTTGTCGTTGTCGGTAGCCTCCTTATCCTCGAGGATGTTGGCCAGCTTCTGGAGGTGCGAGGCACGCAGGTAGAACGACACATCGTTATACGCCTCCTTGGCAAGCAGCTCCAGACCCTTGGGGTCTACCTTCAAAATCTTACGGCCGTCGCACTCCACGACCTTAACATAATCCTTCGTCAGAAGGCGGTACTCCGTCTTATCCTGCTGGATAGGGAACGGCTCCTGATAGATAAACTCTGCCATAATCTTTTAGTTTTATTGTGTTGTTACTCTTATAAAGTCTTGATAAAGTCGATGATGCCGAAGACAAATACCGTCGACACCAGCACGGGGCATACCCAGCGCAGCAAGAAGCGGATGACGGGGTAGGTAGCCTTGTCGACACCGCCCTCGGCCGTAAGCTCGGCCTTCATATCCTCCTTACGCCATATCCAACCCACGAAGATTGATGTCAGCACACCCAGCAGGGGCAGCATGACGATAGCCGTGAAGTTATCCAAGAGCGAGAAGAAGTTCATGCCGGCAACACGCACGCCATCCCACACGCCGAGCGAGAGCGAGGCCACCGAGGCCAGCACGATGGTGCCGAGGGTGACCAGCCATGCCGCCTTGTTACGCGACATGTTGCGCTTCTCGACAAAGTACGAGGTCACAGCCTCGTGCATAGATATTGTCGAAGAGAGTGCCGCCAGACCCAGCAGCAGGAAGAAGAGCGTAGCCCAGAGATTGCCCCACGGCATGGTCGAGAAGACCGTGGGCATGGCCACAAAGGCGAGCTGCGGGCCACTCTGATCCTCGACACCCGCCGAGAAGATGATGATGGCGGCTGTGAGGGCTACAATCGTGTCGAGCGACACCACGCTGATGGCCGTACCTGCGATCTTGGTGCCCTCCTTGAAGTATGAGCCGTAGATAAGCATGGCACCCATACCCACCGAGAGTGTAAAGAAGGCCTGACCCATGGCTGCCAGGAACGACTTGCCCGACACCTTCGAGAAGTCGGGGGTGAAGACATTGGCCAACGCCTCGCGACCCTCGGGCAGCACAAACGAGTAGATAGCCAAGACGATGAGGATGACGAAGAGCAGAGGCATCATGATCTTCGATGCCTTCTCGATACCGCCCTGCACGCCTCCCTGGATGATGAAGTGGGTGAGGAGGATAAATACCAAGGTGTAGATCAGCGGTGACCATGTAGAGGTGGTAAACGAGGTGTAGAAGGCACCAAAGTCACTGCCTATGGAGTCCGTAGCCGAGGCTATGGCGTAGTTGATAGTCCAGCCCGAGATGACGAAGTAGTAGCCCATGATGAGGAATACCGACACCAGGCCCATAGCTCCGAGCCAGCCCCAGCCACGCTTGATGGTGGCGAAGGCATCCACGGGGTTGCGCTTGGTGTTGTGACCCACGGCAAACTCGGCAATGAGCAACGGCAGGCCGAGCAGCAGGATACAACCCAAGTAGATGATGATGAAGGCTCCACCGCCATTGTCACCGGTGATATAGGGAAATCGCCAGATGTTACCCAGGCCGATGGCCGAGCCTGCAGCGGCGAGGATGGCAGCCAGCTTACCGCCAAAGCCGCCACGTTTAGTTGATGTTTCTGCCATAGTGTTTATCCGATTAATGTTACACTTACCTTGTCGATCTTACCTCCGAGGGGTGGGGCGAGCTTGGCCACGGTGCACTCCACCGTCTCAATCTCGGGGAAGGCGGCCTTGATAGCGTCGATGATGTTGGCCGCAGCAGCCTCTATGGTGCGCTGCGTGCGCTTCATCGTCTGCTCGATAATCTCGTAGACGGTGAGGTAGTTCACCGCCTTGGTGACGTCGTCCTCGCGGTGCAACTCACCCAGAGGTGTGGTGATGGCCACATCGACCCTGAAACGGTTGCCCACCTGCTGCTCCAGGTCGTAGCAGCCGTGGTAGGCACGCAGGTAGATGCCGTCAAGACGTATGGTATAACTCTTGTTCACGGTGCGGTTACTCTACGGTGATAAGATAGTAGTTCTTCTTGCCACGCTGTGCCAGCAGGTACTTGCCCGCGATGAGGTCGGCCTCGGTAACGGGGCGCATGGCATCCGTGAGCTTCTCCTTGTTGAGCTGCACACCGCCACCCTGCACCATCTTGCGGCACTCACCCTTCGAGGGGAATACCTTGCAGATCTCGGCAACGATGTCGATGAAGCTCTTGCCCAGCTCCTCACGCGCAATGGTAAACTGGGGCACACCCTCGAAGACCTGCAAGAGCGTAGCCTCGTCGAGCGAGCGCAACGCCTCCGAGGTGGCATTGCCGAAGAGGATGTTGGTCGCAGCCTTGGCCTTCTCCAGCTCCTCGGCCGAGTGAATCATGGTGGTTATCTCCTCGGCCAGACGCTTCTGCAACACACGCAGGTGGGGTGCCTCGTCGTGCTCGGCGATAAGAGCCTCGATGGTGTCACGGTCGAGCAGCGTGAAGATCTTGATGTAACGCTTGGCGTCGTCGTCGCTCACATTGAGCCAGAACTGGTAGAACTTGTAGGGCGAGGTGTAGCGGGCATCGAGCCATACGTTACCGCTCTCGGTCTTACCAAACTTGGTGCCATCGGCCTTGGTGATAAGCGGGCAGGTGATGGCAAAAGCCTCGGCCTCGGCACCCAGCTTACGGCGTATAAGCTCCGTACCCGTGGTGATGTTACCCCACTGGTCGGCACCACCCAGCTGCACCTTGCAGTTGTACTGCTGGTAGAGGTGCAGGAAGTCGTAGCCCTGCAGAAGCTGGTAGGTGAACTCCGTGAACGACATGCCGTCGCCCTCGCCGTTGAAACGCTTCTTCACCGAGTCCTTGGCCATCATGTAGTTTACGGTGATGCACTTGCCAATGTCGCGGGCAAAGTCCAAGAACGAGAACTCCTTCATCCAGTCGTAGTTGTTGACCAGCAGGGCGTGGTTCTCGGCCTCCGAGTCGAAGTCGATAAGCTTCGAGAGCTGTGCTTTGATAGCCTCCTGGTTGTGACGCAGCGTAGCCTCATCCAACAGGTTACGCTCCTGCGACTTACCCGACGGATCGCCAATCATGCCCGTAGCACCTCCGATGAGGGCTATGGGGCGGTGGCCACACATCTGGAAGTGCTTCAAGATCATAACACCCACCAGGTGACCGATATGCAGTGAGTCGGCCGTGGGGTCGATACCCAGGTAGGCCGTGGTCATCTCCTTCTGTAACTGCTCCTTGGCACCGGGCATGATGGTGTGAATCATACCGCGCCACTCGAGCTCCTGAACAAAATCCTTAATCATCGTATTGTCTTATTTGTTGTTATTTAATTTAAAGTCTAACTCTCCTTGTCTGCTCCTTGTCAAAACATGATTTGGCGCATCAAGGCCCAACTCTCTGCACCCTCGATGGGGGGGGTATTTGCCGATGCCGCTTAATCTTCCAACGCCGCTTCTGACCGCCTCGCCGATATAGCGAGGGGTTGGGGCATCCTCCCATTACAGACTACTCGGCATCGAGCTCCAGCTTGGTGATAAACTCCGTGAGCTTCTCGTTCTTGGCGATCATGTGTCGCAGACGATCCTCAATCTTAATCGGCTTGGCAGCACGGATGCGCTCGTCGACCACCACATTGAAGTTCACAAGACCCTCGACACCCGACAGCTCGGCCACACGACGTTTTATATCGGCCTCGTTGTAGAGGATGTCATCGGCCTGCTCCCTCGACGGCACACGCAGTGTCATGGTGTTGCCCTCGACACGCATACGCTCAAAGACGGGGCGGTGGCGGGGTCGCTCATGCGAGATATACTCCACGATACGCTCACGCGCAGCCTCAATCTTCGCCGCTGCATCGGGGTCTACCGACATGTTCTGCGCCGAGGCCAACTCCTCGGCCACCTGCTCGCTCGCGGTCTTAATGCCACCACCAAGCAGGTCGTTGAGCGATACGCTGGTCTTTGTAGCTCTCACCGTCGACAGACGTCGTGCCGACGACATCGGCCGCTCCTCGGTCTTCGGGGCTTCTGCTGTGGGTTGCGCCACGGGTTGGGGCTCTACTCTTGGTTGCTCGGCCGACACCGGCTCTGCGCTCGGCTGTACCACGGGGGTGGGCTCTACTCTCGGTTGCTCCGCCACAGCCACAGCAGGTTGCGGCTGCGGGGCTGTCTGCGCCACGGGTTGCGGCTGCGGGGCTGTCTGCGCCACGGGTTGCGGCTGCGGGACAGGGGTTGCAACCAGATCGGGCAGGGGCAGGTCGGTGGCAAAGGTCAGGCTATCTACCTCGTCATTTTTTTTTTGACCGAGACCCGCAATCTTCATCAGTCCCAGCTCCACAAGCAGTCGTTGGTTCGACGACTGTCGTATCTTTCCATCGGCCTCGGTGAGCAACGCAATGGCGTTAAATAGGAAGCTCTCGGGGCAGCGTTCAGCCTGTGTCCGATACCTCTCGACGAGCGTTCCGGTAAACTCCACAAGCGATATGGCCGGCCCCTTGGACATCAGCAGGTCGCGCATGTGGGCGTTCAGACCCGCGATGAATATCTGCGGCGAGAAACCGCGCGCGAGCACTCCGTCGAAGGCCATCAGCGCATCGACATACCTGCCCTCGAGCAACATATCCGTAACGGTGAAGTAGGTGTCGTAGTCCAGCACATTGAGCGTGGCGGCCACATCCTTATAGTTGAGTCTTGTGCCACAGAACGACACCGCCTTGTCGAACATCGACAACGCATCGCGCATACCGCCATCGGCCTTGTGGGCGATAAGGTTGAGTGCCTCATCATCGGCCTCGACACCCTCCTGCTGCGCTATGTAACGCAGATACTCCACGCCATCCTCAACCTTAATGCGGTTGAAGTCGTAGATCTGACAACGCGACAGGATGGTGGGTATGATCTTATGCTTCTCGGTGGTGGCGAGGATGAAGATGGCGTGACGGGGCGGCTCCTCAAGGGTCTTAAGGAAGGCGTTGAAGGCTGCCGCCGAGAGCATGTGAACCTCGTCGATAACAAATACCGAGTAGCGACCCTGCTGGGGTATTATCCTCACCTGCTCGATGAGGTTGCGGATGTCGTCCACCGAGTTGTTCGAGGCGGCATCCAGCTCGTGCACATTGAGCGAGCGACCCTCGTTGAACGAGCGACACGACTCACACTCGTTGCAGGCCTCACCACCCTTGGCATTGAGGCAGTTGATGGCCTTGGCAAAGATACGCGCGCAGGTGGTCTTACCCACACCTCGAGGGCCACAGAAGAGGTAGGCATGGGCCAACTGGCCGCGCTCGATGGCGTTCTTAAGGGTCGATGTAATATGTCGCTGACCAACAACCGAAGCAAAGGTTGCCGGGCGATACTTGCGGGCTGATACTACAAAATTTTCCATAATCGCACAAAGTTAGTAAAATTTCCTCATATGCGTGCACACGCGCGGAGATTTTTCGCAATCTTCCCCGCCATAGCGATGCACGCCCAACAACCCTCCCACAACAAAGGCCGTCAAAACAGATACTTTTTTGTATATTTGTTGCCGAAATTAGAAAACTACGACTATGAGAAGATATATCCTTATGGCCATGGTGCTCTTGAGCACCACCCTCGCCACGGCACAAGAGCGAGGCTTCAACCTTATCGTGGTAGGTGACCCACAGCCGCAGACCGAGGAGCAACTTGCGCGCCTCGAGTGCGAGATAGTGCCCCGCATAGCCACCATCGTCGAGGAGTACCGCGCAACGGGCTACCCCACCGCCCTGCTGCTAACGGGCGACGTGGTGTGGGACACGATGGAGTTCTTGCCTCGGGTGAAGGCCATGTTTGAGGCCCTCGGAGTGCCCGTGTATGCCGTCATAGGCAACCACGACCACCCTGCCGATGTGGTTGACAACGAGCCACTTGCACAGGAGTGCTACGAGGCCGTATTCGGCCCGCGCAACTACACGGTACAGCTTGGCGACAGCCACCTCTTTGCGCTGGACAACATCGTCTATACCGACCACGACAACTACCACATCGACATTGACAGGGGGCAGCTGCGCTGGCTCAAACGCGAGCTGCGCAAGATAGACCCCGACAGCCGCGTGGTAATAGCCATGCACGCCCCCGTGGTGGACTACCGCGGAGGTGGCTCGCTACTCAAATATGCAAGACCCATAATACGCCTGGCCAAGGGTCATGAGATAGACTTCGTCACGGGTCACCGCCACCGCCATGCCACGGCAGACATCGCCCCCGACATCGTCGAGCACAGCGTAGCACAAGTGAATGGTAATCTGTGGTTTGCACCCATCTGCTCGGATGGTACGCCACAGGGCGTATTCTGCATCGAGGAGCGTGACGGCAACTGGCAGTGGCACCACCGCATGCTGGGTCACAACGCCAACAAACAGATGGTCGTATGGCCCACCGGCAGGGTGAACGAAAATGAGGATTATGTGGTGGTGAAGATCATCGGCTGGGATGACCGCTGGAGGGTCGAATGGATGGAGGATGGCACACCGAGAGGTGCCATGGAGCAGATCGAGATTGTCGACCCCGACTACATCTACTACGTTGAGAATGAGGCTACTTACGACGAAACAATAATGGCCCGACTACGCCGCTCGGCATACCCCCACAAGCACTACTTCAGATGCCGCCCTGCGCCCTCGACGAAGCTGCTTACGATAAGAGCCACCGACCGCTTCGGACGACACTTCGAGGAGGTCATACACCTCGACTAACAGCTACCAAGCATCTACATCTACGGCGATGGTCACACGGCGATAGGCGTCATCCTCCTTGGTGGCCCCGATAAGCTCGCCTATCATCTTACGAGCCAGCGACATAGAGGCTCCCGACTCCACCTTGAGCAGTATCTCGACACGGTACTCGCCACGCAACCTCTCCACGGCCGATGCCACGGGGCCCATAACACGCGCCCCAAACTTACGACGCATGGCCTCGGCAAAGAGGTGTGAGGCGTGGTGCAGCACATTGTACTCCTCCGAGCGGAGCATAAAGCGCACCAGACGCGAGTAGGGAGGATAGCCAAAGGCCTTGCGCTCATTGAGCTCGGCGAGGGCCATCGCGTGGTAGTCACCCACGGCAACCTGACGGATGACGGGGTGTGTAGGCTGTGAGGTCTGTATCACCACACGGCCACGGTCGTTGCGCCTGCCGGCACGGCCCGCCACCTGCATCATCAACTGAAAGGCGCGCTCGGCAGCCCTGAAATCGGGTGCCGAGAGCAGGTTATCGGCATTGAGGATACCCACGGTGGTAACGCCACCGAAGTCGAAGCCCTTGGTGAGTATCTGGGTGCCGACCAAAATATCTGTCGTTCCCTCCTCAAAGCGCGTAACAATCTGTCTAAATGAGCGTTCCGAGGACGATGTATCGCCATCCAGTCGCTCCACACGCGCCTCGGGATAGAGCCTTGCGATCTCCTCCTCGACCTTCTCCGTGCCGAAGCCCATACTCTTCAGATCCTGTGTCTGGCAGGCGGGGCAGACCGTAGGTCGGTCGATCGTATAGCCGCAGTAGTGGCACTCCATACGCCCCGATCGCTTATGCTGCGTAAGGGTTACGTTGCAGTGCGGACAGCGAGGCGAGTATCCACAGGTGCTGCACTGAATATAGGGTGCATAGCCCCTGCGATTTTGGAAGAGGATGACCTGCTCACCCGCCTTGAGCGAGCGCGTGATGTTATCCAGCAGCTCGACATTGAAGTGCACCTTGCGCTCGTTGCGCTTCACGGCACGCAGCGTGTCGGAGACCACAACCTCGGGCAGAACACCGTCGCCCCAACGCTCCTTCAGCTCGACATAGGCATACTTGCCGGCGAGGGCGTTGATGTAACTCTCGAGCGAGGGCGTGGCACTACCCAGCAGCACACGCGCACCATACTTACGCGCCATGACAACGGCGCAGTCACGCGCATTGTAGCGCGGTTGACGGTCACTCTGCTTATAGCTCGGGTCGTGCTCCTCGTCGACGATAATAAGCCCTGCATGCTTCAGGGGAAGGAAGATAGCGGAGCGTACACCCACAACAAGCTCACCCCCCGACGAGGCGGCAAGGCGCAGGAAGGTCTGGCCACGTCGCACCTGCGTAAGTCGCGAGTGGTAGGTTGTTGTGCGACCCTCGAAGATGCGCTCCAGACGGTCGATAAGTTGTGAGGTGATGACAATCTCGGGCACCAGCAACAGCACATCACCTCCTGCGGCCAGCACCTCGGCGATAAGGTGTATGTATATCTCGGTCTTGCCCGAGCCTGTGACGCCATGCAGCAGTGCCACACGGCCCTTATCGTGCGCCTCGCGGATAGCCTCCAACGAGGCACGCTGTGCCGTGGAGAGCGTAGGCAGCAGGAAGGACTCCTCGCCTCGACCCAAGAGCCTCTCACGCTCGCGCAGCTCGCTGACGACAAGGCCCTTGCTACGCAACGCAGCGATATGTTGCGGCTCGGCATCTACAAGACGTCGCGGCACAAAGCCATCCTCGGCACCACGCCGCGCGGCAAGCTCGGCGATAAGATCCATCGTGGCGGTACGCCGTGGCGCGCGACGGCCATGACGCTCGACATAGTCGGCCAGAGCCTGCTCCGTGCGCAGGTGCTCGGCAAGGGCCACATAGCTCTCCGTAGGCGCGGTGATGCACATATCGGCAAGCGCATCGAGCGACTGCGCCGTGGGCTTGGCAAGCGACGGCAGGGCCATGATCATAACCTCACCGAGGCTGCACATATAGTAGTCGGCAACCCACTCCCAGAGGCGTTGTGCCGCATCGTTGAGCAGTGGCGTGTTGTAGAGCTTGCGCAGGATGGGTTTGATGCGTCGCAGGTCGGGGCGCACAGCCTCTATTGACCATACGATGCCCGTATAATAACGACTGCTGCCAAACTGTACGACAACGGCATCTCCCACCTCGACACCCAGCCCCTCCTCCAACGAGAAGGTATAGGCCGGCTGCGCCAACGGTAGAACCACCTGTGCGTAGAGCATGGCAGCAGTATAGTTATGCTCCGGGGGAGCCTATCAGACCTTGTTCAAGGCGTCGAAGCCCTGACCATAGACACCCATCACCGAGCCTACGGTGATGAAGGCCGAGGGATCCTCCTCCTTAACGAACTTCAGGATCTGGGTTGTATCGCGCTTACGGCATACGACCATAACGGCCTTCGAGGGGGTCTTGGTGTACCAACCCATAGCGTCGATAAGCGTAGCACCACGATGTGCCTTGGTATTGATCATATCGGCCATCTTCTCGTAGTCCTTGCAGAAGATAAGTATCTGGTTAGACTGCTGGTTGCCCGACTGTACCAGGTCGACAGTATAGCCGATGACGGCAATCATGATAAAACCGTAGACCATACGGGCGAAGGCCAGAGGCGACAGGGGCTCGATGACGGTATCCACACCGGCAACCGTGATGGTCGTGGTGAGGAAGAGCGACGAGATCAAGATACCGCAGTCGGTCATAAGCAGCACGCGGCCATAGCTTACGGTGCGGAACTTATTGATAATCATGGCAACGATATCGGTACCACCCGTAGAGCCACCCTGCATAAAGGCTACTGCGATACCCACACCGCACGATGCAGCACCGAGAACCACCAGCAGAAGGTTACCTGCGGCGACCTCCGAGAACATCTTAACCATGATGCCCTGGGGGATGTACATCTCCACAAGGTTGAACATCAACGACATCATAAAGATACAGTAGAGGGTCTTGATACCGAACTTCCAGCCGACAATCATCACACCCAGAATAAGCAGGATGACGTTGATGATGAAGACCAGCGTACCGATGGTCAGAAACGACGTAAGGCTGGCGGGAAGTATAGCATTGATGATGGTTGCCAAACCTGCAGCACCACCACCCATACCTCCTGCGGGCAGCACACACTGAAGCCAGCCAAAGGCGTAGCAGAACATACCAAAGGTCATCAACAGATACTCCTTGATGCCTACCAGAATGTCACGAGACGAGATATTCATACTCATTCTATTCGAAATTGAGGTTAATAATTTTGTTCTATGTTGAGTTATTTCGCGACAAAAATACAAACTTCCGCCCGAATTATCCTCTTTTTTCGAGAAAATTTATTCACCAATATGCAAGGGGCTTACAATCAACCCCTTGCACACGTTAAGAAATATCTCTACAAATCATAGTAGAGGCACTTCTCTGCGCCCATTATGAAACGAAGCTCACCGCCACGAATAACCTCCTCGTGGGTGATGTAGCCACGGCGCAGCTCCTCGCCATTGAGCTCCACGCGCTGAACATAGCGGTTGTCGGGGGTGTAGCCCTCGCGCACAACGCTGAAGACACCGCCCTCGACATCTACCTCGGCACGGTCAACCATGGGCACGCCCAGCACATACTTACCCGAGGCAGGCTCCACGGGGTAGAAGCCCAGCGTGGTCATGATATACCACGCCGACATCTGGCCCACATCCTCGTTACCCGACAGACCATCGGGCTGATCCGAGTACATCACATCCATAACCTCATAGAGGCGATCGGCAGCCTTCCAAGGCTCACCCAGCATGGTGTAGAAGTAGATGATGTGGTGGCTCGGCTCGTTGCCGTGAACATACTGACCGATAAGGCCCGAGATGTCGGGCGTTACGTCCTCACCCTCGAGGCGTGTATCTGCCACGAAGAGGCCGTCGAGACGCTCCAGGGTCTGCTCTCTGCCACCGAAGCACTCAACCAACAGGTCGAGGTCCTGGGGTACAAGCCAGGTGTACTGCCAAGCATTACCCTCGCAGTACTCGTTGGCAATACGCGACGAGTTATAGGGGTTGAAGTCGGCACGCCACTCGCCCGTCGAGGACTTACCGCGCACGAAGCCCACGCTGGGGTCAAAGTAGTTGAGCCACGAGTGGCTGCGCTTGTCCAGCTCCTCGGCCTCGGCACTCTTGCCCAACTTACGGGCCGCCTCCGATGCTGCTGCATCGGCAATGGCAAACTCCATGTCGTGGCCTATGCTCTCGGCAACAAGGTCGTTGGGCATATATCCATACACCTTGCGGTGCTTACCACCACGGATGTCGTGCATGCATGAGGCGTAGATGGCCTCCCACGCCTCCTCGGGGTTGACACCCTCGATACCCTTCGCCACGGCATCGGCAACGGCAATGATACCGGGCGAGCCGACCATACATCCCGTCTCGCAGCCCCACAGATGCCATATAGGCAGGAAGCCCTGCTTCTTATATATGTCGACCATCGAGTTGGTCACATCGTCCATCATCTCGGGGTGGGTGATAGTCAGCAGAGGCAGCTTGGCACGATAGGTATCCCACAGCGAGAAGGTTGTGTAGGTGTCAAAACCGGGGTTGTCGTAGACCTCGTTATCGGCACCGCGATACTTGCCGTCGACATCCGAGAAGAGCGACGGAGCGTGGAGGAAGTGGTAGACAGCCGTGTAGAAGATGCGCTCCTGCTCGGGCGTAGCACCCTCGATGCGTATCTTGCCTATCTCGCGGTTCCATGCCTGCTGTGCCTCCTGACGTGCGGTGTCGAAGTCGAGTGCTGCGAGCTCGCTCTCAAAGTTAAGGCGTGCACCATCGAGGCTCACCGACGACAGAGCAACCTTAACACCTATCTGCTCACCCTCCTCGGTACGGAAGTGTATGCGGTAGTAGTAGTTATCCTCGCCGATAGGCTCAAACTTATCGAAGGGCTTCGAGAACTCGACAACGAAGAAGACCTTCTGGGCATCGGCCCAGCCGTAGCTGTGGCGACGACCCACAATGCGACGATCACCCTCGGCCTCGGCATAGAGATCCTCGGGACGATCCCAGCAGCCACCATGCAACAGATCGAGGATGATGGCGGCCTCATCGCTGGCAGGGAAGGTGTAGCGGTGCAGACCACCACGCGGCGTGGCGGTCATCTCGGCAAGGATGTTGTAGCGCGTGAGGGGCACCGAGTAGTAGCCCGGCGTTACCACCTCCTGCTCGCGGTCGGCCTCCGACCAGAAGCCCGTAGAGTAGTCACCAAGACGTCCACGAGCATAGGTCACATCGCCCGTGACGGGCATCAGCGTAACATCGAACAGATCGCCACAACCCGTACCCGAGAGGTGGGTATGCGAGAAGCCTATAACGCTATTCTCCGAGGCATGGTAGCCCGAGCACCAGTCCCACTCCTGGGTGATGCTTGTGGGGCCTACCTGGGTCATGCCAAAGGGGTGGTGAGCACCCACAAAGACGTGGCCATGGCCTCCCGAGCCAATGAGCGGATCCACCTTGGCGGTGTAGTCCACAGCCGAGGTCGCACAGCCCACAAATGCAAACAGGGCTGCAAACATGCTAACTAACGTAATCTTTTTCATATCAATTTGTATTTAGTTTCAACTCTTTAGCTTCGATAAGCTCATCGTGCGAGATACGAAATCTGTCGATGCGCCGGCCACCCAGCGACACACCCTTTGCGGATATGTTGGCACCATCGCCCTCCTTGGTAATTACGATCGTACCGCGCATCGCGTCTATCTCCACACGCCTGAAGCGAGGCGTGGTGATGGTGTAGTACGGCTCGCCCGGGCAGTCGGGGTAGAGGCCCATCATCGAGAATACGGCCCACGCCGACATCGTTCCCGTGTCGTCGTTGCCGGGCAGACCATCGGGCGCGGTTGAGTAGTTCTCGTCGAGTATTCTATCCACATACTCCTGCGTAAGATGCTCATAGCCCTTAACACGACTAAACAGGTAGGGGTAGGCGATATCGGGCTCGTTGGTGGGGTCATAGTAGCCCTCGACAAATACGCGGTTAAGCCCATCGACAAAGCGGCTCTGGCCACCCATAATCTCTATGAGGCCCTCGATGTCGTGGGGCACGAAGAAGGTGTAGTTCCATGCGCTACCCTCGTGGAAGCCTACGACATTCGAGAAGTTGGCTCCATCGGCGGGGTCAAACGGCTCTATGAAGTTGCCGTCCTTGTCTATGGGGCGCAACGCGCGATCCGCCGCCGAGTAGTAGTTGCGCCACCCCGCCGCCCTGCGCTCCATCTCACGCGCAAAGGCCTTGTCGCCCAACTCGCGGGCAAACAGCGAGAGGGCGTGGTCGGCAACGTAGTACTCCAGAGCGTGCGACACGGAGTTGTCGCCCGACATATCTTGGGCAAACCACCCCACGGGGATGTAGCCCCGCTCGATGTAGGGGTCTATATCGGGACGTATGGGGTTATGCTCGCCAGGCGTTGTAGCCGAGCGTTTCATGGCCTCGTAGGCCGCCTCAACGTCGAAGTCGCGCAACCCCTTAAGGTAGCTATCCACGATAACCGGAATGGCGGGATCACCCTCCATGGTGAATGTTTCACGGCCGTAGAGCTCCCAGCGTGGCAGCCAGCCCCACTCCTTCGACATCTCGACCATGGAGTTGAGCATATCGGACTGTCGCTCGGGGTAGACCAGCGTAAGCAGCTGATGCAGATTGCGATAGGTATCCCACAGCGAGAATACCGTATAGCGGTCATAGCCCACGGCAACACCCGTCCTACCCTGCTCCATCATCGGATATTGGCCATCGACATCGCTTATGATGTTGGGGTGCAGCAGGGCGTGGTAGAGCGCGGTGTAGAAGATGGTGCGATCCTTGTCACTGCCACCCTCGACACGAATACGGCTCAAGGCCTCCTGCCACCTCTCCTTGGCCTGAACACTCACCTGCTCGAAGCCGAGCGCACCCACCTCGGCATCGAGGTTCTTGCGCGCACTCTCTATCGAGGTGTAGGATATGCCCACCTTTAGCTCCACCTCGGTACCCGCCTCGACCTCGCCAAGCGAGAAGTATCTGAGCGAGCCTGACACGGCAGAATAGTCGCCTATGCGGTAGTATCCGGCAAGATACGCCAAGTCCATATCGCTCACCAACTGACGAAGCCACGGAGTATAAGAGATGCCCAAGCCTGCACGAGCAATATTAAACGGATACTTGGCAGGATTCCAATACTGGGAATAGACATCGGGGTCGGTAGCTGCACCCACATCCCCCATACCACCCCCACGTGAATCGGGGGCCACCATCAACGAGGTGACACCATGCTGTACGGGGTTGAACTGTTCCTTCTGTGCCCATGCGGCCTGCACCACACAAACCAACAGCAATGTTGTTATAATCAGAGTTTTCTTCATATCTTATTCTTTAAGTTCGTACCTAATAAAACTTGAATCTTCATCTTTTATTGCCTTGCCACCACTATTTTTCGTGCTTTGGTGACCTCTTCACCTCCAGCAGAGGAAAGGGATACCCGATAGAGATACACTCCATTCCCGATGGGTTGGCCGCCATTCGTAGTCAAATCCCAAGTGACGTGCAAATTATTGCCCGACGACATACCCGTCTGGGAATGGTTCCACAACAAACGTCCAGAAAAATCAAACAATTCCAGCTTCACCGTCAACTCAGTCTGCGGACGATTATGAGCGATAATGAAAGTGGTAGTCGTCCGGGCTGGATTCGGAGTATTCCATACATAGCCCATCGCAGGCCGCAAACCTGGCACCACTTCAAACGGGACCTCTACAGCCGATGAATTATTCAACACATCCCATGCACGCACCAACAAGGTATACATTACCGTCCCGCGGGTATAATCTCCCGGTTCCGAGGTGTAATAACTGTTGAGCACAAATGTTTTTTGAGGATCATTATCAATGATAGCAATCAAATCATGCCCTATACCGCCACCCGTAGCATTGATACCCTCGGCATCGTACAACGAAAGCATCAGCAAAGGAGTCTCGTGTACACGATCACCCCACACAAAATCAGTAGAGTTCAGGAAAACACCAATCTCCGGACCAATGGAATCGTTTACCAGATTATCTTTCGTCCCATTCAAGAAGAAATCACCATAGGTCCCTTGCGCTTCTTCAC
>CALGRZ010000111.1 GCA_937880705.1 uncultured Alistipes sp.
TTATTTACTATTTAGCTGCCGACTTACCTGCCTTGCGACGGATTACCTCGCCGACGAACTTAATACCCTTACCCTTGTAAGGCTCAGGCTTACGCATAGAGCGAATCTTCGCTGCAACCTGACCTACAAGCTGCTTATCGATACTCTTAAGTGTGAGGATGGGGTTACCCTTCTTCTCAGTTACGGCTGTAGCCTGAATCTCTGCGGGGAGCAAGAGGGCGATATCGTGTGAATAGCCCAAGCTCATCTCGAGAAGCTGACCCTTAACCTCAGCCTTGAAACCTACACCTACGAGCTCCTGCTTGATCTCGTAACCCTTTGATACACCAACGACCATGTTGTTGATAAGAGCACGATACAGACCGTGCAATGAACGGTGACGGGGCTGGTTGGTGGGGCGAGTTACGATAACCGCGGGAACCTCCTTCTGGCTATCCTTCTCGATGTGTGTTCCAACTTCAACTTTGATGTCTGAGTCAACCTTCTGGCTCAGTGTCCCAAGTGGCCCTTTCACGCTTACCGTGTTGTCAGCTGCGATCTCCACAGTAACACCAGCGGGCAAGATTACAGGTAATTTACCAATTCTTGACATGTTGTAATAGTTGTTTTTTGATGATTAATTTTCAGTTATCACTCTCTTGCGATGTCGAGGACTACCAGATGTAGCACAATACCTCACCACCTACATTCTCCTTGCGTGCCTGTGCATCGGTCATGATACCCTTCGAGGTAGACACGATAGCGATACCGAGGCCGTTGAGTACGCGGGGCATCTCCGATACTGAAGCGTACTGACGCAAGCCGGGACGGCTAACACGCTTGAGGTTCTTGATAGCGTTCACCTTGTTCACCTCATCGTACTTCAAGGCAATCTTAATTGAAGGATGGCCCTTCTCGTCCTTGTCGAACTTGTAGGCGAGGATGTAACCCTGATCAAACAAGATCTTGGTGATTTCCTGCTTAATTTTTGAACCAGGAGCTTCAACCACCTTGTGGTTGGCTTTCACTGCATTTCTAATTCGGGTCAGAAAGTCCGCAATTGGATCTGTCATAATGAATTAAAAGTTAAAAATTAATAAATTAAAGTTGTTTATATATGCTTTTATTGCATTCTTAAATCCCTGTCTTTCAGCTCATTATCCCCAACCTCCCCACAAGCACCACCCAATAAAGTGGGCCCTCGGGCGTGGGCATAATGCGCATAAAAGCGCGCAAATATACGCAAAAGATTTTAATCGACCAAACATTTTGTGCTAATTTTTAAGCAATTAGCCCTCTCGGTCGACATGACAAATGTCGGCAATAAACTCCTTTACGCCAACATCTGCTTCCCCAACAAGGCGGCATCGTATCACCGAAAAAGCGCGATACTTAACATACCACACCTCCTCTGCGCCCGACAGCCGACCAACATCCATCTACCGAGGAGCACCCAAGAGCGGCATTCCTTTCCCCCCCTTGGCTACACCACCTCGATAAAGCCTATTGGCCCCTTGTTCGAGATCTTCAAACGTCACACCCTTTCGTGCAGCCCTCAACCGAGAAGTTACCCTTGTGACAAAGGCACTTTCCTCCGTTGCGGGTTATGCTCTACTTGCGCATAACGCCCATATAAGGTCGTCGTTGCTTGTGGCTCACGCCAACGTGGCACCCTACGGCACCGAGCAACCTACCACCTTATCCGACCCCATGAGCGAAGGTACCCTATCGGGCACCTCGCGCGGGATCTTCCTATACCGGAGATGCGCTTTCGCTGCTATGAGCGAGCCACACTCCTACTATTAAGGCGATGTTATATATATTATATATGTAGCACCGCCCTGATACTCATACTCATCCGACAGTGTGATTGGGCCACCACGACACTCGGCATACCGCACCAACTGAGTGGATAGTGCCTGCGGCCTGCGGCCAATCAGACTATCAATGGACTACCAGCTGGCCTTCTTAACGCCGGGAATCAAGCCGCTCGATGCCATCTCACGGAACTGGATACGGCTGATACCGAACTGACGCATATAACC
>CALGRZ010000112.1 GCA_937880705.1 uncultured Alistipes sp.
AACACATACCCTCAAACGAACTTTGAACTAAACCGAAAGCGAAGATAATAATTTGGAGATAAGTTCAAGCATCTTTTTGCAACATTTTGCGACCAAAAAAGAACTTTTTTTAATCGCTATTTTATAAATTTAAAAATAGTGGGATATTTTTAGAACTTTATTAATTACCCCCCCCTATAGTAATTTAATTATTTAATAAATATCTACTCGTATACTAAATTTATTAAAGATGCGACTATATGCAGGAGAAAGCATCAAAGTGAGCCAAATGGGTTATTTGCAACAAAAAAGTGCCGACTCTCTTTCGAAGGTCGACACTCAATATTTGTAGCGGATAATTTAGAACTCGGCAAGCACCACGCCGGTTACGGGTGATACGGCAAATTTGCCATCATCAACAGGCAGCGAGCCCATACCCTCGGCAACGACCGTTGTGCCATCGGTGAGCCACTTGTAGTTGCCCTTAGGGATAGTAAACTCTACGCCCTCGCGTGAGCCGTTGAGGAGCACCACGATGCGCTTGGCGCTGTCGATACCCTCAAGATTATCAAGCACAAAGCCTACGGCAGCCTCGTTCTCGACCTCAATAAAGCTGAGGTGCTCACGCACAGCCTCGGCAGTGCCAAGCGAGAATGCGGGGTGTGCCTTGCGCATAGCGATAAGACCCTTGACGAACTCTACAAGCGAGCTATATTCGCTCTTTAGCGACCAGTCGATAGCGTTGTACTTATCGGGCATATTATAGGTGTTCTTCTCGCCAAGTTTCGAGCGGAACATCTCCTCGCCACAGAAGATAAAGGGAACGCCCTGCGAGGTGAATACGCCGAGGTGGGCAAGGCGCACCATCTGAAGCAGCTCCTCCTCCGAGGCCTCAGGCGAGATATGTGTAAGGCGGTCACGCAGGTTGTGGTCATCGTGGCACGCTACATAGCTGATATGCTGTGTTGGCGCTGCTGTCCACGCTCCATCGGGGCGCTGTGCCTCAGGGTGGTCGATAGCGCCTACAATACCAAACTTCAGAGCCTCCTTGTTGCCCTCGACACCGTGGATAAAGCCACCCTTCGAGAGGTCGAGCGTGCCACGCAGAGCATCGCGTATATCGTCAGAGAATGCCGCAACACCGGGCATCTGGTAGGTGTAGCGCTTGAATGCTAACTTCTTCTCATCGTAGAGGGGTGCAGATGCTGCCCAGCCCTCGCCATAGAGCAAAATATCGGGGTTGAGAGCCTCCAAACGGCTACGGATAAGGTTCATAGTGGCGATGTCGTGGATTGCCATAAGGTCGAAGCGGAAGCCATCGATATGGTACTCCTTAACCCAGTACTCCAACGACTCTACGATATACTTCTGCATCATAGGCTGCTCGCTGGCAGTCTCGTTGCCACAGCCTGAGCCATCGGCAAACGAGCCATCTTCGCGCATACGGTAGAAGTAGCCGGGCACGGTGAGCTCAAAACCGCAGTTCTCGGTAGAGGTGGTGTGGTTGTAGACAACATCGAGCACAACCTTCAAGCCCGCCTTGTGCATAGCCTGAACAAGACTCTTTAGCTCGCGCACACGAGCCTCAGGGTCGGCAACGGTGGTGGCGTAGGTGCCCTCAGGTGCCGAGTAGTTCTTAGGCTCATAGCCCCAGTTGTACTGGTCGGTGGGCTTAGACTCATCAATCGAGCCAAAATCGGCAGTGGGGAGCAGGTGGATATGCGACACACCCATCTCGACAAGGTGGTCGAGGCCTGTTGCAAGACCCTCCACGGAGCGTGTGCCACGCTCGGCCATACCGAGATACTTGCCGGGGTAGCTGCTACCTGCCGAGGCGTGTGCCGTCATATCGCGGTAGTGCATCTCGTAAATCACAATCTCCGAAGGCTTGACCTCAGGCGCCTTGTCCTCTGCCCAGCCCTCAGGGTCGGTGTCGCGAAGGTCAATAATAGCGCCACGGTCGCCATTGACATTGAGCGCACGGGCGAAGATACCCGCTGTCTCCTTAAGTTGCTTGCCATCGATGGTTACGGCAAAGGCGTAATACTCGCCCTTGTGGTCGCCCTCGGCAACAGCACGCCAAAGTCCCGCTTCGGCACGCTCCATAGCAATCTCCTCGCTAAGCGTGTCGCCATCGTAGAGGCGCACAACAACCCCCTCTGCCGTAGGTGCCCACACCTCGAAGGTGGTCTTCTCGGCGGTGTAGTCCATCTCCAAAATAGGCTTTTCGGGCACGGGGAATGGCTCCTTGTCGCCTGCACACGATACGGTGGCGGCAGCCATAATCATCGCTACGCCACTTTTGAAAAGTTGTAAAAGTCTCATTCTGCTTATCTTATTTAGTTTGTGTTCCGTAAGGGCAAAGTTACTAAATAATTCCGCAAATGTAGCAAGCGACTCTCGATATTTTTAGCTGTGCAAATTTTAGCTCTATTTTTTCACATTCCCGAAAAAAATCGTATCTTTACGCCCAAATGTTATATTGACAAAGTATACCCATTTAGATAACGATGAGTTGTAACAAAAATCATAAGCCCGAAATGGGTCGCGGATGTTGCTTCTGCGACTGTGGCGACGAGCTGGAGGCGAGGGCCTCGGAGGGCTGCTATAAACTTCACGAAACCAACTGGTTGGAGGAGTATCCCGACAATATACCCACCGATATCTTCGAGGTGCGATTTAAGAATACACGCCGTTCTTACTATCAGAATGTCAACGGCTTGGAGCTTAAGCGTGGTGACATCGTGGCTGTCGAGGCATCTCCCGGCCACGACATCGGCATCGTATCGCTCACGGGCGACATGGTGGCCAAGCAGATGCGTCGTGTAGGCTTCAACCCCCACAATGGTGAGTTCAAGAAGATATACCGCAAGGCGCGCCCCTACGACATCGAGAAGTGGCAGGAGGCCATAGCCCTCGAGCATGAGACGATGATCGCCTCACGACAGATAGCTGCCGATATGGGTCTTAACATGAAGATTGGCGATGTGGAGTACCAGGGCGATAAGATCAAGGCTATCTTCTACTATATTGCCGACGAGCGTGTCGACTTCCGTGAGCTTATCAAGGTCTTTGCTGACCGCTTCCGCATCCGCATCGAGATGAAGCAGATTGGTGCCCGTCAGGAGGCCGGACGTATCGGCGGTATCGGAGCCTGTGGCCGTGAGCTGTGCTGTGCCTCGTGGATGTCGAGCTTCTCGAGTGTGACGACCAATGCCGCTCGCATGCAGGAGATATCGCTCAACCCCCAGAAGCTGGCGGGTCAGTGCTCGAAGCTGAAGTGCTGCCTGATGTACGAGTATGACGTATATGCCGATGCACGTCGCACCATACCTCGTCTGCGCGAGCCGTTGCAGACGCTCGATGGCGAGTACTTCCTGGTTAAGGTTGATCCTCTGGCACAGACGATGACATTCTCGACAAGCAAGAGTGCCATGGCCAACCTCGTAACACTCTCTATAGCCCGTGTCAAGGAGGTTATAGCCCTCAACCGTGCCGGCCAGAAGGTCGATAAGTTGGAGGGTGAGGGCACAGCCAACGTAGTTGAGGAGCCCACCTACCGTCATGAGGAGGATAGCATCACACGTTTCGACAAGCAGAAGCGTCAGAAGCGTCAGAAGCGTCGTGGTGGCAAGGAGCGCGAGGGCCGTGAGGGTGACGACCACACCGCGCAGGAGCAGAAGCCACGCCAGGAGCGTGAGGCCAAGGCCGAGGTGGGCGATAAGCAGGAGGCGCAGCCTCGTGAGAGACGTCAGGGTGAGCGTCGCCGTCGCGATAATCGCCGTCGTAACAATGGTGCCGGTGGTGAACGCCGTGAGCCTAAAACAGAGGGTAAGGAGTAATGTGCCTTGCAGTTAGAATAGTGGCACTGCTTGCTGTGGTGCTGATGACGGGTTGTGTGTCGAAGCCTCGCACTATCGAGGTTAGCGACATGCCTATGTCGGTGTGGGCCTCGCCCGAGGATATCTTCTACGACAACAGCGACACGCTGCAACGTCGTGAGTTGAGCATCCTGCTGCGTTACGACAAGGGCTACCACAGCGACTCGATACCGATGCGCATCTTGACCATCTCGCCCGACTCGCTGGTATTGGAGGAGTCCTTCACGCTGCGCGTGCCCCATCTGGCCGATATGCGCCCTCAGGAGCAGACCTTCAGCTACCGTCGCAATGTGGTGTTGCTGCGCCAGGGGCGTTACCACTTTCGCCTCACCCCCGAAGAGCCTGTTGAAGGCATCCGCTCCGTGGGTCTTATCATCAGCCAGCCAGAGAATAATACCGTAAACAACTAACCTATATGGGAAAAGATAAACTGCGTAAGTTTGCCGAGAACCTGACGTTTAAGTGTCTCGTGCAGCCCGAATTTGACGATATCTTCCATAAGGATCACCCGCTCAAGGGGCACTGGCACGAGGAGTTCTTCCACAACGACAACCCTATCGTGCTGGAGCTGGGCTGTGGTCGTGGTGAGTACACCGTGGCCCTTGCCGAGCGCAATCCCGACAAGAACTACATAGGCATCGACATCAAGGGTGCCCGCATGTGGCGTGGTGCCAAGACTGCCACCGAGCGTGGCATGGCCAACGTAGGCTTTGTGCGTACACGCATCGAGTTCATCCGCTCGTTCTTCGCCCCGGGCGAGGTGTCGGAGATATGGATCACCTTCCCCGACCCGCAGCTTAAGAGCCGCCGTGCCAAGAAGCGACTCACCTCGCCGCTCTTCTTGGCCGAGTATAAACGGATGCTCACCGACGATGGTGTCATAAACCTCAAGACCGACTCGCAGCACCTCTACCGCTATACGGCGGCAGTTATCGAGCGTCTGGGCCTCACGGCCGAGGTGCAGAATGACGATATCTACGGCTCGGGTTATGCCGACGAGGTGTTGTCGGTGAAGACGGCCTACGAGACCAAGTTTGTGGCTATGGGTCTGCCCATCACCTACACGCGCTTCACGTTGAGTGGCTGCACACAGTTTGACCACTTCGACTGGGAGGGTGATGATGTGTTGGAGAAGGATGCGGAGAGTAATAGAACAAAGGCATTTTAACTCGCTCTGTTATGGGAAAGAGAAGAAAGGATCTGCCCTTTATTGAGGGGCTGCAAATAACAACGCTTGCTGCCGAGGGTAAGGCTATGGGCAAGCATGACAATCAGGTTGTCTTTGTGCCGATGACCGTACCCGGCGACGTGGTCGACGTTCAGGTCAGGAAGCACCATCGTCGCTATATGGAGGCCACCGTGGTGCGCTATGTCGAGCGTTCACCGCTGCGCACCGAGCCCTTCTGCGAGCACTTCGGCATCTGCGGAGGTTGTAAGTGGCAGAGTCTGCCCTACGAGGAGCAGCTCAAGCAGAAGACCAAGCAGGTGGAGGATCAGCTGGTGCGCATCGGCCACCTTGCCATCCCCGAGGTGCGCCCCTGTTTAGGCTCGGCACGCACACGCGAGTACCGCAACAAGCTGGAGTTTACCTTCGCCGACCGTCGTTGGCTCACCTACGAGGAGATTGCCGCGGGTGGCGATATCGAGCCGGTGCCTGCCGTGGGTTTCCACATCCCCGGCTGTTTCGATAAGGTGCTGGATATCAACAGATGCCATCTGCAGGACGATATATCCAACCGCATACGTCTGGCTACAAAGCAGTTCTGCATCGAGCATGGCTACTCGTTCCACAATGCCCGTGCCCATGAGGGTCTGATGCGTACCATGGTGGTGCGTACTGCCTCGACGGGCGAGATTATGGTGATTGTTGTCTTCAACGAGAACGACGCGGAGCGTATCAATGCCCTTATGGGCTATCTGCATGAGCAGTTCCCCGAGATCACGTCGCTCATATATATGATCAACGACAAGTGGAACGACTCGCTGGGTGACAGGGAGCCTATCTGCTTCGCCGGCAAGGACCATATCATCGAGCAGATGGAGGATCTGAAGTTTAAGGTCGGCCCCAAGTCGTTCTACCAGACCAACTCCGAGCAGGCCTACGAGCTATATAAGGTTACGCGCAACTTCGCCTTGCTCAAGGAGGATGACATCCTCTACGACCTCTACACAGGCACGGGTACCATCGCCAACTTCTGTGCCCGCCGTGCCCGCAAGGTTGTGGGTGTAGAGTATGTCCCCGAGGCTATCGAGGATGCCAAGCTGAACTCGATGCTCAACGGCATAGACAATACGACGTTCTATGCAGGTGACATGAAGGATGTGATGAGCGATGAGTTTATCGAGCGCAATGGTCGCCCCGATGTCATCATCCTCGACCCGCCCCGCGCAGGTGTCGATGAGCGCGTGCTGGAGGTCATCAAGCGTGCCGCTCCCGAGCGTATGGTCTATGTGAGCTGTAACCCCTCTACCCAGGCGCGCGACCTGGCTCTCCTTGACGATATGTATGAGATCGTGGCAGTGCAGCCTGTGGATATGTTCCCTCATACGCATCACGTCGAGAATGTGGTTAAGTTGCGCAGGAGGTAGCCCTATTATATATTTTAGGTAGGCTGAATTTAATTCAGTATTCCCAACAAAACGTGGATGGCTAAATAGTAAATTAGTCATCCACCTGTTTTATGCCTAAAACGAGAGGCCTATCGACAGGCGCAGTGTACGTCCGTAGCCATACATTATGCGGTTGTCGAAGGGGTGTAGGTGGGTGCGCTCGGCAACTACCTGACGGCGTATGCGGTGCTGCTCCGAGGAGCTGTGTATATGTCTGCTACCGAGGATGTTGTCTGCCGACAGGCGGATTGTGAGGCGATGCTCATCGAGTATCGCTATGCTCTTTGCCACGGTGAGGTTTAGCGTTGCGCAGTCGCGTAGTCGCTCCTGTTCGAGTAGCGCGGCACGCTCCTCGGGTGAAGATGCGAAGGATACCACGCGCTCGGTGCGACGTATGGGCGATGGCTCGGCATGGCGCAGTGCCCAACACTGCACCGAGAGGTCTATGCTCCACCCCGAGGGCGAGCGAAAACGTATGTCGGCAAGTGCCGTTATCATCGGCGAGGGGTGGTAGCAGTGGCTCAAGTCGGCGGTGGTGTGCGCCACCAGGCTGTTGTCGGCATCGGCATATATCGTGACATCGGCCGTAGGTGTGTAGGCGTGACGTCCTGCCGTAAGGATGAAGTGCGACGACAGACGGTCGCTGTACTCAATCTCGGAGCATAGCTCTACGCCAAAGTTTATACGTCCGGCATCGGCCACTACCGTATTTGTATATACCCCCGCAAGGTCATCATAGTAGCGTATTATCTCCATCATGTGGCTCTGCCAAGCGACGTATGCCGTGGCCGTGAGCCTACAGCGTGGCAGTTGCAGGGCGTAGCTTGCTGCGCCACTCAACAGACGGCTGCATACGGGGTTGGCCACCGTGCGGTTGTTGTACTGCGGTTGCAGAAAGAGGTTGTCGGCCGTGGGTGCCGCCTCGCGCAGCTGCACATCCAGCCCCATGGTGTGTTCGCGGAGCATGTATTGCCATCTGGCACGAAGTCGGTATGGAGCCATGGTGATGCGCTGTGAGCGACCCAGCGATCCGCGCCCTGCGAATAGCTGCTTCTCGTAGTAGCCACGGCGCACAACCATGAGGCCATGCAGCTCGGCCGAGGCCTCGGCAAACATGTTGTCGCGTTGCCAGAGTACAGCACCATAGGCCGATATGTCGGTTGTTGTCAGGCGGTAGTCGTAGCCAAAGCGGTCACCATCGTGGATACGTCGTTGTGGGTCGAGCAGGTTGTTCTCGGAGCTATGTCCATATGTCGCATCATCCTTAATGAAGTAGTCCATGTCGACGATGTGGTCGGCACCCAGCAGGTCGTTCATACGCTTGTAGTAGCGTGCGCTATTGAGCTTAAGGCCTATGCCGTAGTCGAATGTTAGCTCACCCTGATTGGTGTGTAGTGTTATGTTCAGTGCGCTGTGCGTGCGGTTCAGCATGCGCTCCTCGATGGCATATACGGCATGTCGGTCACTCTGCAGGGCGTTTATCCGACGCATCTCATCCCACGACAGCTGGGTGTAGCGCGGGTCGTGGCTCTGCCAGCTCTCGGTGATCTCCTTTATCGTGGTTATGTCGTCATAGTACGATGGCAGGTAGTGGTAGTTGTCCGGCAGAGGTGTCACGGCGTTGTACCATGCAGGTGCCGTCACGCCACGCCTCTCAAACTCGATTAGTGTGGCTACCTCCACCTCGCTCTTCTCCCATAGCCGGGCACTCCACGTTGCTAGGGCCGTAGGGTTGAGCTTGGTCATCATGCGGGCACTGCGCCTCTGTCTGCCGTCGTAGCCCCATGCAGGGTTGTAGGCGTAGTTATTCGTCAGGGCATATACCTCGGCCGTGGTTGACTGCCGCAGCGAGCGACGAGCTATGGGCATAAGGGCTATTAGCGATAGCTTGCCCCGTTTTAGAGGTGTGGTGTAGCGTGCTGCGAGGTTGAGGGCATCGCTACGCAGCCCCTCCATGTAGATGTCGGGCCCGAAGCTGCCGTCAAGGTGGAGGGTGAGTCCTCCGCCACCCACGCGAGGCAGTGATGCATCGAGGCGAGCACGCCCCAGCGAGTTACGCCCCGAGAGTGAGAGGTTAGCATAGTAGCTCTGCTCGTGCGGTATGGGGCTGTGGGCTATATTAAGCGTTGTGATGTTGTAGTCGTTGTGGTAAGCGATGTCGAGGTTGCGCAGCAGGCGGGCTGTCAGATAGCCCACCTCGATGTGTGAGGCCAGATATCGCTCTTCGTAGAACTCCTCGCCACGGCGTGCATACTCCACGGCCGAGAGGTTGTACTCCGCCTTCAGCAGCAGGTCCTCAATCGCGGAGCGTCTTCGCGCATAGAACATCGCCTCGGCCGATGGCTCCTGCTCCAGTGCATAGCGTGTGCGCCTCTCGTTGTACTTGAACAGGAGGTAGTCGTCGTAGCCCTCTTGTGCGGAGGTCGACAGTGGGCATAGTAGCAGGGCGATAGTTATGAGTGCAAAAAGCCGTTTCATCAACCACAAATATACAAAAAGATTGGATAATGTGGCAGCATCGTGTCGCGGAGGATAAAATTATGCGAAAAATGGTCTTATGGGCGACAACGTAACAAAAGTTTTCTTATCTTTGTATGATGTATGGGTGTGGTGTGAGGCCCCGCCATGACGATGAAACGATAAAAGTAACAATATAAAACATAAAAACTTAAATCTATGCAGAACAACAAACTTCAGCGTGCAGCGGATAACATCCGTATCCTTGCAGCATCGATGGTCGAGAAGGCAAAGTCGGGTCACCCCGGTGGTGCTATGGGTGGTGCAGACTTTATCAACGTACTCTACACAGAGTTCCTGCGCTACGACCCCGATAATATGGCCTATGCTCATCGCGATCGTCTCTTCCTCGATCCCGGCCACATGTCACCTATGCTCTATGCCGTATTGTCGCTGGCCGGCAACTACTCGACCGAGGATTTGCAGTCGTTGCGTCAGTGGGGTAGTGTAACCCCCGGCCACCCCGAGGTTGATGTGTTGCGAGGTGTCGAGAATACGTCAGGCCCTCTGGGTCAGGGTCATGCAATGGCTCTGGGTGCCGCCATCGTGGAGCGTTTCATGGTGGCTCGCTTTGGTGAGTGGATGGCACACAAGACCTACGCCTTTATCTCGGATGGTGCCGTGCAGGAGGAGATCTCGCAGGGTGTCGGCCGTATTGCCGGTCACCTCGGCCTGTCGAACTTCATCATGTACTACGACTCGAACAACGTGCAGCTCTCGACAAAGTGCGACGAGGTAGATACCGAGGATATCGAGATGAAGTATAAGGCTTGGAACTGGAACGTGATCACCGTCAATGGCCAGTCTATCGACGAGATCCGTGCTGCGCTCAAGGCTGCCAATGCCGAGACGGAGCGTCCTACGCTTATCATCGGTAAGACCATCATGGGCTATGGTGCACGCAAGGCCGATGGCTCGAGCTTCGAGAATCAGGTCTCTACCCACGGTCAGCCTCTCACGGCTGCCGGTGCCGATATCGCCGCTACGATCAAGAACCTGGGTGGTAACCCCGACGAGCCCTTCGCCGTATTTGAGGAGTCGAAGGAGGTATATGCAGCACGTCGTGAGGAGCTTCGCGCATGGGCTGCGAAGATGCACGAGACGGAGGCCGCTTGGCGCAAGGAGAACCCCGCGCTGGCCGAGAAGATGGATGCCTTCTACTCTGGTAAGCTGCCCGAGATCGACTACTCATCTGTGGAGATGAAGCCCGACCAGGCTACCCGTGCTGCCTCGGCTACCATGCTTGGTATCTTTGCCGAGAAGGTTGAGAATATGATCGTTGCCTCGGCCGACCTCTCTAACTCGGACAAGACCGACGGCTTCCTGAAGAAGACCAAGGCCTTCACCAAGGGTGACTTCAGCGGTAACTTCTTCCAGGCAGGTGTTGCCGAGCTTACGATGGCTTGCGTGATGAACGGTATGGCTCTGCACGGTGGTGTTATCCCCGCTTGCGGTACCTTCTTCGTCTTCTCGGACTATATGAAGCCTGCGGTGCGTCTGTCGGCTCTGATGAAGCAGCACGTTGTCTACATCTGGACCCACGACTCATTCCGCGTAGGCGAGGATGGCCCTACTCACGAGCCTGTTGAGCATGAGGCACAGATCCGTCTTATGGAGCATGTTCGCAACCACTCTGGCGAGCGTTCTATGCTTGTGTTGCGTCCGGCCGACTGCGACGAGACCGTTGTAGCATGGAAGATGGCTCTGGAGGAGAAGCGCCCCGTGGCTCTGGTGCTCTCGCGTCAGAATATCAAGAACCTGCCCGCACTGTCGGGTCAGTCACGTCGTCAGGAGGCTATGCAGGCCGAGAAGGGTGGCTATGTAGTCTTGGAAAACAAGGATGCCAAGGTTACGATGATCGCCACCGGTTCGGAGGTCTCAACACTCGTTGAGGGTGCCGAGCTGCTTGCTGCCGAGGGCATCGCCACTCGCGTGGTGTCTATCCCCTCGGAGGGTCTGTTCCGCGACCAGTCGAAGGAGTATCAGGAGGCTGTGCTTGGCAATCTGCCTCGCTACGGTATGACCTCTGGTCTGTCGGTAAACCTTGCCGGTCTGGTAGGTGAGAATGGCTTCATCCACGGCTTCGACCACTTCGGTTATTCAGCCCCCTTCAAGGTGCTTGACGAGAAGTTTGGTTACAACGGCAAGGCCGTAGCCGAGGAGGTTAAGGCTATGCTTCGTCGATAAGCCAAGAGGGCTATAACCCTAAATAGTAGACTCCCCGAGTGGCTGGTTGCCGCTCGGGGAGTACTTTTTGCATCATTGCCCTTTTTTGGGGGGCTTACTTGTTAAATAGCTCGTCGTAGTCCGACTGGAATGAGCCATAGGCACTGCGCATCTCGCTTATCACCTGGTCGAGCACCGACTGCTGGCCGTCGTACCACTCCAGTGGCGGGTACCAGCTTACGTCGTTGCGCTTTGTCGATAGTTTCATCTCTGCGCCATAGAAGAAGTTGCCCGGCAGACCATTATCCTTCATAGTCATCATGAAGCCCTTGGTCTCCTTCGTGTTGCGCTTGTCATCAGCACTCAACCAACCATACTTCGTGTTGTAGGTCTCCATCATGCCGCAGGTGAACTCGCCACTCTGCTCGTCGTAGTCAAGCATCTCGATGCGGTAGTGGCGCGGTATGGTCTGCGGTGTGCTCTGCCCATTGACCGAGAGTATCATCTGCAAGAAGAGCTGCGTGAAGGGGTCGCTACTGCCACCAGGCGATATCTTCAGGTTGCCCACCGTCACCGAGCCGCCTTCGGCAATCAGCCATCTGCGGTCGTTTTCCTCGTCATACTGGTATCCCGTGATCTTCATCGGTGCCGAGAAGATGTAGGCCGACAGGTCATCCGTTATAATGCGCTGGCGCGGGTTGATCATCGCCACGATAAAGCCATAGGTGTTCGAGCCGTAGGGCGTAGATATCGTCGGTGTCTTCGATATCTCGGCATATATGTCGATGTAGCCGAGCTTCACATCCTCATCGTCGAAGTTGTTGTGACGGCCCTGGAAGCATCCTGTTACGGCGGGTGGCAGCTCCTCCTCCTCCTTGAGGAAGCTCACCTCGATGGTCATATCCGATGTTATGGTGAAGGCCTGCATGTTTGTCACCGAGGTGTTGCTGTACGAACGGCACACAATGTCGCTTACGGCCCAATTCTCGGCCGGCTGCGCTATGAGGGTTGCCTGATCGCCATACTCAAACTCCTTGGAGGGGGTGACGTAGGCACTACCACCCTCGGCGGGCGAGGCTATCACCGTCACGCTATACTTCGCCTTCTCGCGGGTCTTCGGGCCTCGTGGATCCTCTCTTGGAGGGTAGGGCGGCCTTGGATCGCGAATACGCAGGGTGTCGCGTCGCATGGTATCAATCGGAGGTCTTGGCCAGTTGCCGTCGCGTATCTCCTCTATGAGCTCGCCGCCGATAATCCATAGTATCTCGCCATTGGTGCGCAAGATTGCCGAGTAGTACTCGCCGTTCATGTTTATGCTCTTGGCCAGCAGCATCTCGGACTCGGTCACCTGCTCGAAACCCGATATGTAGCCTACGTCGCCGTCGTGCTCCTTAAGCAGGATGTTGCCCTTGTAGTCTATCACGGCATCACAGCCATCCTCGAGCTCAACGCTCGCCATGCCGTGCGACAGGAAGCGGGGCTGTTGGTCCAGGTCGCTCGAGTCGAGTATCGGCAGACGTTTCACGGGCTGGAACGAGGTGTTGATAAGTATTGTCTCGCCATCGTAGAGCTCGCCCTTGCCCTCCACCATGGCGTAGCCATTGTGGAAGGGTGTGCCGTAGTTGTATATGCCCAGCAGCGTGCCGTCAACACTGTAATACTTGCACTTGTCGCCGGCCATGAGGTAGAATATGCCATCTTTCACCTGTGAGGCTATGTGCTGGCTACTGCCGTCGGCAAAGGAGGTGAAGTAGTTGATCTGGTTGGGGTTAAAGACCACCTCGCCCTTGGAGTTGATCAGCAGCAGTCGGCCCTCGCTCGAGAGTATGTTGCCGTCGGTCTCTATTACCCAGGCGTAGCCCTCGCTGAAGTCACCCACAGCACCATACTTGGGCTCTATGATCACCTTGCCGTTGGCATCGATGTAGCCCCAGAGGTTTCTCTGCGACGAGTAGGCGCGCAGACCCTCGCACAGCGGTCGCATGGCATAGTCGTAGTCGCCATATACCTTGAGGTTGGGGTACTGTTTCTCGCCACGCACGTTGATATAGAAGTAGCTCTTGTTGTAGCTACCCTGTGTGACCAGTGCCAGACCATCCTTAAATGTGGTGACCATACTCCATGACGGATCCAGCTCCTTGACCGCGCCATCCTTGTATAGCAGGCAGATGGGCTTCTGCCCCTGACTATTGGCCAGTCGGCTACGCGCAGCCACAACGCCACAGCCGAAGTGCGGGTAGTTGTAGCCGAAGGCTCTGTGCTCGTTGCAGAACTGCCACTCGGCATTAAATATCTTGTCGCCCTCCACATCCCAGAACTCGAAGTATCCGTTCTTCGCAATGGAGAAGACACCGTCGTGGACATACGACACGCTGTTGCTGTAGAAGTCGTCCATCATCAGGTACTTCGTGTTGTGGGTGATGTATGGAGTTCTGTGTCGAGGCTTCAGCTCGACCATGTGGCTGTCGTCGGGCAGAGCCGGTGTCGAGGCCATGCCCTCTGCGGTGGCCGAGGTGGCTGTGTTGTACGTTGCCTCCGACTGCTCGGTGTTGTTCTCACCCTTGTTGCGCTTTCTGAATAGTTGTTGCGACAGAGGATTGGAGGTAACATCGCGTATGCCATCTTCAATCTCATCCATGCCCTTCTCAACCTTCTCGAGCGACTTGTTAACCTTTTCCAATCCTTGGCTCAACTTTTTAAGAAATTGAGCCTCCGCCTCTTGTGCGCATAGCGACATGAGAACGACGAGTAGGATTGCCCCCAATCTTTTAGCTACAATGTTCATAGTGCAAGCGATGGGATACCTAATTGTTACTGCATCAGATAAAGCCGATATCCCATTAGAACTTCAGACTAATGCTTCGTAATGCAAATATAACGATAAAAAAATTATTACCAAAATACGTTGCTTTATGGTCTTTGTCGACGGCTGTTATGGTCTTTCTGCAAGATATAAGGGGGGGTGTCTCAACATACTTGTTGGACACCCCCCCCTGTGTAGTTTTTTGGGTTAGCCTCTATTTAACCTCAAACGATAGTGGCTCGCCCGAGGCAGAGTCGCCAGCAACCCACAACTGGAACTCACCTGGCTCTACGACATACTCCATATCGCGGTTCCAGAAAGCCAAATCCGATACGGGAAGGTCGTACATAAGGTGCTTGGTTTCGCCTGGCTTGAGCGTCACGCGCATAAAGCCCTTAAGCTCCTTAACGGGGCGAACAACCGAGCCTACAAGGTCGCGGACATAGATCTGGACAACCTCCGTAGCCTCATAATCACCCGTGTTTGTAAGGTCGAAGTCGATGTGGATATAGTCGCTCTGGTTGAGCTCATACTTATCGAGGCTTACGTTTGCATACTCAAACGTAGTATACGACAAGCCGTAGCCGAATGGGAACAATGGGCCATAGCCAGTATCGAGGTAGTACGATGTGCAACCGAGTGATGTCTGACCCGCCTTCAAAGGGATGTCGTTGAGCAGTGTCTCCGTGCCATTATTTGGGCGACCAGTCATAGGATGGTTGTAGTAGAAGGGTGCCTGACCTGCATCCTTGAGGAAGGTCATAGGTGTCTTGCCCGAAGGTACTGCGCGACCGGTGATCAGGTCGGCGATGGCCTCACCACCCATGGTGCCCGGGTGGAACGAGTAGAGCATGGCATCGCACTCCTTGAGGTCGCGCTCGATGGTCAGAGGACGACCTGCGATGACAACCACAACGATGGGCTTGCCCGTCTTGTTGAGCTCACGGATAAGCTCACTCTGGGCACCCTGCAGGTTGAGATCCGACAGGCAGTGTGCCTCGCCCGAGAGGATCGCCTCCTCGCCTACGCATACTACCACAGCATCAACACCTGCGGCGGCGCGCACTGCAGCGGGGATGCCCGCGCGGTTGGTGTCGCGGCTATATGCCAGAGCGGGCTCGTAGACCACGTCGAATACCTTACCGAGAGCCTCCAGCGGTGTTACGGTGTGCTGTTCCTCGCCATCGAAGGCCCATGTGCCCAGCTGGTCATACTTCGCATCGGCCATAGGACCGGTGAGCAGTATGCGCTTTGCCGACTTCAGGGGTAGGGTGTTGTCACTATTCTGCAACAGTATGGCCGACTCTACGGCGCACTGCTTGGCTGCTGCGAGGTGCTCGGGGGCGTAGGCCACCTTGCGAGCAAGGCTCTCGTCAACATAGGGGTTCTCGAAGAGGCCGAGGCGGTACTTCAGGCGCAGGATGTTGCGCACGGCATCGTCAATGTCATCCTCCGAGAGCTTACCCTCGTCGATAAGCTCCTTGATGTGGTTCAGGAATCCAAACGACATCATATCCATATCCACGCCCGCTGCGATAGAGAGCTCCGTGGCGTGCTTAAGATCCTCGGCATAGCCGTGTGCGATCATCTCGCCCGATGAGTTCCAGTCGGTTACGACCATACCGTCGAAGCCCCACTCCTCGCGCAGGATGTCGGTGAGCAGCCACCTGTTACCCGTTGAGGGCAGGCCGTCAACATCGTTGAACGAGGTCATCAGTGTCAATGCGCCGGCGTCGATGCAGGCCTTGAATGCAGGGAAGTATACGTTGCGCAGTGCGCGCTCCGAGATCATCGTGGTGTTGTAGTCGCGACCTCCCTCTGCTGCGCCGTAGCCTACAAAGTGCTTCACGCACGCTGCCAGCGAGGTGGGGTCGGCGTAGTCGGTGCCCTGGTAGCCCTTGACCATGGCAACACCCATCTCTACATCGAGGTAGGTATCCTCACCCGAGCCCTCGGCCACACGTCCCCAGCGGGGGTCACGCGCCACGTCGAGCATGGGCGAGAATGTCCATCTCACGCCCGAGGCGGTGGCCTCCACTGCGGCGATGCGGGCACCCTGCTCCACAATCTCGGGGTCGAATGTTGCGGCCATACCCAGCGGTATGGGGAAGATGGTGCGGAAACCGTGGATCACATCACGGCTTACAAGCAGCGGAATACCCAGACGGCTCTGCTCCACGGCAACCCTCTGCACTGCGTTAATCTCCACGGGGTCCACGATATTCAGTATCGAGCCGACACCGCCCTTGGCGATAAGCTCGCTGAACTGATAGCCTCCCGACACCTGGTTCATCTGTCCGATCTTCTCCTCGAGGGTCATCTGCGAGAGAAGATCCTCAACCTTGCGGTCAATCTCGTTACTGCCCTCGGGCTTTGCGGTACATGCTGCCGCAAAGATCAGAGCAAACATAAATAGATGCTTAATCTTCATATTTTTAGCGTTTTAGTTAGCAGTAAGTGTTACTCTATCTTCTGGAATACGCGCACATAGTCAATCTCGTAGGTCGCGGGCAGACAGCTCTCGTCGATACCCATCGCACCGCCCCAGTTGCCGCCCCACGCCAAGTTGAGCTTCAGGTAGAAGGGGTTGTAGAAGGGCCATGTGTCGTAGTCGCCCTTGCCGTCGTTGCGGAATGTGAAGTGCAGCTCGCCATCGAAGTAGAACTTCATCTCGTCGGGTGTCCACTCCACGGCGTAGGTGTGGAACTCCGAGGTGGCACCTGCCAGGTAGAGCTCATGGGTCTTCTGCGTGCCGATAGAGTGGTAGTAGGCCTTGCAGTGTATCGACGACGAGACGTAGTTTTCGTGGTATCCCACATGCTCCATGATGTCTATCTCGCCATCGTCGGGCCATGCGCGGAAGTTCTTGGGCATCATCCAGAAGGCGGGCCATGTGCCCTTGCCCTTGCAGAGCTTCAGACGACCCTCGAAGTAGCCGTATGTCCAGCTCTGCACGGTGTTCATTCTCACCGAGCGCACCTTGCCGTCGATCTTCTGTGCCGTGATCTTCAGCGTGCCGTCCGATACCTCGGCTATGCGTGTGCCGTTGTACTTGCCACCCGACACATAGTCCTGCAGCTCGTTGTTGCCCCAGCCGCCGTCGCCTGTCTCGTACCACCACTTATCTGTCGAGGGCGATGTGGGCTCGGCCGACTCGAACTCGTCGTGCCATACCAGCTCATAGCCTTCGGGCGTAGGTATAGATGGCTCAACGTAGACAGCCTCCTCGGGCTTCGAGAAGCCCTCGGGTGCCGAGAAGTTGAACCAGACGTATATCTCGCGGAGGTTCTCATTTGCGGTGCAGTCGAAGGTGGTGAGCCTCTGTAGACGCTGAATGTCTATGGTCGAGAGGTCGTTGCCCGAGCAGTCCAGATACTCCAGCGCGGTCAGTGCCGTGATGTCGAGCTCCGTAAGCTCGTTATCCGAGCAGTCGAGGTAGGTCACCTGCTGGAAGTATATCCCCAACTCGGCCATCGACTTAATGCCGCGTGCGGGGCACTCCAGACGTCTTACGTCGGCGGCCTCCTTGGTGCTGAACACGCCGTCGCCATCCACGTCGTATGCCTCAATGAGGTATGCGCGGAAGGCATCATCGGCAATGGCAGCCTCCTCGACATCGTAGTTCTGTTTTACGGCAAGCAACAACTTCTTGCCCGAGTAGCGGAACTCGATATTGCCCTCGCGTAGGTTGCCCGTCTTATTCTCTTCGATGGTGATGCGCAGGGGTGTGGTGCCCGATATGCCACCACTGGGAGATGCCTTTATCCAGCTCACCTTGGGGTATACGCCCCACTCGGTGTCGGCTTCAACGGTGATGTCCGCGGTCTGTGCTTCGTAGCTTACCGTCAGAACCTCAACGCTGAGCGCGAGTGTGCCCTCCTTCTGTGGACTCTCCTCGGGTTTGTCGTCGCACGCTACAACAGCTGCGCACATAACTATAAGCGAAAAGATAAAACGTAGGTACTTCATAATTAATATAGGTAAAACGCTTTGGAATGTTATACAATAAAGGCAAGCAGAGCAGCGTAGCCCTGCTTGCCTTTAGTTTTAGAGTGTTACTCCTCCTCGCGGTGCTCCTGGAAGAGGATATCCTTGATGTTTATTACAGTGTTCTCAACATTGCCACCGAAGTCGAAGAAGAGGCTGATCTTCTCCATGTCGATACCTGCCATGTTAGGCACCTTATAGACATAGTCCTCATAGGCGGTCAGTTTGTGCATGCCCTCGAAGTAGAATACACCATCATCACCCGTCTTAACCAGCTTGATGGTTACAGAAGGATGATCCGCATTAGAGTTCAGCACAGCGTAGAAGTCGTAAGTCTTGTCAGCCGAAGAGCTCATGTTTGTGCGGAATGCAAACTGTGCCTGCCAACGCTCGTTAGTTGCCACGGGCAGAGTGACGGTATAGTCGTTGGTGCCATTCTCCTCGAAGCCGAACTGGTCGTTGATGAGTTCAGCCCAACCCGGCTGGTAGTGGTAGAACATCTCCTCGACCGTCATCGAGAGCCACATATTACCCTCCCATGCGGGATCGTAGATTGTGCTGTCACCAAACTTGGCCTTCTTAACCTCCATGTCATATACACCATCGTTGTCGGTGAAGAAGAAGGTGTAGTAACCGGGCTCGGCACCATCAGTCTCGATGTTACCGGTTGACTCGTTCAGCTTGAAGAAGCCGTTGCCGGTGAACGAGTTATAACGGTTTGTGAGCCATACGCCCTCGCCGCTTTCATCATTACCCCACGTGGGCTGCTCGAACAGCTTGATCGAGCCACCCTCGGCCTTCATAGCCAAGGTGATGCGGTAGGTGTTATCGCTAATCTTTGCAAAGGGCAGAGGAGCCTCGCCGGTAGCCCAACCGATAGGAGTATCCACCGTAGGCTTACCACCACCATCACCAATAACCCAGACTGCGCCGCCGTTAGAGTAGGTAGCCTTCTCGCCGTTGTACATAGGCACAACCTTGAACCACTTGCCATCCCACTGAACGCGGTAGTCACCGTCAACAGCCAGGAACTTAAGAGTAGAGTCGTTCACCAACGAGAAGAAGTCGGGATCTACCCAGATCTCCTCGAGCTTAACGCCCGTAACAGCGATATCCTGACCCTGGCTCAGGGTGAGCTCAACGGGACCTGCCGAGATATCCATGCCGTCGAAGGTAACCTCGGGAGCCTTCACGTCGCGAGCCTTGAAGATCATCTGCCAGTAGCAGCCGGGGTTCTCGGCAACAACAACGAGCTTGGTCTCGGTAATCTCCGTAACGTGGAATACGGGGTTCTCCCAAACAAAGTCCGAGGGAACGTATACCATAGGAGTATTTGCTGCCAGAGTGATGGTCGAGCCATCAAACGTGTAGGTGCTCTCGGTCAATGGCCACTCGATGTCGATATCGGGCTCTGCACCGGGGTTAGGACCGATGGCTGTTACGCCCCAGTTGATATACATCAAACCGTCGGGACCGGGGTTGTAGATGTACTTACCGTCGGGAGTGAAGGTGATCTCATCGTCATACAGACCTGTCGAAGCCTTATCCTGTGCGGGTGCTGACCACCAGCCTGCGGGGTTTCCAACAGAGTCGCCGCAACCGAGGTGGCCCTGTGCGTCGGCATCCATTATCCAAACCTTACCTGCTGCGTCGGTACCTGCCAACAGCTCCTCGGGACCTGCAACGTGTACGAAGGGCACAAACTGATACTTCCATGCGATACCTGCGGCTACACCAGTATTCTTATCGATATTCTCGTTAGGAGCCTCGTTAACAAGTGACAAGGTCTTGCGGATAGTACCAATGTTAGTCTCCAGGAAGCGGTAGCGAGGTGCGTTCATGGCAGTTGCGTGAGGAATGTACGAGAGGTTCTTGCCCTCGGGCAGTACGAGGTAGATCTCCTCGATGCCGGCCTCATTCCAGTTGTTCTCGATGGTATAGGTGGTCTCGAAGCCCTCCATAGGAACCTGGAAGTCGTTCTCGGTACCATCCCAGTACTCACCAAAGTTAGCGTAGCCGTTAGTACCCCAGTTAACATATACAGTGCCTGCCTCGCCGGGATCAAAGATGTACTTACCATCAGCCGTGAAGGTCAATGTATCGTCGTAAAGACCCATGTCAACCTTGCCATCGGGGTCACAGCTCCACCAGTCGGTACCATCGGTAGTGGCACGACCGGTATCGGGGTTGATAGAGCCGCAGCCAAAGTGACCCTTAACGCTCTGATCCCACTGCCATGTGTTGGCAAGTGCATTCTTGTAGGGAGTTGCATCAAACGGATCACGGTAGGTGTTATCCAGCGTGAAGGTCTTCATGATAGAGCCCTCCGAGACACCGTGGCTGTTGTAGGCCTTAACCTCAACAGAGTACTCGCCAGCCTCGCGGAAGCGCAGCGAGATGCCGTTCTGTGCATAGGCATAGGTCTTGTTGGCCTTGCCATCTACCAACTGATCGTTGAAGATAAACATAGGTACCCAGCCCTTGTTGAGCAAGGTGAAGGTGACGTAGTTTGTTGTCTGGTCAACTACGATGTCAACCTGAATATCCTCGGCCGAAGGACGCTGGCTCGGGTCAAGCTCGGGGTAGTCGGTAGTACAGCCGACGATGAGCATGGGCGCGATAAGGGCCAAGGCTATATACTTAAATAAATTCTTCATAACGTAATCGTTTTTAAGTTATACTATTGTCCTAAAGACTGTTAGTAACCTACGTTCTGTACCAGGTTGGGGTCCTTGTCGACCTCGGCCTGGGGCAGCGGCCAGTACTTCTTGCCGGGTGTCCAGTCAATAGTACGCCACTCGTGGTTAGCGGCCTTGAGCACCTGCTCGGCAAGGCCTGAACGTACCAGATCCCAGTAACGCTTACCCTCGCCAACAAACTCCTTGTGACGCTCCTCGATGATATCCTCGCGGCTGACGCCCGTGTCGGTGCAATTAGCACGCTGGCGCACCTCCTGCAGATACTTCGCGCCATCCTTGCCGGTAAGAACTGCCAGCTCGGCAGCGTTGAGCAGGGTCTCGGCGTAGCGGTATACGCGGACGTTGTTGCCATAGTTCATATCGCCATCGGCCAGCTGACCGTGGTTGCCATTGATGCGAGCCACATACTTCTTAAGGAAGAGGCCTGTGTACTGCCAACGCTCCTCGCCAAGCTTCAGCTCGGGGAACTCCTCGTAGAAGTTGAGGATAGAGCCCTCGCGACGTAAGTCACCCTCGTCGAAGAGCTCCCATGCCGAGGGAGCTACGGGACCGAAGCCCCAGCCACCAACGTAACCCGACTCCGCAGGAGCACCGGTAACACCAATAAGCATAGGATATACCGTACCACCTGTTGCAAGTGGTGCACCCCATGAGCGAACGGCACCCTCCGAGATGTAGTTGATCTCCCAGATAGACTCTGTGCCCCACTCGCCAGTCTCAAGCCATATTGAGGCGTAGTCGGCAACGAGTGAGTACTCGCCCGAGTTGATAATCTCCTCCATGTAGGCCAGAGCCTTGTCGTAACGTGTATCATCGTTCTGGTACATAACCATCTCGGCGTAGAGCATGTAGGCCATAGCCTTGGTTACGCGACCCTCCTCGCCGGCAACGGCCTTCATAGGAAGGGCATCCATCTCGAATACACTCTCGAGGTTGGTCACACACTTCTCGTATACCTCGTCGGCCTTAAGCTGCTTGGTGAAGTAGGGAGCCTCAAGATTCTTGTCGTAGTAGGGTATGTTACCCCAGTACTTCCACATAATCTTGTAGTAGAACGCCTTCAGTACCGTAGCCTCTGCCTTGTAGCGAGCCTTCAACTCCTCCGACATGCCGGGAACACGGTCAACATACTCCAGGACGATGCACGAGCGGTTAACGCCCGAGAAGCAGATGGTCCAGATGCGGTCGAGCTGCTCGGTTGAGGTAAGGGTATAGAAGTGGGTCTTAACGATTGAGGGCTGGTCACCCTCGTTAGAGCCACCGCAGTAGATATCGTCGGCCATCACATCGGCCGTCAAGGTCAATGTGTTGACATACTGATCGAAGTAGTCGAGCCACTCCAGAGAGTCGTACGCTGCAACCAACGACTGGTAGATACGCGCCTCGTCGATGAAGTACTCATCCATAGGCTCTGAGCCATTGTGCTTAACGGTAACGAAGTCCTTACCGCATGACGATAGCATCACAGCTATTGTGCAAAGTGCAAAAAATATCTTTTTCATAATCATCATTCGGTTTTAAGGTTAGAATGTAAGGTTGACACCTACACTGAATGTGCGTGACTGGGGATATACACCACGGTCAATACCAGCCTCTGTACCGAAACCGTTACCACCGTTAACCTCGGGGTCGCAACCAGTGTACTTTGTGAGAGTGAAGAGGTTCTCTGCCATCACGAAGATACGAAGACGTGAGATAGCAGCCTTCTTGGTGAGGTGCTGGGGCAGAGTGTAGCCGATCTGCATGTTGCGGCAACGCAGGAATGAACCATCCTCCAACCAGAGGTCAGATACGCGGTAGTTCTCGTTGGGCGAGTCGAACACGAAGCGAGGATACTTGTTGGTAGTGCCTTCGCCGGTCCAACGATTAAGGATTGACTTGTTGAGGTTTACATAGTAGAGGTCGGTACGACGAGATACGTTGAATACCTCGCAACCGAGCTGACCCTGCAACAACATGTTGAAGTCGAGACCCTTCCACTCGAAACCGAGATTCATACCAAATGTCCAGTCGGGCATACCCTTACCAATCATGGTACGGTCGGCATCGTCGATGTCACCATCGCCGTCGAGGTCCTTGAAGCGTACATCACCGGGAGCGGCCTTGGGCTGCAACAGAGCACCCTCGGCGTTGGTGTGAGCGTTAACCTCGTCCATATTCTGGAAGATACCGTCAGTTACATAACCATAGAAGTAGGGGAAGGGCAGACCGATTGAGCCGCGAGTAAGCTGGCCAATCTTGTGGTTTGAGCCATAGAGGTGAGTAGAGTCATCACCCAGATAGGTGAGCTTGTTCTTGTTGTAGGTGGCGTTAACCGATACATGGTAGTTGAACTCGCCTGCAGAGTCTCTCCAGCCAAGCTCGAACTCGATACCGCGGTTGACCATGTCGCCGAGGTTACCCGTAGGAGCCGAGTCACCGGCGTAGCCGGGAACGGGCATCGACAGCAGCATACCTGCGGTCTTCTTGTTGTACCAGTCAAATGTGAATGTGAGGCGGTTGTTGAAGAAGCCTGCATCCAAACCGATATCGGTCTGACGTGACTCCTCCCATCGTGCGTCGGGGTTAGCCAAGCCCGAGGGCTTCGAACCGAGGTTGATAACCTCCGAGCCGTTGCCACCAGAGCCAAATACATAGTTGTTGCCAGAGTTCATGTATACGGCGTATACGAAGTTACCGATAGCGTCGTTACCGTTGATACCCCACGATGCGCGGAGCTTCAATGTTGACAACCAGTCGGCGTTGTCCATGAAGGCCTCATTCTTGATGTTCCAACCGAGTGATACAGAGGGGAAGTTACCCCACTTGTTGTTATCACCAAAGCGGCTCGAACCATCACGACGGAAGGTCACCTCGGCCATATAACGCTCATCGTAGTTGTACGATGCACGACCGAAGTACGATGCCAAGCGGTAGGGGATAGAGTTCCAAGAGCCCCAGCCGTTGCGGTGGCCGTCTGACTGCTGACCGAGAGTGTTGTTTACCGTGATCTTGTAGGGATCATAGGGATACATGATACCCATTGCGCGAGCACCAACATTCTGCGATGTAGACGAGATAGCCGACTGACCCAGGATAACGGCAATAGAGTGCTTGCCGAAGGTCTTCTCGTACGAGAGGACGTTCTCAATCTGATACTGCAAGCCGCGGTTCATCTCCTGTGATACTGACTCACCGTAGTTAACCTTCTCGGTTACAGTCTCGTTGCCATCCTTATCGTAGGTAGTCTCGGCAGATACGGTGTTGTAGCTGTAACGCTTCGAAGAGAGGAAATACTGCTTCGAGTAGCCGTGGTTGCCCCAGAATGCGAGGTCAACGCCTACCGATGAACGGAACTTCAGACCGTCGTAGATCGAGAGCTCACCAACGAAGTTGGCGATGAACTTATCGGTCTCATACTTTGTGCCGGGCAGTGAGAGGAATGCCAGAGGGTTGCTCTGCTCGTTGTAGATGTTACCATCAACAACGGTGTAGGGACGACCATCCTTGTCGCGTACGATGTGCTGGTAGCCATCGGGGTACAAAGTCTTGTACTCCTCCTCCTCCTCGGGTGTAGCATAGATGTTCAACAGCGGAGAGATGCTCATTGCAGAGCCCAGGGGTGAACCATACTCCGAGTTGGCGTCGATACCTGTTGATAATATACGCGCGTAAGAGGCAGAGGTCTGCACGGTCAGCTTGTTGAGCCAGTCGCGCTTCTTTGAGCTGTCGAATACGGTCACGCCAATGTTTGCGCGAACGGTAAGACGCTCGTAGTTCGAACGGTCGAAGTTACCACCTACCGTACCCTCGCGAGTGAGGTAGCCGGCCGACAAAGCGTAGTTCACGGTCTCCGATCCACCAGAGATCGAGAGGTCATGCTTCATAACGGGGGCATTTGAGTTGATAACGGCACCTACCCAGTCGGTACCCTCACCAAACTCATAGGGGTTGTCATACTTGGGGGCCTGACCTGCGTTGATGTAGCCCTCGTTCATGATTGTAGCATACTCCGTAGCGTTGAGCACGTTGGGCTTGCGCCAGGGGTTCTGCCAGCCATACGAGAAGTCGTAGTTTACGGTAGCCTGACCCTTCTTACCCTTCTTGGTGGTAACAAGGATAACGCCGTTAGCTGCACGCGCACCGTAGACGGCACCCGAAGCGGCATCCTTCAACACCTCGATACGCTCGATGTCGTTGGGGTTCAGGTAGTCAATACCACCCGAGATAGCCATACCGTCAACGATGTACAGAGGCTCTGAATTGTTGATTGAGCCGACACCGCGGATACGCACCTGTGCACCTGCATCGGGAGCACCCGAGGGGGCAGTAACGGTAACACCGGTAGTCATACCCTGGAGGACATGCTCGATGCGGTTGTTCGACTGTGCCTTGAGGTCATCAGCCGTAATTGATGAGATGGCGGCGGTCACGACGCTCTTCTTTTGCGTACCGTAACCCACAACGACGATCTCATCGATGTCTTGTGTATCCTCCTCGAGGACAATCTCATAGAGAGTTCTTCCCCCCCCCACGACTACGGTCTGGGGCAGGTAACCAATGTACGATACCACCAGCGACTGACCATCCGTAGCGTTGATGGTAAAGCTACCGTCTGTGGCTGTAGTAGTGCCGACGGTTGTACCCTCGACAACGACTGCTGCACCGATAATCGGGTTGCCTGCCGTGTCATTAACGGTACCCTTCACTTGTTGGGCAAATGCCTGCGCACTGCCTAAGCACATGATCGCAAGGATCAATGCGAGCTTGTAAGTCAAGTTTTTCATAGGCTTTTGTTATTAGTTAGTAAAAATTTGTGTGTGTCTTCTCCGTTTGCTTTGCAACAAAGAGGTTGTTGCGGTCGGGTAATTTATCTCTTTTTGGGGCTTTATGCCCCCACTTTTACCCCTACATCATATCTATAATTTCATTATAAAGGTATGAAATATTTTTCTGAACGACAAACTTTATATGCATAAATTTTTAAGTAAAAAAATTAAAATATAAATACGCCTATTTTGTAAAGTGCCTATAATCAGTATAATAGATCTTTTCGGGCTCTCGGATAAAGTGGTTGCGATGTTGACCGTTATTTTTATAACACTCGATGGTAGGCTTGGCAATAAAACTAAAAGCGTAAAAAAGTGGACTTTGTGACCTGCTTGCGGATAACTAAATAACGTAAAATCAGCGATATAGCCTAAATGTATAAATGTCTAAAATGTGGAAAAAAGCAAGCTGTTCTGTGATTTTGACGGGTCGTTTTAGCGAAAATAATCACCTTGCAGCGGCCACCTGCACGGGGTAGATGGAGGTATAAAGCGAGGAGGCGGAATATAACCATATCCCGCCTCCTAAAAATAGTGTTGTTGTGTTACATTGTCTGCAGTAGTTCGATGCACATTCGTGAGTTGTGGTATGGGCACTTCCAGAAGCCCGCCTTGTCCTCGTTGAGGTTGATTGTGCCATCTGCCTTGCGGCTCCACCACCACTCGCCATTCTCGTGGTCGATAATCTGCTTATCGATATACTCCCAGGCGCGTATAGCCTTCCCGAGTGCCGCCTCGTCGCCATACAGATGCCACATGTAGAAGTATCCCACCACGCTCTCGGCCTGTACCCACCAGTGTCGGTCGAGGTCGTTGTGTCCGCTCTCGGGATCATACTCATAGGCCATCGAGCCGTCGCTCTGCAGACCCTCGTCAGCAGCCTTTGCTATGCGGCGTGCCAGCGCACCAAAGTGCTCTATGAGAGCCTTGTCGCCCACGACCGTGGCCGCCTCGATGATAAGCCATGCCGCCTCGATGTCGTGGCCATAGGATACCATGTGGCTCTGTGGCTGCCACTCGTCGTCGAAGAATAGGCGAAGGTGTCCCGTGTCGGGGTCTACGATATGCTTCTCGAAGGTGTCCAGCAGGCCGCAGACGCTCTCCACCAGCTCATCGGAGTGCCATACGCGCAGCAGGTTGGCGTAGGGCTCGATGATGTGGAGGTGTGTGTTCATCGACTTGCGGTCGTTGCGATCCTTTGTAGAGAGGCGCATATCCTCGATCTCGCCCCATGAGCGTGTTGTGGCCTCGATATATCCGCCGTGGCGACGGTCGTGGCTATGCTCCTCGATCGCATCGTAGAGCTTGATGGCGTAGTGCAGTGCCTCCTCATCGCCCGTTGCGCGCACATACTCCGAGAGGCCGTAGATGGCAAAGCCGAGGGCATAGAACTGCTTCTTTGTATCCAGAGGCTCGCCCGTTGCGCTTACCGACCAGTATACACCGCCATACTCCTCGTCATAGAGCTTGTCGAGCAGAAATCGCTTGGCGTGGGTGGCTGCTGCGAGGTACTCGGGGTCCTGCGTGAGGCGGTAGGCCGCGGACATTGTCCACAATATGCGGCCGGTGAGAATTGCGCCCTTGGGGGCATCGCGCTCGATGGTTCCGTCCGAGAGCATGCGGCCATAGAAGCCTCCGTGCTCATGGTCAACCATCCTATCGAGCCAAAAACGGAGGATGTTGTCCTGAAGTGTGGACAACATCCTGCCGAGTAGTCTATCTGCGTTGTTATTCATCAATGTGTCGTTTAGTGTTAAGCTCATGCTGTATCTCCGTAACGCGCTTCTCGTTCAGAGGGTAGAGCATCATGATAAGTGCGCCGAGTAGAGCGGTGAGCGCAGGTATCCAGCTGATGAGCGACTTAAGGCCGTCGATAGCCTTGTCGCTCTGTGTTGTGGTGATGCTCTCTCGGATGGTGCCGTCGGCCTCGCGTACGAAGTTGATGTTGATCTGTGCACCGCTGTCGTGCTCGACGGTGTAGAGGCACTCCGGAGCATCGCTTATTGCGAACTCGGTACGCATACCCTCGATATCATTGGCTACGAAACGCTTGGCATCTTCGGGTACTACATAGCTGAACGACATCAGCAACCAGCCGATGACCAGCGAGCCAAAGGCGGCACCGAACTTCTGCGCCATCGACGATGACGAGAAGATGAGGCCTACCGAGCTGTTGCCGTTCTTGTACTCCGAGTAGTCGGCCACGTCGGCAAACATAGACCATACCAGGGGCAGGGTGACACCGGCCGCTACGGAGATCACCACCTGCAGGAGCAGTATGAGCCAGTAGCTCATGGCACCTGTCGAGGGCAGCAGGTAGAAGAGTGCGGTGAAGAGTGCCACGACGAGTATCGACCAGATGTATGCCCACTTCTTGCCGACCCTCTTGGCGAAGGGCACCGCGAGGGCTACACCCACCATGTTGGCAACCTCGCCCACGGTGAGGAAGATGGTGCAGGTGAGGAAGATGTTGAGGCCGAAGAGCGAGCCCATAAGGCTGTCATCACCTATGTAGTCGGCAAAGTAGTATGCGGCTACGCCACCACGGATAGAGTTAAACATCACCACGGCGAGCGATACGCCGAGAAGTATCCACCATGGGGCATTGCGCACCAGCTGCTTGAGGTCACGGCCGATAGACGAGCTCTCTGACTTGCTTGTCTCGGGCTTGACACGCTCGCGCGTGAGCAGGAACGAGAGCAGGAAGAAGAGGGCACATATCGTACCGATGACAATCATCGTCGTCTGCCATGCTGCGGGGTTGGCCGAGAGCTGTATGTTACCATCGCTGGTGAGTTGGCTGCCGCGGCTGAAGAGGTTGCACAGCGGGCCGAAGATCATCAGCGACACGAAGCTACCGGCGTAGGCAAAGAACATACGGTAGGATGAGAATACGTTGCGCTCCTTCGAGTCGGCCGACATCACGCCCAACATTGCGCCATAGGGCACATTGATAGCCGTGTAGACGGTCATCATCATGACGTAGGTGCAGTAGGCCCAGATGAGCTTGCCGGCATAGCCGAAGGTGGGTGTGGTGAAGGTCAGCACACCGCAGATGGCAAAGGGCACGGCGATCCACAGAAGATAGGGTCGATACTTACCCCAGCGTGTCGAGGTGCGATCGGCGATGACACCCATCATGGGGTCGCTGATGGCATCCCAGAGCTTGGTGATGAGTATGAGCAACGTGGCGTCCTCCAACGTCAGGCCGAAGACCTGCGTGTAGAAGAACATGATGTAGTACATGAATATCTTCCAGAACATCGACGACGAGAAGTCACCGAAGCCGTAGCCTATTTTCTCGCTTAACTTTGCCATAGTGCTCTATTTTAAGCTATTATTCTTATCTATAAGCGCGCAGATGCTCTTTACCGACTCACCCGTGCACAGACCATCCTGCGGGGTGTTCATGCAGTAGTCCACCAGACGGTCTACGGTCGACTCGGCGACGTGCATGCGCTTGTCTGCCGAGGCGTAGTAGATCAGCACGCGGCCATCCTCATCCTTCACCCAGCCATTCGAGAAGAGCACATTGCCCACATCACCGATGTACTCATCGCCCTCGGGGGCCATGAAGAAGCCTGCGGGTGCGGCAATTACGCGAGTGGGATCCTCCAGCGAGGTCATATACATGTAGAGCACATAGCGGAGGCCTGATGCGCATCCGCGTACGCCGTGTGCAAGGTGCAGCCAGCCCTTGTCAGTCTTGATAGGATGCGGGCCTTCTCCGTTCTTCACTTCCTTGATTGTGTGGTAGAATCTCTGGTTGATGATCTTCTCCTCGGTTACGACTGCCTTCTCCATGCTGTCTACAAGCGCCCAGCCGATTCCTCCGCCGCTTCCGGCGTCGATGAATCCGTCCTGCGGACGAGTGTAAAGGGCATATTTGCCGTCAACGAACTCCGGATGGAGAACCACGTTGCGCTGCTGTGACTTTGACTCGAGGTCAGGAAGACGCTCCCAGTTCACGAGGTCCTTGGTACGTGCG
>CALGRZ010000113.1 GCA_937880705.1 uncultured Alistipes sp.
ACCGCAACAACATGGTATCGCTGCTCAACATCCTCGACCTGATGAAGCAGTACGAGCGTCGCAACATCGTATTCTCATCGTCGGCTACGGTATATGGCGATGCCGATGTGCTACCCGTCACGGAGCTCACACCCCGCAAGCCCGCCACCTCGCCCTACGGCAATACGAAGCAGATGGCCGAGGATATCCTGCGCGACATGACCCTCTCGTGCGACAAGCTCAACGGCATAGCCCTGCGCTACTTCAACCCCATCGGTGCCCACCCCTCGGCACTTATCGGTGAGCTGCCCCGCGGCGTACCCAACAACCTCGTGCCCTACATCACGCAGACCGCAGCCGGTGTGCGCGAGTGCTTGAGCATCTTCGGCGACGACTACTCTACGCCCGACGGCTCGTGCCTGCGCGACTTCATCGACATCGTCGACCTGGCCAAGGCACACGTTGTGGCCATCGGCCGTATGCTTGAGGGTAAGAACAAGGCGCGCTACGAGGTCTTCAACGTCGGCACCGGTCGCCCCGTCTCGGTATTCGAGTTGGTCAACGGCTTCGAGGCTGCCAATGAGCTGAAGCTCAACTATAAGGTAGCACCTCGTCGCGATGGTGACGTGCCCGCCGTATGGGCCGACACCAAGCTCGCTAACGAGGAGCTGGGCTGGCGAGCCGAGCGCGAGCTGAACGACACGCTGAAGTCGGCCTGGGAGTGGGAGAAACACCTCCGAGGCATTAAGTAGACAATAAAAACACGCCCTGCACGTTGTTCTGCAAGGCAAAACATTGACAGATACTATGAGAAGAGTGATACTGATGCTCCTGCTGGCCATACTCTGCATACCTATGGCCGAGGCCAAGCGACGCGAGAGCGAGGAGGAGATAGCAAAGAAGACACGCCACTATGAGGGTTGGGAGTTTGGTGCTTCGGCACGCTTCGGCCTTGTCTTCTACGAACTGGACTACATGCGCGTGAATGGCCAAAAGCCCATGCGCGCCTTCCACAAGCAGACCGAGCTTGGCGGCAACATCATGCTCAATGCCGGCTACCTGATCAACAACAACTGGAAGGTGGGCATCGAGGCGGGCGCACAGATACAGTACAACCACACGGTTGTACCCCTCCACCTCACGGCACACTACTTCTATGGCAAGCGCAAAAACTGCCTGTTCAACTTTGTGAACATGGGTACCAACATCCTCTTCGACAAGGGCTTACGCTTTGGCACCACGGCAGCCGGAGGTGTGGGCTATCGTCTTCAAAGCCCCGACAGCAGACGTAAGTGGGATATCATGGTAGGCTATGAGGCTCTGCTGCTCAATCCCCGTCCCGAGCTCAAGGGTGACTACTCGTTCGATGCGAAGGATGTCAACCGCAAGGAGTTCAACCAGATGGTATTTGTCGGCATCGGCATGACCTTTTAACGAAGAGCATAGAGATAGCAAAAGAGGTGTTTTAGTCGCGGCTAAAACACCTCTTTTAGTACCCGTATGGACTCGACAGCCTTGATGCCCTCGAGGTGGTAGGCGTAGTACTTGAGCATCGCCTCGAGGAAGGCTACACGCTCGGTGCGGTTGAGGCCCACCTCTCCGAGATAGCGCACATCGCACTCCAACATATCGTGCAGTATTCTGGCATTCTCGGGTGCAAGGGCGCAGCTTGGCAGGAGGGCGTGTGGCGTGAAGTGTCCATCGCGAATATCGAGCCACGCACCATCCGTATACTCATTGTCGGGCGAGAAGCCCAGCGGACGGCTTAAGTTGGCCAAGAACCATAGGTGGAAGTTGGCTATGCCCTCGTCGATATGGTCCAAGGCCTCGATCGAGCCCCACACAAAGTCGAAGAGCTCGCCCAGCGGCTCATTCTCCCTTACCAGACGGTAGAGCACCTCGGCCATAAAGAGGGCGATGGTCGACTTGCGCACATCGAAGGGCAGCGTGCGAAGCACTATGCCGGGGGCCAAGTCCTTCAGGCGGTGCATCGTGAGTTTCGACGATGTAAGACCCTCGAACTCAACAGCAAACATCGGCTGGAGCAGGGCCATGCGCGACCCCTTGGCCGTGGGGCGTATGCCCTGTATCATGTAGCTCTGGCGGCCGTGTGTATCGGTGAGCATGTGCACAACAAGCCCCTTCTCGCCATACTTCAACGTGCCGAGAACGATACCACGCGCCTTATACGACTTCATCGCCATGCTACTCGGGGTCGTGCCAGCGGCCGTCAGCCTTGATGATGTCGATGAGGTGGTCGAGAGCCTCCGACTGGTGGATGTTGCGCTCGACAATATCACGACCGCGATAGAGCGTGATATGCTCGGGCGAAGAGCCAACATAACCGTAGTCGGCATCTGCCATCTCGCCCGGGCCGTTGACGATGCAGCCCATAACACCGATCTTGAGATCCTTGAGGTGCGAGGTGCGGGCCTTGATGGCGGCCAGCGTAGATTGTATATCGTAGAGTGTACGGCCACAGCTCGGGCAGGCGATATACTCCGTGCGCGAGAACCTTACACGCGAGGCCTGCAATATCATCAACTCGATGTCGGAGAGCTGCTCCTCGCTCAACGCCGGAGCATCGACCCACACGCCATCGGCCAGACCGTCGATAAGCAGCTGGCCCATATCTGCCGCAGCGTATATCGCCACACGCTCCACATCGGCCATATCGTAGCGACGACGTATCACCACCGGGCGACCATCCTCGCGGTCGAGTATTGCGGCGCGCCACTCCGCCGTAGGGTTGCCACTCACCGCCTCGACAACATCATAGTCCGCTGTCAACTCGCTGTGTATCACAGGACGAGCCTTGGTGCGTGGCTGATACTTCGTAGGCGAGTAACGCTCGGGGTGAGCCACCGTGAACTCCCCCTCACGGCTGCGGAAGTAGTCCACCAGCATAGCACCCACGGGCACCTCATTCTCGGGAGCCTCCGTGAGCGATACGCGCAGCGTGTCACCCAGACCGTCGGCCAGGAGGGCTCCAATGCCCACAGCACTCTTGATGCGACCCTCGATACCGTCACCCGCCTCGGTGACACCCAGATGCAGGGGGTAGGTCATGCCCTCACGCTCCATGGCCTCAACCAAGAGGCGGTAGGCGTGTACCATCACGCGCGTGTTGCTCGACTTCATCGACACCACCACATCCTCAAACTGCATCGCACGGCACATCTTGAGGAACTCCATTGCCGAGGCCACCATGCCCTCGGGGGTGTCGCCCCACTCATCGAAGATGCGCTTGGCCAGCGAGCCGTGGTTGACACCTATGCGCAGCGCAACGCCACGACGACGACATATCTCAACGAGTCGCTCCAGCTCGCCATTCGATGTTCGGAAGTTACCCGGGTTGATGCGCACCTTATCCACCGCCTCGGCAGCTATCATAGCTATCTCGGGGGTGAAGTGTATGTCGGCAACGATGGCCGTGGCATACCCCCTGCGGCGCAACTCCCCAACTATGGGGGCGAGGGCCTCACCCTCCTTGCGACCCTGGGCCGTGAGGCGGACTATGGGAGCTCCGGCATCGGCTATGCGACAGGTCTGCTCCACGGAGCCTGCGACATCGGCCGTTGAGGTGTTGGTCATCGACTGCACAGCGATGGGGTTGTCGCCTCCGACAACTACGTCAGCTATGCGAACAGGGTGAGCTTTGCGACGCTCATAACGCGAGAGATTGAACATAGGTTCGAGTGATTTTGCTGGTTTTGGTTTTTCCTACACAAAGTTAACGCTTTTTCTCGGAATTACTCCCTGCTTATCGAATTTTTGGCCCACGCCGCGCACAACTCATTGATTTTCCGAGCGTTACTGCTGTTTTCAACATCGCCTCCAAACCACCCTTGTAACTCGCTGAAAATCAGAGAGTTGAATTTTTAGTCAAAATCCGTTTTTCAACTCTCTGTAAATCAGCGCGTTGCAAAACGCTTTCGGAAAAAATATTTGCCAAAAAATTTGGTCGTTAGCCCGACTACGTCGTACCTTTGTGGTAGCTAAAATCACTAAACTCATCTACCATGAAACGAACAATTCTACTTATCGGCCTTGGCATAGCCTTCCTATGCGTCTCGGCATGGGTGGCCTTAAGCCGTGGTCGCAATGCAAAGGCGGTGCGCGCAAAGTTCCGTCTGGGCGGTGCCATACTCACGCTGGTGAGCCTCACCTCGCTGGCGAGTTGCAACCCCGACGGCGGAGATATGATAACGTGCTACGACCCCGCGCCACCCATTGTAAACAATATAGGTATCGACATCGCGAGTACGACCCTGCGCAATGGCGACATTGTCACCATCTATGGCGACTGCCGATACGATGGCGATGTACGCCTCGTGGTCACCTCGCCCGAAGGCGCAACCCTGCAAAGCGAGGAGCAGAGCTTTGGTCAATGTAACGATCTTCATCTGGAGTTTGTACTCAACGTGGGCGACTACACCGGCCAAGCCGCCATCCACATCTACTACAACACAACTGCAACTGATGCGGAGGATGGACACAGCGTCATTGCAATAACCATAGAGGAGTAAACACAACATGAAACGACTACTAAACATATTGTTGACCCTGCTGGGTTGCAGCTTTCAGGCGGCATGCATGCGCTGCGAGTACGGCACACCCAACATCACCTTTGAGCTTAAGGCGCGCGTGGTTGATGAGCAGGGCATGCCCATCGAGGGTATCGAGGTACGCGCCTTACATGGTCAGGATGACAAGCATGGCCAGCCCTTTGACCACCGCACAGGCATATCGGACTACCGCGGCGAGATCAACGCGGGAGGTATTATGTGGCCGGGCGTGCAGTATAACGTGCGCTTCATAGACCCCGACGGCGAGCTTAACGGAGGCGAGTTCGCGACCCTCGATATGAACATCTCGGACAAGGTCGAGCAGGTCAAGGAGGGCGATGGCAACTGGAACGAGGGCTCGTATCGTGCCGACCTGGGGGATGTCACAATGACACTCGCTGAGGAGGACGATAACATCGACGACAACGACAACCAATAACCAAACCGACAGAGGATGAAGAGGAGTCTACTTATAGCTGCACTGGGCATCGCCTTCGCGGGGGTGTCGCTATGGGTGCTGTTGAGCCGAGGTCGCAGTGCCAAGGCGGTGCGTGCAAAGTTCCGCCTGGGAGGTGCCCTCATCACCGCCGTAGGCCTCACCACACTCACCAGCTGCACAACAAGCTGTTACGACCCCTACATACCCGACTTCAACCAACTTGTGCTCCAGGTCGACAACGCCACCGAGCTGCGCAATGGCCAGAAGATCACCATCGCGGGCACCATGGGTGCACCCTCAACCATCATCGCCATGGTACTCACGCCCGATGATGAGCCCCTGCAATACGAGGAGATAACGCCCTCGCTCGAGGCCGAGTTCTCCGAGGAGTTCGCACTCAACGTAGGCACATACACCGGAGCGGCGAAGGTCATAATAGAGTACTTCCTCGACTACAAAGACCTCGAGGATAACACGCCCGAGGGTCGCGACATCCTCGGCATACAGATTATTAAATAGCAACCACTATGAGAAGAGTATATCAATTAGCACTGTTAGCAGCCCTGCTCCTTCTGGGCGGATGCGAGGAGCGTCCTTCAGAGTACTACGTTCTATGGATTACTACCCGCGTGGTCGACACCGAGGGCAACCCCATCCAGGGTATCTGGATACACCCCGAGGGCTACGACTTCCCAGGCCGCGAGGGCTACACCGACTACAAGGGCGAGATGGGAGGCTCCACAAGCATAAAGCCTACGAGGCAGATCAACATAGTATTCGAGGATGTCGACGGTGAGCACAACGGTGGCGAGTATGAGAGCCACACCTGCACCCTCAAACTCAACCCCGTAGCACCTGACGAGTATGGATTCTCGGGCAGTGACTTCATCAAGTTGGGCGACATAGTCTTAAACCGCAAATAACAAAAACAGAGTATAACCATGGGACGTTTCTTAACAAAACTCTTCGCACTGATGGGCATCTCGCTCACATGCGTAGCCTGCTACGGCACACCCTACTCGGAGTATATACCCAGACACGAAGTCGAGGCGGGTGGACGTGTGCTTAACGACAAGGGCAAGCCCATCACCGACATCAGGGTCGAGCTGGGCGAGCAGCACACCCGCACCAACGCCGATGGAGAGTTTTATATCAGTGGTGCATACAGCTCTAACGAGATGGTGCTCATCGACACGGACGGAGCGGAGAACCTCGGGGAGTTCGAGAAGGCTATCTTTGTGCTCGAGAAGGGCTACAACAACCTCGGCGACATAGTCCTTAAGCGCACGGACGAGTAGCCTTATCAACACCACCGCACCGAGGAGGCACTAACCTACCTTGGTGCTCACCAATATGGAGTCTATACGAAATGTTAACAGAGGGTAGATTATGGGGCTGTTTCGCAGAGAACTGATAGACATTGGCCTGATGGTCTTTGAGCTTACCGATGCCTGCAACCAGGCGTGTAAGTTCTGCTACAACCACTTCAAGGCCTCGGAGGGCTGCCATGTCGCTGCCCCCGACTACCGCGCAGCGCGACGTACGCTGAAGAGGCTGCTCGGCCAGGCGCGCATAGGGGTCATCTCGCTCTCGGGTGGCGAGCCGATGCTCATGCCACACATCCACGACATAGTCCTCAAGGCACGCTTTGCGGGGTCAACAGTCAACCTGCTGACCAACGGCACACTGCTCAACGACCACCATATCGGGATCTTCAACGACCTGGGTGTCGGCACAATACAGATACCGCTACTTGCCGACACTGCCGAGCGTCACGACAGCATCACCGCCCTCGACGGCTCATGGCAGCGTGCCCTCACCGCCGCCCGCAAGGTGGCTGCAACGCGCGAGGGGTGGCTCACGCCGGTACTCATCTTAAGTCGGATGAACATCGACCGCATCGAGCCCACATTGCGACTCTATGCCGAGTTAGGCGCACGACGAGCGATGGTCAACCGCTTCAATATCGGAGGTCTGGGCATACGCAATGCCGAGAGGCTGGTGATGAGTCCTGCCGAGCTTCGCGAGGCCTTCCACCGCGTTGACAAGGTTGCCGGCGAGCTGGGCCTCAACATCCACAACGGTGTCTGCACGCCTATGTGTCTGCTCGACCCCCGCGACTACCACAACATCACCTTCTCGCACTGCACCACCGACCTGAAGAGTCGACCGCTGACGATCAACTACCGTGGCGATGTGAGGTTCTGCAACCACTCGCCCCGCGTCTTGGGCAACATACACCAAGAGCCACTGGCCAAGATCATCGAACGCTCGACCAACGACGGATACTTCGACAGCCGCCCTGTGCAGTGCTCCGCATGCCAACTATGGGAGAGGTGCCGTGGTGGTTGCCGCGCCGCCTCGGAGCAGGTATATGGCCGCTTCGACATGGCAGACCCTATATTGGAGGGAGGCGTATAGAAGATTAACGAACCAAACTTAAGGCAATGATTATGCGAAGGTTGAAAATATTGGCGATACTGCTCGCCGTCATAACGTCACTGGGCGAGCTCTCTGCGCAGGACAACGCGACCAGCACCGTTCAAATAGACGATGGGCAGCAGATCTCCTATGAGGTGGTCACCACATCCAAATACAGACCGAGAGTACCTGTGGCCTACCCTAACGAGATATCGTTCTCGGTGGGTGTCCTCTCGGCACCGCTGATGGTCAACACCTTCATTACGTTGCTCTCCTTGGGGCAGGCCATGCCTATGTACTACGCGCCTATATGCCTTAACCTCGGCTACTCGCACCGTCTGTCGCATATCGTGGATGTAGGAGCCATATTCAGCTACGAATACGCCATGCGCGAGAGCTTGGATGCTGTCTTGGCCAAGGAGGGCATGAACCACATATCGCTCATACCCGCCGTCAAGCTCTACTGGTTCAACTACGAGAAGGTGGCCATGTACTCGCACCTCGGCCTGGGTGTCACCCTCCGCCACGGCATCACCGACGGCACCCGAGTGAGTGGGCTGTGGCCCGCCTATCAGCTCTCGGCCGTATGTGTCGAGGCGGGTGGCGAGAAGCTTCGCTTCTTCCTCGAGACAGGCGTCGGAAGCACCACGGGACTACTCTCCGTAGGCCTCAAGGCTCGCTTCTAATGGCATAATATATATAAAGTAACCGCATAACAGATACCGCAATGAAAAGACGCATTTTACAACTTTGCCTCGCCGCGCTCGGCATCACCCTATCGAGCTGCGAGCCCGACACACCCGAACCCATGCCCGAATATGGACCGCCCATGACGATGTTCCGCCCCTCGGAGCGTGTAGTTGACCCCCTCGAGGAGGAGACGACGACAGAGGATGAACAAGCAGAACCAACCACAGATAATACCTCGCTGTAATGGGAAAGAGACTCGGAGTGCGCCAATGGCTGGCACTCAAACTATTCAAAAAGCTGCACAAGATACATCAGAAGGAGCACACGCTGAACACCCTCTTCTGGGAGTGTACGCTGCGTTGCAACCTCCAGTGCCGCCACTGTGGCAGCGACTGCCGTGTAGACACCACCCTGACGGATATGCCCTCGGAGGAGTTCTTCCGCGTGCTGGACAACGAGATAACGCCCAACGTCAACCCCAACAAGGTGCTCGTCATACTCTCGGGTGGCGAGGTGCTGGTGCGCAAAGATCTCGAGGAGATAGGCCTCAAGCTATACCGCCGAGGCTACCCCTGGGGCATGGTGACCAACGGCATGGCCCTGACACGCCAGAGGCTCGACTCGCTGATACGCTCGGGGCTGCACTCCATCACCGTCTCGCTCGACGGCTTCGAGGAGCACCACTACCACATACGCCAAAACAAGGAGTCGTTCAAGCGCGCTGTGGAGGCCGTGAAGATGATCTCGGCAGATAGGGAGCTCGCCTCGGATGTGGTGACATGCATGACCCCTGCCCTGCTGCAACAGATAGACCGCTTCAAGGAGTTTCTCATCTCGCTCGGCGTGCGCAACTGGCGTATCTTCACCATCTTCCCCGTGGGTCGCGCAGCACAAGACCCCTCGCTGCAGCTCAACGACGAGGAGTTCACCTACCTGATGCAGTGGATGGCCAAGACCCGCAAGGAGGGCGACATTATGGTGTCGTATGGCTGCGAGGGCTTCCTCGGCGGCTACGAGTTCAAGGTTAGGGAGAACCCCTTTGAGTGCTATGCCGGCATCGCCGTGGCCTCGATCCGTGTCAATGGCGACATCTCGGGCTGCACCAGCGTGAGGGGTAACTTCACGCAGGGCAACATCTACCACGACAACTTCTGGGATGTGTGGCAGAACCGCTTCGAGAAGTTCCGCAACCGCGACTGGGCCAAGAAGGGAAGGTGTGCCGACTGCAAGATGTGGCAGTACTGCGAGGGCAACGGCATGCACCTCTACGACGACGATGGCAACCTGCTTGTATGCCACTACCAACGTCTGGTCAGATAGACCATACTATCTTGTATATAGGGTTGCCCTTATGGGCAGAGTGGGATGGCCGCTTCAAAGCAACCATCCCTCTCTTACGTTCACTCGCAGGCCCTCTATCGGGTGAGGTCGTTTATCTGGTTGATAATCTCGCGCGTGGTACGCAGCATGGTCATAAAGTGATGTACGCCAATGGCTCCACCCACCACAAGACCTATGCCGACGCCCAGAAGCATCGCCTCGTTGTCGATAAACGAGTAGGCTATAGCTCCCACCCAGATGATGAGGAATGGTATCGAGAAGAATAGCCAGTTGATGTTGCGTCGCCGGTAGCGCACCGTGGCCTCGGCAATCTGCAGCAGCGTGCCATAGGTGTAGATGTCGCCACGCATCTGACTCAAGGTTATAGTATCGTAGAGTGCCGCAATGGCCAGAAAGGCGGCTCCGACATATCCGATGATGGGGTGCAGACCCAACATGGGCACCACAAATATCATATAGGGTATGAAGAGCACGGCGACCACTATAAAGGCTATGTTGCGCCTATTCAGGCTATCCATCTTGTTGCTCATCGCACGGCGCATCATACGCTCATTTACCAAGTTCTCCTTCGAGAGCATTTCGCGCAACTTGGCCATCTGCTCGCGCATCTGCTCAAGCTCTATTGTGTCGTTGTTGTTCATAGCTTTGGGGTTTACGGTTATTACATCTTTTTAAGCTGCTCCTTGATACGATAGAGACGTACCGACACGCTCTTCACCGATATGCCGACTATGGCAGCTATCTCGTCGTAGCTCATATTCTCCAGCCACAGCAACACTATGGCACGGTCGAAGGGTTGCAGGGCCTGGATACGCTCGCGCAGCATGCGCATCTGACGGCTGTCGGCATCGGGGGCGGTGTAGAGGTCACGACTGATATCCACGCGGATGTCGCTGTGCTTGCGACGTTTGCGATCCTGTGTTATGCAGGTGTTGAGGCTGACACTCCATACCCACGAAGAGAGCTTGCTGCGCCCCTCGAAGCTGTCGAAGCCCTGCCATAGGCGTATGAGCACCTCCTGGAAGAGGTCGTCGGCCTCCTCGGCACTCTTGGCGAACATAAAGCATACGGAGTATATCTCCGAGCGGTGTTCATGGACGATGTTTGTAAATCGTTGCTCCTTGTCACTCATCATACATAGGGTTGTTATGGGGGGGTCATCTGCGACCTCCTACTATATTAGACACACATTGTGGCCGATTTACTACAAAGATGTGAGATTTTTTTTGCGACGGAAGATCTAAAACGAGCGCAGCGCATACGAAATTGCATGGCCCCATAGCCACATTACTCGTGGTGGTAGGGCTCGTTACGCAGAATGGTAAACGCGCGGTAGAGCTGCTCGGTGAACAGGGCTCTGACGATCTGGTGCGAGAAGGTCATCTTCGATAGCGAGAGCTTGCTGTTGGCTCGCTGATATACCGCCTCGGAGAAGCCATAGGGGCCACCAATGACGAATACGAGTCGTTTGACACCCGACGACATTCGCCTCTGCATCAGGTCGGCAAACTCTATGGAGCGCAGCTCCGCGCCATGCTCGTCGAGCAGAGCAACATGGTCCGACTCGGTAATCTGGCGCAGGATGGCCTCACCCTCCAAACGCTTCTGCTCCGCGGCCGACAGCTTGCGCGTGTTACGCACATCGGCGATGGTGGTGATGGCAAAACGTATATAGTGGTTTATACGCTTGGTGTACATATCCACCAGCGACTCCACCTCCCTCATATCGGTCTTGCCCACGACGATAAGTTCACAGTTCATGGCTCTACGTCTTTACAGGTCGCTATTCCACTCGCCCTCGGCACCCTCGTATATTATGGGTCGGCTATCGCCCATGGACTTCAACAGCTCGTAGGCCTTGTACATGTTGTAGCCGTTGCCGGCCGTGTCGCCACCCAGCGAGAAGCCGATGATCGAGACGTGGTTCTGGGCTCTGCGGTACATCGTCTCCACACGGTCGAGGTACTCATCGAGCAGATAGGGGCGGTTGGCGGGGGTGCCCTCCACCGAGCGATCCTCGTGGTTCTCCACCGAGGCGATAGCCGCACGATCTATGATGTAGAGGCCCAGCTTATCGGCCAACGAGTAGTACCAGCGAGGCTGCGGATAGTCGGGCAGAAGGCAGTTTATGCCCTGCGCCTTGAGAGTGCGCATCTGCTTCTCGGTCGTGGCACGATCTGCCGCAGCGTTGTAGCGCGATTTGCGGAGTTTCAACGGCTTATCAAAGAGCAGTATCTCACCATTGTCGTTAAAGGAGTACTCGGCAAAGCCGACCTTGAGGGGTATATACTCCCAGAGGATGCCACTGCGCTTGACATATAGCGTGAGGTCGTACAGCTTGGGGTTTGTCTCCGACCAGCGGTTGGGGTTCGAGTGGTATATCCAGGGGGTGAAGCTCAACGTGTCGCGCGAATGGCCCGGCAGGGTGATGTCGTTGACGCTATACTCCATCAACTTGCCATCGGGAGCGTAGATGTCGTAGCCTATCTCGATGGTCTCGTCGGTTGAGAACGAGTTGTCGACAAGCACATCGAGGCGCAGCTGTGCAAAGCGGTCGAGCGAGTCGGGCACGAGGCGCACGTTGAAGTCGTAGATGCCGAGGCGACGTTGTGCAAAGATGTAGCAGTTCTCGAACTGCGGGCGCGAGCTCTGCTCCATGTCACCATTTATGAGAGCCATGTACCCCTCCTCGACAACCACTATGGCCACCACATTCTCGCCCTGCTCGAGGTATGGCGATATGAAGTGGTCGGTGGGCGTGAAGCGATCCACCGGCTCACATATCTGCTTGCCGTTGATAAAGATGGTGTAGTCGCCACCCACATTCTCGGCGTGGAGGTAGGCGTTGTAGTCGTTCCACGAGGCGGGCACCTCGATGCGCTGCTCATAGGCGGCACGCACCACACCCTCCGTTGTGGAGAACTGCAACGTAGGCTTCAGGTCGATATATTTGTCGATGTTGGCGCGCACATCGCGCTTGGCATCCTCTCTCTTGTCATAGCATAGGAACTCGGTGCGGGCGATGCGCGACTGCGCCACAAGCTCGGTCGACATTGCCAGCAATGCAACCACAAAAAGTGCTATATGTTTGACTCTATTCATACTCTTTAACGACGATTAACTACTCACAAAGGTACAAAAAAGTGATAAGTGTGCAACCGTTTACAAAAAATTTAGTAATTTTGCACGATTATATGCGCAAATGGCGCGACACTATAACAAACGCACAAAACGAAATAAAATATATAGGACTATGAAACTTATTCGCATTGCCGAAATCCTCAAGATGGAGGGCGACGGCCGAGAGATCACCGTAAAGGGTTGGGTACGCACCAAGCGAGGCAACAAGAATGTGGCCTTCATCGCGCTGAACGACGGCTCGTGCGTAGCCAACATTCAGGTCGTTGTCGACCTTGGCAAGATTGCCGAGGGCGAGCTTAAGGCTGTGACTACGGGTGCCTGCTTGCGCGTTGACGGTAAGCTGGCGGCATCACTGGTTCAGGGTCAGGGCGTTGAGGTGCAGGCCGAGAGCATCGAGATCTACGGCACGGCCGACCCCGAGACCTACCCCTTGCAGAAGAAGGGTCACTCGTTGGAGTTCCTGCGCGACATCGCCTACCTGCGCCCCCGCACCAACACCTTTGGTGCTGTGCTGCGCATCCGCCACGCCATGGCATTCGCCATCCACAAGTCCTTCAACGACAAGGGTTTCTACTATCTGCATACGCCGCTGATCACCGCCTCGGATTGTGAGGGCGCTGGCGCAATGTTTAATGTAACAACACTTGATATAGCGAATCCGCCCCGCAACGAGGATGGCACGGTAGACTACACCCAGGACTTCTTTGGCAAGCCCTGCAGCCTCACCGTTTCGGGACAGCTCGAGGGTGAGCTGGGTGCGCTGGCTCTGGGTCAGATCTACACCTTCGGCCCCACCTTCCGCGCCGAGAACTCTAACACCCCCCGCCACCTGGCCGAGTTCTGGATGATCGAGCCCGAGATGGCATTCTACGAGCTTCAGGACGACATGGATCTTGCCGAGGACTTCCTCAAGTACCTCATCCGCTACGCCTTGGAGAACTGCCGCGAGGATCTCGAGTTTATGAACAAGATGTGGGATAAGGGTCTGCTGGAGCGTCTTCAGTTTGTACTGGAGAACGACTTCGTGCGTCTGGACTACACCGAGGGTATCGAGATATTGAAGGCCTCGGGCAAGAAGTTCGAGTTCCCCTGCGACTGGGGTTGCGACCTTCAGTCGGAGCACGAGCGCTACCTCGTTGAGGAGCACTTCAAGCGCCCTGTAATCCTTATCAACTACCCCAAGGAGATTAAGGCATTCTATATGAAGCAGAACGACGACGGCAAGACCGTGCGTGCTATGGACGTTTTGTTCCCCCAGATTGGAGAAATTATCGGTGGCTCGGAGCGTGAAGCCGACTTTGGCAAGCTTTGTGCAAGAGTTGACGAGTTAGGTATGAGCCGTAAGGAGCTGTGGTGGTACCTCGACACACGTCGTTGGGGCTCGGCACCTCACTCCGGCTTCGGCCTGGGCTTCGAGCGTCTGCTCCTCTTCGTTACGGGCATGGGCAACATCCGCGATGTGATCCCCTTCCCCCGCACCCCGAAGAATGCGGAGTTCTAAACCCACGATTGCCTAATAAACGGCCGGCCACGGGCCGACCGTTTATTTGTTTTAGCAAGTTATAAGTGTAGAGATGGCAAACAGACTCCAACAGACCATTGCGTTGCAGACCAAGATCTCGCCGCAACAGATACAGATGATCAAGCTCCTGGAACTGCCCACGATGCAGCTCGAGGAGCGCATCAAGCGTGAGATCGAGGAGAATATCGTGTTGGAGGAGGACAACGACACGCCCAAGGAGGAGGATGCACTGCCCGAGAAGATCTCTGTCGAGGAGTACCTCGGCAAGGAGGATGACACACCCTCGTACAAGGCGCGTGTGAACAACTTCTCGAAGGACGACAAGCAGCGACCCGTCTACATCTCGGATGGCAGCTCGCTCGGCGAGTCGCTCATCGAGCAGTTGCGCTTCCGCTCGCTCACCGAGAGCGAGATGGTCATCGCCGCATATATCGTCGGCAGCATCGACGACGACGGCTACCTGCGCCGCGACCTGCAGTCGCTCTCCGACGACCTTGCCTTCACCCGCGGCATGGATGTCGATGAAGAGGAGGTGGAGCGCATATTGCACATCGTTCAGGAGCTGGAGCCCGCCGGCATCGGTGCCCGCTCTCTGCAGGAGTGTCTGCAGCTGCAGCTGCGCCGACAGAGCCTCGACAGCCCCGCCAAGAGGCTCGCCTCAAAGATCATCAACACACAGTTCGAGGCCTTTGCCAAGAAGCACTACGAGAAGCTCATTCAGCGTCTGGGCATCAGCGAGGAGGAGTTCCGCGACGCTATCGACCATATTCGCAGCCTCTCGCCCAAGCCCGGCAACCTCTACACCGAGGGCGGCATAGACACCACGCCCTACATCGTTCCCGACTTTGTGCTTGACAACACCGACGGCCGCATGCGCCTCACGCTCAACTCGTCGGGCATCCCCGAGGTGCGTATCTCGCGCCGCTACCGCGACATGATGCGCGACATGGTGGCACCCGACGGCACCGTCAAGGAGCAGGACCGCGAGACGGTGCAGTTCGTGAAGAGCAAGATAGACTCGGCCAAGTGGTTTATCTCGGCCATCAAGCAGCGTCACGACACCCTTATGCGCACCATGCAGACCATCCTCGACTTCCAGCGCGACTACTTCCAGGATGGCGACAAGAGCAAGCTGCGCCCCATGATCCTCAAGGATATAGCCGACCGCACGGGCCTCGACGTCTCGACCATCTCGCGCGTGGTCAACAGCAAGTATATACAGACCTCGTTTGGCATCATCCTGCTCAAGTCACTCTTCTCGGAGGGCATGCAGACATCCTCGGGCGAGGAGGTGTCGTCGCACGAGATTAAGAAGATACTGCAAGACTGTATCGACAGCGAGGATAAACGCCATCCGCTCACCGACGAGAACCTGATGGATATCCTCAACGACAAGGGTTACCGCATCGCGCGACGCACGGTGGCCAAGTATCGCGAGATGCTCGACATCCCCGTGGCAAGGATGCGCAAACAGATATAGTGCGAGGGTGAGGCTGTTGCTTCACCCCGTTTTTTTGTCGTTTCACACATTTTCCGTATCTTTTTTGCAAAAAATTGCGATTTTATCACTATCTTGCGCAAGAATATTATAAATAAGGTCGTTGAAGGATAGCCGCACAAGCCACACCTATCTTCGACAAAAGGTTGGCATAGGCGAAATAATTGGGTGTTTAGTTGCGTTATATATCATACAACGAGCATATTAAAAAAGAGTTAGAAACGATAAACATTAACTTAAAACTTCTTATTGAACTATGAAAAAGATGTTGTTTACTCTGCTTGCACTCTTCGCAGTAGCAGGCGCATCGGCCCAGAGCATGCCCGATGTTAAGATCGAGAACCAGGCCGGCAAGGTGATCTCTACCAATGACTTGGTGGATGGCACCCCTATGATCATCTCATTCTGGTCTACCACCTGCAAGCCCTGCATCATGGAGCTCAACGCCATCAACGACTCACTCTACGAGTGGTTGGAGGAGGTTGACATGAAGGTTGTTGCCGTTTCGGTTGACGACGCTCGTACCGTAAGCCGCGCCCGCGCCATGGCCAAGGGTCAGGGTTGGGATGACTTCACCTGCATCTACGACAAGAACCAGGAGTTCAAGCGTGCCATGAATGTGAGCCTCACACCCCACACCTTCATCGTTGACGGCAAGGGTAACATTGTCTACTCGCACTCGGGCTACACCCCCGGTAGCGAGCAGGAGCTCTTCGAGAAGATCTCAAAGCTCAAGTAAGAGCCGCCACATCCGAAAAGATAATTGGTAAATAGTTAATTATAGGGGCCGCCGTTGAGCGGCGGCCCTTGGTTAAACCGACAAAACCTCAAGGAATGAAGAAATTTTTACTCTTTATCGGTGTCGTTGCCGCCACCATCATCAATGTGGAGAGTGCCAATGCCCAGGTTCAGGTGGGCAAGGGTCAGCTCTCGGGCTCGCTGGAGAGCAACAACATCTACTATATGGCCGATAAGAAGCTCGACGAGCTGGGTCTTACACAGCGTCCCGAGCTCCCCTTCGGCTCGCACGACTTCATCAAGTTGGACTATACGCTGGGTCGCTTCTCGGCCGGTATCCAGATTGACGGCTACCTGCCCACGCTGGATGGCTACGACATCAACACCTACCAGCAGCGCGACAGCAAGCTCACCGGCTTCCTCACCAAGTATGTACAGTGGGAGGATAGCAACTATGGCGTGCGCCTGGGCGATATCTACGAGCAGTTTGGTAACGGCCTTATCTTCCGTACCTACGAGGATCGTGCTCTGGCCTTCAACAACTCGTTGGCCGGTGCTCGCGCCTACTACAACTTCAACAACTACGTCTCGCTGAAGGCCGTGGCAGGTATGCCCCGTCTGTACGACGTGCGCTCGAAGAACTGGGTGTGGGGTGCCGACCTGAGCGTCTCGCTCTCGGATATCATCGGCTGGCAGAACGGCATGCTCAACATCGAGGGTAGCTACGTTGGTCGCCACCAGAAGGATGCCTCGATACTGCCCCTGGACGGTATCACCGGTGACAACCTCAACATGGTGTCGGGCCGTGTAAACCTCGACGTTGCAGGCTTCTCGCTGCGTGGTGAGTACGCCCAGAAGCTCAACCAGGATATCTACAACCCCTATATCGCTGCCAAGAAGGGTAATGTTGTCTACCTCGACCTGGGTTACAACTACAAGCGTTTCTCGGCATCGGCCACCTTCCGTCGCATGGACAACATGCAGACCAACATCGAGATACGTCCCTCGAGCATCGGCGGTGGTAACGTGCTCAACTACATCCCCTTGCTGACACGTCAGTACACCTACATGTTGGCAAACCTCAACCCCTATCGCGGTTGTAGCGCATTCACCGGCAATGAGATCGGTGGTCAGGTAGACCTCTACTACTCGCTGCGTAACCCCAAGGCACGCACCAAGTATTGGAACTTCCACCTCAACTTCTCGACCTTCAACTCTATCAAGCACTTCGACCCCATGGGCATCGATGAGATCAAGGGCCGCAATGCGTGGTTTGATATCAACTTCGACGTGGAGCGTCAGTGGAGCAAGAAGCTGAAGACCGTATTCCTCTACTCGCACCAGCGTTGGGATGAGAGCCTCAACCACTTTGATGGTCCCGAGGCGGAGTACTGCAACTCGGACATCTTTGTTGTCGACCTCACCTACAAGTTCAATAAGAAGCACTCGTTGAGAGTTGAGGCACAGTGGCTCACCTCTAACGACTATGAGGGTGACTGGGTGGCTGCGCTTGTCGAGTACAACATCGCCCCCATGTTCAGCGTCTATGTCAGCGACATGTGGAACTGCGAGAGTACCGATCAGAACTTCAGCTATATCACCGACCAGAGCGAGCTGCTGCACTACTACCAGGTGGGTGCCAGCTTCACCTACAGCCGCTACCGCGCACAGATCTCTTACGGTCGTAACCGCGCAGGTTATGTATGCTCGGGTGGTGTATGCCGCTACCAGCCCGCCTACACAGGTATCAACCTGTCGCTTACAGCATCTTTCTAAACCGAGTTAATGAGAAGATAGTATAAACGATAAACTTAAAAAAAACTAACACTACTATGAAAATCACAAAGTTCCTGGCACTGCTCTGTGCCGCATCTATGTTCGCCGTAGGCTGTGATAAGACTCCCGACGAGCCCGATGGCCCCAAGCCTACCGGTGATATCGTTCTCACCGCTACACCCGCTACGGGCGAGGTAGGCCAGCCTATCACCTTCACCGTTACCTCTAATGGTGTTGATGTTACCGAGAGCTCGGAGATCTTCAACAGCAAGACCTACGACAAGGTAGAGAACCCCTTCACCCCCACCATCGATGGTGAGTACTCGTTCTACGCAGTAAATGGTGCTGCCGTATCACCCGTATGCAAGGTACTGGTTACCGCCGAGGTTCCCGAGCTTGCAGAGGATACCGACAAGGCAAACACCGCATTCAAGCACCGTATTCTTATCGTTGACCACACCGGTACAAATTGTGGCTGGTGCCCCTACGTTATGGATGCTCTTCACCAGCTGGGCGAGGGCGATTATGGCGATCGCTTCCACGAGGCTATGGCCCACACCTTCAACTCATCTGACCCCTCATACTCGGCAGGTGCTATGCAGGTATCTAACGCTATCAAGCGTGGCTCGGGCTACCCCGATACCAACGTAAACTTCTACACCGGCGTTAATGGTCTTGGTGCAGATGTAACAGGTTGGATCAGCACATTCAAGAACCAGATCGACAAGGTATGGCAGGCCGAGGGTGCCAATGCCGGTATCAGCATCGCTACCGTTGAGACCTCTGACTCGGTACTTGTTAACCTCGAGGTTAAGGCTGCCAAGGAGGATGACTACCGCGTAGCTTGCTGGTTGCTCGAGGATAACGTATATGGCAAGCAGGCAAGTGCTTACGAGACCTGGCAGAACACCCACAACAACGGTATCCGCAACATCACCGGCGTACGCAACAATGCCGACATCTCGGGTGATGACCTGGGTGTTATCGCAAAGGGTGCTACTGCACAGAAGGTTGTCAACATCCCCATCATCTCAACAAAGTGGGTACGCGAGAACCTGAAGGTTCTGGTTATCGTGACTGCCAAGAACAGCAGCGGCAAGTATGACGTTGTCAACACCGCCGTATGCCCCATCAACGAGAAGGTTGGTTACGACTACCTCTAATGGTATAACACTGACGTGTCGGACATGGAGCCCAATCACCGGGCTTCATGTTTAGCACGTCTTTTTTAATTAAAAGGACTATGAAGATCACAAAGTTTTTTACATTTATCGCCGCCATCGCGGCCTTTGCCGTAGCTTGCGACAGCGGTGAGAACCAGAAGAACCCCGAGCCTGATACCAATCTGCTCACCATCGAGGCCGAGGAGCCTACCGTGCGCATTGATCAGCAGCTCGGCTTCACGGTTAAGTTCAACGGCGAGGATGTAACCTCGGAGGCTACAATCTATAACCTCGCCGACAATAGCGTGGTGGAGAACCCCTTCACTGCACCCTCGGAGGTGTGCGAGTTCCAGTTCTACGCCACCTACGGCTTCTATGAGTCGGAGCCCATCACCGTGGAGGTAGTTACAGGTACCGACTTCAACCACCGCATACTGCTCGTTGACCACACAGGTACCGGTTGCCCCAACTGCCCCTTCATGATGAACATGCTCAAGGCTCTGTCGGAGACCAACTACCATAAGCGTTACAACGAGGCTATCGAGCACTCATTCAACAGTAGCGACCCCGCCTCATCGGATGATGCCTACACGCTCTTCTACTACTACAAGAAGATCGGTGTTACGGGCTACCCCAACCTCACCTACAACTTCAACCACGACGTGGTAACGGGCGGTAACCCCGTGACCAAGACCGGTGTGGGCTGGCTCAAGACCGAGATCGACAAGCTGTGGAAGCCCGCTGCCGACGCAGGTATCAAGGCCTCGTCGAAGTTCGAGGGCAACAACGTCGTTGTAGACGTCGAGGTTACCTCGAAGGTTGAGCAGAACTACCACATTACCGCATGGTTGCTCGAGGACAACATCTATGCCCGTCAGAGCAATGCCAAGGAGGAGTGGCATAACACCCACAACAACGCCGTGCGTCGCATCAGCGCAGGTGACCAGAACGACCTCTCGGGTGAGGACATGGGCACCATCGCCGTAGATGGCATCGGCACGAAGCAGATCTCGATCGCGGTAGACTCTAACTGGAACCGTGACAACCTCAAGGTGTTGATCATCATCTCGGCACCCAGCAGCGCGCATGGTGGCAAGTATGAGGTGGTGAACACCGCCGTATGCCCCGCCAACGGCTCGATAGACTACGAGTACCGATAGGCGACATACCTATACAAAAATATGAGCAGCCCCAGTGGAGCTGCTCATATTTTTATATAGGTATCCGCCCTTTAGATCTTTGCTCTTAAGAAGCCGATACCGAAACGCTGCACGGCAGCACGCTCCAGATCCTCCCTCACCGACGGATCGGCAATCGAGATAAGCAGCTTGGCACGCTCGGCCAGCGACTTGTTACGCAGGTAGACGATACCGTGCTCGGTAACGATATACTGCGCCTGGAAGCGGGTGGTGACAACACCGGCACCCTTGGTCAGCGTAGGCACAATCTTCGAGATGCCCTTATTGGTAATCGAGGGCAGGGCGATGAAGCACTTACCACCCTCGGAGAGTGCACCACCATACATAAAGTCGTGCTGACCACCTACACCCGAGAAGATGCGCTCACCGATACTATCGGCACATATCTGACCCGTGAGGTCGACCTCCAGAGCAGAGTTGATGGCCATAACACGGGGGTTCTGGCGTATGTTCTGCGGGTCGTTGGTCCAGGCAACATCGCGGATGACAACATCGCGGTTGTTGTGGAGGTAGTCGTAGAGACGCTGGCTACCCAGACAGAGGCAGGCAACCGACTGACCGGGGTAGATCTTCTTCAACGAGTTGTCGATGATACCCTTCTCGATAAGAGGCACCACGCCATCGGTCATAGCCTCGGTGTGCAGACCCAGATGCTTGTGATCCTTCAGTGCATCGAGCACAGCGTTAGGCACACCGCCCACGCCAATCTGCATCGTAGCACCATCGGGAATCTCGGCAGCGATAAAGTTACCTATGGCACGCTCAACATCGTTCGGAATGACCGTGGGCACCTCCACCAGAGGCTCGTCGCCACGCACCAGCGCAGCAATCTTCGAGACGTGGATCACCGGATCACCAAACGTGCGAGGCATATACTTATTTACCTGCGCGATGATGGTCTTTGAGCACTCGGCAGCCGAGAAGGCGAGGTCGGCCGAGACACCATACGAGCAGTAGCCCTCCTCGTCAGGCTCCGACACGTTGAGCAGTGTCACATCCAAGGGCACCTGGCCCGAGCGGAAGAGGAAGGGTATCTCGCCAAGGAAGGCAGGGATGGTCTGTGCCACACCCTCCTTGATCGCGTTACGCAGGTTGTTGGCCACGAAGAAGCTCAACGGCTCGAAAGAGTCGCGTAGCTCGGCCTTGGCATAGGGAGCATCGAAGCGGCCGATGGCAAAGGCCGAGTAGACCTTCACATCGCGCAGCTCCGGCGCGCGGTCGGTCATAGCCTGCACCAGCACCTCGGGAATAGAGGTAGAGCCCTGGATAAAGACCGAGTCGCCCGACTTAATAAGTTTGACGGCTTCCGCCGCACTGACAAAATTCATATACTTCACTATTTTTAAGAAGGGGCAGTCCCAAGCGGGGCGGCCCCTTATTGTTTTAGAATGTGCGAAGATTAGCGTAGCCCGAAGGTACGACCCCCGCGATTAGTAATCCTGGCTGAAGAGGCGCAGACGCTTGTCCAACTCATCGTACTGGTAGTCCGAGATCATCGACACGCAGCCACGCAGACCCTCGCGGGTGCTACCCGTAGGCGCGAGTGTGATGGCCGAGATACCGTAGTAGATGAGCTTGTTGATAAGCTGCTCGCCGGTCATATCCTTATAGCCAAACGTGAAGAAGAAGCCATCGCTGACCTCCTGGTCACAATCCTTATCGTAGACGATGTGAAAGCCATTCTTGACCATGATCTCCTTGACGCGCTGGGCACGACGTGCATACTCGCGGGTGTGACCAACGTAGTCCAGACGACCATCCGACGCCGCACGGAACATGGCAGCCAACGCATACTGTGCCGAGTGAGGTACGCCCGACGACAGAACGTAGAGGATGTTGAAGATGAAGTTGCGACGGAACTGACCATCGTTACCATACTTCTCGGCAAAGCCCTCATAGCAACGGTCGGCGAGTGCGGGGTTCATAGCCACAACAGCGATACGCTGACCGGCATACGAGAACATCTTCGAGCCCGAGAGCAGGTGGATGCAGTTGTCGGTGTAGCGCGCTACCGAGGGCTGATAGGGGGGCTCAAAGGGCCTCGAGCGATCCTCTCTAAAGTCCATGTTGAGGTATGCCAGATCCTCGACAACGATAACGTCATACTTGGTAGCCAGACGGCCGATGATCTCCAACTCCTCATCGTTAAGACACATCCATGTCGGGTTGTTGGGGTTCGAGTAGATCATACCGCTGATTCTTCCCGACGAGAGTATCTCCTCGAGCTTCTCCTCGAGACGCTTGCCACGGTAGTCGATAACGTCGAACGACTCGTAGCGCACACCCTGAACCTTGCACTGTGCCTTCTGCACAGGGAAGCCGGGGTCGATGAAGAGGATGGTGTCACGATCCTTACGCATCTGCGTCAGGGCCATGAACGTAGCAAAAGCACCCTGCATAGAGCCCACCGTAGGCACGAAGCATACGGGGGGAATATCGAGGTTGATGAAGGCCTTGACAAAGCGCGATGCCTCCTTGGTCAGGGGCTCGATACCGGTGATAAGGGGGTACTTCGAGCCTACACCGGCCAGCAGAGCCTCGTGCTCGGCCTCGATACCTATCTGCTCGGCGGGAAGGCCGGGCTCGCCAATCTCCATGCGGATATACTCCACACCCGTCTTGGCCTCGATGTCCTTAACGACACTCACAAACTGACGGATAGAGGCTGCACCCAGCTCCTTGGCATTGCGCAGACCGTTGGCGATACAGATATTATCGACGGTTTGTTTATCTAATGGACGATCCATACACTACTTCTTGATTGAGTTTTCATAACCGGCACGCACGGCAGCGAGGTTCTTCTCGATAACCTCCTCACCCTTACGCGCGAAGATACGGCGGATACCTGCCTCGATCTTCTCGAACTCGATGTCGAGCATCGGAATAGCGGCACCCAGCAACACCATATTAGCAGCCTGAAGAGGTGCACCGGCACCCTTGGCCAGCTCCTCAACATTCAGAGCCACGCAGTGGGGCAGAGCCTTGAGGTGAGCCGCCAAAGTCTCCTCATCGGGGTAGTTGGGGATGTTGACAAAGGGCACGTTTGAGGTTACCACCCAGCCATCCTTCTTCAGATATGAGAGGTAACGCAGTGCCTCCATAGGCTCCAACGAGATGATGATGTCGGCACCACCCTTGGCAATAAGATCCGAGGCGATGGGCTCGGTAGAGAGGCGCAGATTACTCTGCACGTCACCACCACGCTGGCTCATGCCGTGAACCTCGGCCTGCTTGATGTTCCAACCCTCGGCCATGGCAGCCTCGCCAATGACCGTGGCAATCGACAGAATACCCTGTCCGCCGACGCCTGCCAAAATAATATCTTTCTTCATTGTCTAATGCTTATTATTTGTTAGCTGCTGCGGCCTTGGCCTTTGCATGACGCTTGGCGGTCTGGATACACTCTCTGCGAGGTATAACCACCGATACACCGTTGTACTCGATCTCGTCGCGGAGAGTCTGCTTGATCTCCTCCATATTCTTGGGCAGAGGCACAACTACACGAACATGGTCGGGGTGAACACCCAAACCGCGGCAGATATCCTCGATCTTACCCGTACCTGCCGAGTCCTGACCACCGGTCATACCCGTAGTGAGGTTATCCGAGATAACGATTACCACGTTAGCCTTCGAGTTCACGCAGTCCAGAAGACCCGTCATACCCGAGTGGGTGAAGGTAGAGTCACCGATAACTGCAAATGCGGGGAACTGACCGGCATCCGAAGCACCCTTGGCCATGGTGATCGAAGCACCCATCTCTACGCAGGCATGCAGAGCCTGGAAGGGGGGCAGAGCACCCAGCGTGTAGCAGCCGATATCACCGAAGATGCGGGGATTCTCATACTCGGCAGCGACCTCGTTCAGGGCCTTATACATGTCGCGGTGGCCGCAACCCTGGCACAAGGCGGGAGGACGAGCTACGACGATGTCGTCAGCCTCGAGGTTCTCCAGCGGAGCAAGACCGAGCGACAGACGCACGCTGTCGGGCGTAAGCTCACCTACGCGGGGCAGGTCGCCTGTAAGACGGCCCTTGACCTCAACCGTCGAGGGCACGATGGCGCGTACCATCTCCTCAACAACGGGCTGACCCTCCTCCATAACGAGGATCTCCTTGGCACCATCCTCAACCATCTGGTTGATAAGAGCCACGGGCAGAGGATACTGCGATACCTTGAGCACACTGCGATCGGTGCCCTCGGCGCAGTTCTCCATGAAGTAGTTGTAGGCGATACCCGATGCGATAACACCGCGCTCGGGGCATGTACCCCTCTTGTAAGAGTTGTACTTCGACTCAACAGATGCCTTCTGGAGGTCATCCTGCTGTGCCAGCAACTCTACATAACGCTTCTTTGCGAAGGCGGGCAGCAGAATCCAACGACGCACCTCCTCGGGGCGTTTGATATCGTTCTGCTTGCGAGGCTCGTCGGTGATGTTAACCACGGCACGCGAGTGAGCCATGCGGGTGGTTACACGCATCAACACGGGGAGCTTGACAGCCTCCGACAGCTCGAAGGCGGCACGAGTCATCTCGTAGGCCTCCTGCTGTGATGAGGGCTCGAAGATGGGCAGCAACGCGAACTTACCGTAGAAGCGCGAGTCCTGCTCGTTCTGTGATGAGTGCATCGAGGGGTCATCGGCAGCCACAACAACCAAACCGCCGTTAACACCGGTCATAGCCGAGTTAACAAAGGGGTCGGCAGCCACGTTCATACCAACGTGCTTCATACATACCAGGGCGCGCTTGCCCATGTACGACATACCAAGAGCACCCTCCATAGCGGTCTTCTCGTTGGTTGCCCAGCGGCAGAAGATAGGGCTCTGGTTCTCGCCGCGCTTCTCCTCGCGCAGCTGAATAAACTCTGTGATTTCGGTAGACGGAGTACCGGGGTAGGCGTAGACTCCCGACAGACCAGAATCAATGGCGGCCTGTGCGATAGCCTCGTCACCGAGAAGTAGTTTTCTCATATAGTTTACGTTTTAGGTTTGTCTAATTGCCAAAGTTACAAAAAATTTTTCGGTAAACGAAATTTTCTGCAATAAATTATCTCTTCAGACACCACAATGGCCCTACTCCTTGAGTATCTTGCGCGTCACGGCAAGCGTCACAACCGAGACCCTGCAATCGGGCAGGCAGCTCTTAATCTCCGCCACGCACGAACATATTGTAGCCCCCGTAGTAAGCACATCGTCGACCAGAAGGATATGCTTACCGCGCAGTCTATCAGCGTGTTTCACAGCAAAGAGACCCTCCATGCCATCCCAACGTGCATGGTAGCTGCGACGTGCCTGCGAGGGGTTGTTGCGCCGACGTCGCAGAGCCCACACATCACACTCCACACCGAGCATTCGGGCAATGCCGCGAGCCAGATATGCCGACTGGTTATACTCTCGCTTGAACAGACGCAGCGGGTGCAGCGGCACGGGCACGACAATATCTACATCGGCATAGAGCGGCGAGCTATGCAGCTCGCTGCCAAACCAGCGACCAAAGGCATAGGCCGTGCGCCACATCTTATAGTATTTGAACTGGTGTATAACACCTCTCCAAGTGCTGTTTGTAGAGAAGAAGAAGAACGACGATGCCTGCTCTATTGGGGCTAAACCATCGAGGTGCTCCTTGACAGGATTCTGCTCCGTGAGCCAATATCGGGTCATGGGAATGGTGTAGCGACACATCGGACAGATGCCGTGCATGGAGCTTGTCACATGCCCGCCACACACCATACAATCTTCGCTTAAGATCAACGACTTAATGGATAGCAACGCCTCTTTGATAAGACCCATATCAACTCATAGGTTTAATATCGATGACATAGATCTCGCTCTGGGAGCCTATACGGAAGGGAGGGCCCCACAGCGACAACCCCTGTGACACCACAACATGGCATCCGCCGCGGAGTCTATGACCATGGCTCTGCTCGTATATCGCATCGGTAAGCCAGCTTATAGGCCACACCTGACCACGGTGCGTATGGCCCGAGAGGTGGAGGTCGGCACCGAGGTCGACACTCTCATCAATGGCTGTCGGCTGGTGGTCAACGACAACCATAAAACGACCGTCGCCAACACCCGCGACAAGGCTCTCAAGGCTCCTACGCTCTGCGTTGCTGCGGTCGTCACGACCTACCACCACAACATCTTCGCTGAGAGCGACCAGGCTATCTCTTACGAGCGTTAACTCGCTCTTCCTGACCCACCTACAATAAGCATCCATGCCACTGATATACTCGTGGTTACCCGGCACGACAAGCACTCCGAGAGGGGCATTCACCCTCGCCAGCTCCTCCTCCATACGCTCGCGTCGCACAGGCTCGATGCTGTTGTCTATGAGGTCACCCGCAACGACCACAACGTCGGCATGCTGCTCGTTGATCATATCCACATAGCGGGCCAGGTCACGGCGCGTAGTGCCATGGCCAAGGTGCACATCGCTGATGGCCACAAGGCGCAATGGCGAGCCTACCCTCTCACTCTCAATCTCGACCAGCCTCACCCTCGGGTGGCGGTAGTTCAGATACCCTCCAACCATGATGATAAGCGTGATGAATAGGGCTATATATGGGCCATAGTGCAGCATCGGAATTAGTCGATGCAGCAGATCGAAGAGCAGCATCAGCAGTGTAGCATAGAGCAAAAAGACCATCCACACCGAGCCCACCGCAAACATCGCCCTTGCCACCACAGCGGGTAGGGGGACATTGCGAAGAGCGATGGATACAAAGAGCAGCAGTGCCACAACCCAGAAGAGGAGCGAAAAGAGCACTTTTACCACCATGGGTGTGCTCTCCAATAACGACAAAAGGCGCCAATAGAGATATCCATTAGCACCCAGATATATTGTCAACATCAGAAGTCCGAAAATCCACATAGTCTACCCACAATATTTTATTATTCAACCGCTTGCGCGTGCTTTGCAAATCTTCACAAGACCCTCATTATCACTTCGTTATGCCACGTCGCTCGGCCTCCTCCTCCATAAGGCGATAGGCGGCATCGTAGTCGTTGGGGATGACCCCGTCGAGGATGGCATTCTTGATCACCTCCTTGATCTCGCCTATGACGGCCGAGGGCGGGAGGTTGTAGGTCTTCATTATCAGGTCACCACTGATAGGAGGCTGGAAGTTACGCACTCTGTCGCGCTCCTCCAGGTCACGCATCTTCTCCCTCACCAGCTCGAAGTTGCGCAGATATTGTTGAACCTTATTGTCGTTGCCCGAGGTGATGTCGGCCTCGCACAAGAGCATCAGCTTCTCGATGTCGTCACCGGCCTCGAAGAGCAACCTTCTTACGGCCGAGTCGGTGACCATATCCTCCGAGAGGACAATGGGGCGCATGTGCAGAAAGACCATCTTCTGCACAAAACGCATGGGCTCGTTCAGGGGGAGCTTCAGACGACGGAAGAGCTGCGGCACAAGCTTCGAGCCCACCGCCTCGTGCTGGTGGAAGGTCCACCCCTGACGCTGATCGTAGACCTTGGTCTGGGGCTTGCCGATATCGTGGAAGAGGGCTGCCCAGCGCAACCATATATCGTCGGTACGTCTGGCTACATTGTCCAGCACCTTCATCGTATGTTCGAAGTTATCCTTATGGGCATGCTTACCGCGACGCTCCACGCCCGCCATACGATCCAACTCGGGCAGGACATGCCTGAGCAACCCCGTAGAGCGCATCAGCGAGAGGCCGATAGAGGGTACGGGCGAGGCCATTATCTTGTTGAGCTCCACGGATATGCGCTCCTTGGTGATGATGGCTATGCGGTCGGCCTGACGACAGATGCCGTCGTAGGTTTCATCCTCGATATCGAAGCCGAGCTGCGAGGCAAACCTCACGGCACGCATCATCCTCAACGGGTCATCCGAGAAGGTCTTTTCCGGCTCGCACGGCGTGCGTATGATGCAGTCCTCGAGGTCGTACATGCCATCGAACGGATCGACAAGCTCACCAAAGCGGTCGCCATTGACGCACCACGCCATGGCGTTAATCGTAAAGTCACGACGTCGCTGATCATCCTCCAACGTGCCCGGCTCGACATGCGGATTGCGCGAGTTGGGCGAGTAACTCTCGCGACGTGCCCCGACAAACTCCACCTCGGAGCCTCTCCACTTCAACATCGCCGTGCCGTAGGTGCGGTAGATGGTCACCTTTGTGCCCAGCTCGCGACCCAGCTCCTCGGCCACGGCAACACCATCGCCTACGACCACCACGTCGATATCTGTCGAGGGTCGGCGAAGGTAGTAGTCACGCACATAGCCTCCCACCACATAGGCCTCGACGCCCAGGCGGTCAACTACGCGGGTGATATGTTCGAAGATAGGCTTCTTAAGTGGTGTCATTACTTTATCTCGGCTCTGCGTATGCAACGCTGGTAGGTCTCCACCGTATTCTCCAGACCCCAGTAGAGGGCATCGCTGATCAGCGCATGGCCGATGCTCACCTCATCCACCCAGGGGATACGCTCAATGAAATACTGCAAGTTCTCGGTGTTGAGGTCGTGGCCAGCATTAAGGCCGAGGCCCTGACGTCGTGCCTCCTCGGCGGCTGCAACATAGGGTGCAATGGCCGCCTCACGGTCGGCAGCATAGCCCGAAGCATAGGCCTCCGTATAGAGCTCAACACGGTCGGCACCGCACAACTTGGCGGCAGCAACCATCTCGACCACGGGGTCAACAAAGATAGATACTCTGATGCCGGCCTTGTGGAAGCGGTCGGCCATGGCCTTGAGGTAGTCGCGATGACGGATGGTATCCCAACCTGCCGACGAGGTGATGGCATCCTCGGCATCGGGCACGAGGGTCACCTGCGCGGGGCGCACCTCCTCGACGAGTTCACAGAAGCTCTCGATGGGGTTACCCTCCACGTTGAGCTCGGTCGAGATACGAGCCTTCAGGTCGCGCACATCCTGATAGCGGATATGGCGAGCATCGGGACGAGGGTGCACGGTGATGCCGTCGGCACCGAAACGCTCGATATCGAGAGCCGCCTTCAACAAATCGGGTACATTACCGCCGCGCGAATTGCGCACTACGGCAATCTTATTGATGTTAACGCTGAGTTTTGTCATAATTTTCGTATATTTGCAAAAGCAAAGTTACTACTTTTTTTCATTTGCCACAATGAACATTATACTTTTTTCTCGCAGACAGGTCAATCATCGCGCCGAACAACTGCGCACGATGCTCCGCACGATCGAGCGTCTGGGACTCAACTATACAATAAATGAGGAGCTTGCAGCAGCTGTCGAGGCCCTCACCGAGATAAGAGTCCCCGCTTGCCAAATATATGCCGAGCGACCCGTAGCCACGGGCAACGACATCATGGTCACCTACGGAGGCGACGGCACCCTGCTCGAGGCGGTGGGACTGCTGCCCGACAGCCATATTCCCGTCGTGGGCATCAACTGCGGCCGTCTGGGCTACCTCACTGCCGACGATGGCGACGGCATAGAGTCGCTCTTCGAGCGTCTGGCCAACCACGAGGTGGAGTTTACCGAGCGACGTATGCTCCATGTCGAGGGCGACATCGAGGTTGAGGGACGCTGCCTGGCTCTCAACGAGGTTACCCTGCATCGCCACGGAGCCACGATGATATCGCTCGAGGCGAGCGTCAACCATAAGAGCGTAGCCACCTACCATGGCGATGGTCTGGTGGTGTCGACACCCACCGGCTCTACCGCCTACTCGCTCTCGGCGGGAGGCCCTGTGGTTGACCCTATGTGTCGCTGCCTGATACTCTCGCCACTGGCACCTCACAACCTCACAATGCGACCCGTCGTTGTGCCCGACAACAGCCACATCACCCTGCGCCTCGATGCGCGTGGTGGCGAGGCCTTCCTCTCGGCCGACAACCGCACCTACACCCTGCGTGATGGTGCCACCATAGAGCTGTCGCTGGCCACAGAGACACTTATTTTGGCTACGCCGCATAATAATACTTTCTACGACACGTTAAGAGAAAAGATGATGTGGGGCGTGGATAAACGCTAAAAAATGTGGCCCCATAGTCCTCTCGCAGAACACAACTACAATACTGTTAATCAACAATTTATCGTTGCGCACACGCACACACGAAGAAAAATTGTCGAGGGCAGATTGTGAATTGTGAATTTATTTATGTACATTTGTCGGTTATTATGAGCGAACAAAGACCCATACCACAACACATCGCCATCATCATGGATGGCAACGGCCGCTGGGCTCGCCAGCGCGGCAAGGAGCGATACGAAGGACATATTGCCGGCGTAGAGCCGGTGCGTGCCGTGGTGCGTGCCGCAGCGCGCACGGGCGTAAAGTGGCTCACGCTGTACGCCTTCTCGACCGAGAATTGGGGTCGCCCCGCTGCCGAGGTTGAGGCCATCATGGAGCTCTTCTGCAAGACGGTGATGGGCGAGGCCAAGGAGCTGGCCGAGCAGGGTGTGAGGGTGAAGATTATGGGTGAGCGCACCCGCTTCTCGGAGCGAGTGCTCGACATGATCGACTACATCGAGAATACAACGGCCGAGGCCAAGCGTCTAACGCTTGTGCTGGCCTTCAACTACTCGTCGCGCCGCGAGATGGTACTCGGCATACGCGACATTGCGACACAGGTGGCCAACGGCACCCTCAAGGTTGAGGATATCGACGAAGCTACGGTCGCGCAGTCGTTGATGACGGCCCAGATGCCCGACCCCGACATGATTATCCGCACCAGTGGCGAGTGCCGCCTGAGCAACTTCCTGCTGTGGCAGGCCTCCTATGCCGAGTTCTACTTCCCCGAGGTGCTGTGGCCCGACTTCGACGAGAAGGAGTTTGACCGCGCCCTGGAGGTCTACGCACAGCGTGACCGTCGCTACGGACTGGTAAACGAGACAAAATAAAAGAGTAACGCACCATACAATGAGATTTACAAAGATATTGGTCACCGCCATAGCGATGCTTTTGAGCATCACGGCTGCAGAAGCGCAGCTACGCAGCACACGCTATACGCTGGGCGATGATGCCAACAACGAGATAACCGACTCGGTAGACTTCGACCTCAACGCGCCGATGCTCACCGATGGCGACCAAAAACTCTACTACATACGCCACGTCAACCTCCATGGCGTGAAGTACCTCAACCACTCGATCCTCAAGTCGTCTGCCGGCCTCGAGGAGGGTGACTCTATCTATCTGCCCAGCAAGTTTATCTCGAATGCCATGCAGCGACTCTGGGCACCGCGCTACTTCTCCGACATACAGATCGGTGCCACCATCGAGGGCGACTCGCTCGACCTCGAGGTATTCCTCAAGGAGCGTCCCCGCATCCTCACCTGGAACTTTGCGGGTGTGAGCAACAGCAAGGCCAAGGATCTGAAGGAGGAGATTCTCAAGCTGCGTCGCAACACCGAGCTCTCGGACTACGTCATCGACAAGAACATAAAACTCATCAAAGAGCACTTCTCGGAGAAGGGCTACCGCACATGCGAGGTGGAGGTGCGCATCGACAACGACACCACCTATGAGCAGTGCGTGAATGTCACCTTCGATATCGACCGTGGCCCCAAGATCAAGGTGGGTGCCATCAACTTCATCGGCAACGAGGCCTTCGACGACAAGCGTCTGCGCCGCACCTTCAAGAAGACCCACCAGAAGAGTATCAACTTCTTCCAGAACCGCAAGCTGCTGGAGGATGAGTACGAGAACGACAAGGAGCTGATGCTCGACTTCTATAACTCGCGCGGCTATCGCAATGCCAACATCCTGCGCGACTCGATCTACTTCATCGACGACGAGCACCTGGGCATCGACATCGAGGTTACCGAGGGTAACAAGTACTACATCCGCGACATCCGCTGGGTGGGTAACTCGGTATATACCACCGAGCAGCTCGAGAGCATGTTCGGTGTACATACGGGCGACGTCTACGACAAGAAGTCGATGCACAAGCGTCTGGGTATCGGCAAGGAGATGAACCCCGAGGAGATGTCTATCTCGTCGCTCTACAACAACAACGGCTACCTGATGTCGCAGATCGAGCCCGCCGAGATCGTCGTGGGCCCCGACTCTATCGACTTGGAGGTTCGCATCTTCGAGGGTAAGCCCTTCACCATTAACGAGGTCGGCATCTCGGGCAATATGCGTGTCAACGACGAGGTTATACGTCGTGAGCTCTATGTGCGCCCGGGCGAGTTGTACAACCGCGCTCTGCTGATGCAGACCATGCGCACGCTGATGAGCATGGGTCACTTCGACGAGCAGGCCATCATGCCCGACATACAGCCCGTATCTGACGAGCTGGTGGATGTCAACTGGCCGCTGCAGGAGAAGGCCTCTGACCAGTTCAATATCGCCGGCGGTTGGGGATCGGGAACATTCGTGGGCTCGATAGGTGTCACGCTGAACAACCTCTCTATGCGCAACTTCTTCAAGAAGGGCGCATGGCGACCCTACCCCTCGGGACAGAACCAGAGATTGTCGATCTCGGGACAGACCAACGGTACCTACTACAAGGCTCTCTCGTTGAGCTTCACCGACCCCTGGCTGGGTGGTCGTCGTCCCAACTCGTTCTCTATCTCGGGTTATATCTCGGAGCAGAACAACGCCTACTACGTTTGGCAGAACGCCACGATGTACTACCGCTCGATGGGTCTTGCCGTCGGTCTGGGTAAGCGTCTGGCATGGCCCGACCCCTACTTCACCTTCTATGGTGAGCTGGGCTACCAGCGTTACGGCCTCAAGGGTTGGGATTCGTTCATCCTCTCGGATGGTAATGCAAATACCCTCTCGCTGAAGCTCATCTTGCAGCGTTCATCGGTCGATGCGCCCTTCTTCTCGCGCTCGGGCTCGGAGTTTACGCTCTCGGTGCAGGCAACACCCCCCTTCTCGCTGTGGGATGGCAAGGATTACGCCTCAAAGAGCCTCTCGGATCAGGAGCGTTACCGCTGGATCGAGTTCCACAAGTGGCTGCTTAAGGCTCGCTGGTACTTCCCCCTCACACCGAACCAGAACCTGGTGCTTATGCTCGGTGCCGAGATGGGTTACCTAGGCCACTACAACAAGAATAAGGTGTCGCCCTTCGAGCGTTTCGAGATTGGTGGTGACGGCATGACCGGCTACAACATCTACGGTGTCGACATCATCGCACTGCGTGGTTACGAGGATGGTGCTCTCGACCCCTCGAACTACTACTCGGTGGCCTACAACAAGTACACTATGGAGCTTCGCTACCCCGTCATCCTGAAGCCCAACTCGTCGATCTACGTCCTCGGCTTCCTCGAGGGTGGTAACGGCTTTAACTCATGGAAGGAGTTCTCGCCCTTCAAGATCAAGCGTTCGGCGGGTGTCGGCGTGCGCCTCTACCTCCCCGTGGTGGGTATGCTCGGTATCGACTGGGGTTATGGCTTCGATGCGCCCTACGGATCGACCAAGCGTAGCGGCTCGCAGTTCCACTTCGTCATGGGACAGCAGTTCTAGGCTCGCAACAGCGGAAGGTGCATGAAAATGCATTATGTCGCATACATTGGCAATAAATTTGAAAATAATTCATTATATTTGTAGAGTGAACCAAAAAACAACAAATGTTATGAAGAGAATGATTTTGATGTTTGCCGCCCTTATCTTCGGCGCAGGCATGGTATCGGCACAGAACTATATGGTGGTCAACAGCGAGAAGGTATTTAAGTCGCTCACCTCATACAACAACGCCTTGGAGCAGATCGAGACCCTCTCGGAGCAGTACCAGGATAAGGTAGATGCCAAGTTCGAGGAGGTAGAGAAGCTCTACAACAGCTATATGCAGCAGCGTTCGGCTATGGGCGAGACCACACGCCAGCAGTACGAGCAGGCTATCCTCAACCTCGAGGCCGAGGCTACGGAGTATCAGGAGGAGCTCTTCGGCACGGATGGCACACTGATGCAGAAGCGCATGGAGCTTATCGAGCCTATCCAGGAGAGGGTGTTCAGCGTCATCGAGAGCTTCTCGAAGAAGTATGGCTATGACCTTGTCATCGACATCGCCGCCAACCCCACAGTGCTCTACTACTCGACCAAGGTGGACTTTACCGACCGCATCATCGAGGCACTCAAGTACTAAACGATTACAAGATTAACAACGTAATAATAACTAAATGATGAAGAATTTTTTGAAACTGACCCTCGCCGTGGTGCTTATGATGAGCGCATCTGCGGCTTCGGCACAGAAGTTTGGTCGTGTGGACCTCGCAGCCATTGTGCCCAACATGCCCGAGTTTAAGGAGGCACAGACCAACCTTGAGGCCTACGGCAAGGATCTGCAGGATCAGCTGGAGCAGATTTTGGTAGAGTACAACACCCTCTACGCCGAGTATGAGAAGAATGCGGCAACGCTGAGCGACTCTGTACGCCAGCTTAAGGAGCGTGAGATCATGGAGATCCAGCAGCGTTATACGGACTTCCAGCAGATTGCACAGCAGGATATGCAGAAGAAGGAGGCAGAGGTTATGAACCCTATCTACGAGAAGGCCAACGAGGCTGTGAAGAAGGTATCGAGCGCAGGTGGCTACCTCGTGGTATTCAGCACCGCCAACAACCTCCCCTCGTCAGCGGGTCTCGCCTACTTTGATGAGGCTGCCCTGACCGACATCACCTCACTGGTGAAGGCCGAGCTGGGTATTGCCGAGTAAGTACCTACATCAAATAGTAAGGGGGTGTCCAACAAACATGTTGCGACACCCCTTTACTATTGAAGTTGTATAGCAAGTGCTAATTTTATAGCTACGGCTAATGCCCGGGACACTGGTGCTCACCATGCGCCGTGCACCCCTCGCCCGAGTCCATCACAAAGCCGAGCAGGTAGCCCGTTACTACCGCCTCGATATCGCCACGGCAGCCACGAATGACCTTAATGTTGTGGGCCTCGAGCTTGTTCTTGGCTCCCTCGCCCATACTTCCTGCCAACATCACCTCTACGCCCATGCGCTCCAGGTCGGCCGCAATGCCCGACTTACAGCCACAGCCCTGCGGTGAGGGGAGCACCTCGCGTGAGAGAACCTTGCGATCCTCGATGGTAAAGATGGTATAGTGGTCACAATGGCCAAAGTGGTCATCGATGTGGCCATCGCGTGTAGGTACAGCTATCTTCATTGTCGTATACTATTTAAGTTAATAACATGCTGAACGTCGTGCCAGCATTGCAAAGATAGGTCATAGCAAAGTTTTTTCCAAATAAAATTCGGTAAACCGGCCTGCGCACTACAAGATCGGTGGCATAGATTATGCAGACCATACCTTATATAATATATAAAGGATATGTCGTATGAAAAATTTTTACGCTATGGCACTCTTATCAATGCTTATCACAACTATGGGCTGCAGCGCGCAGAGCACCATCAACCACACCACTGTACCCACACTCGATCTGGAGCGATACATGGGTCGCTGGTATGAGTTGGCGCGCTACGACCACCGCTTCGAGCGCAACCTCACGGAGTGCGAGGCATTCTACACGCTACTCCCCGACGGACATGTGTCGGTGAAGAACACAGGCATCAACACCCGCAACGATAAGTTAAAGGTGTCGTACGGCAAGGCCAAGCGTGGCAGAGAGCCCGGGCAGCTGCGCGTATCATTCTTTCTGTGGTTCTACTCCGACTATAATATCCTGGCTCTGGGCGAGGAGTACGACTGGGCACTGGTGGGCAGCAAGTCGCCCAACTACCTGTGGATACTCTCGCGCACACCCACACTGCCCACCGCAACGATGCACCATATACTCAACACCGCCACGAAGATGGGCTACGACACCTCGAAACTTATCTTCGTGGGCCGTTAGCCTATGACAACCAAGAGAGGAGTAAGTCCGAAAACCAAGTAGACGCAAAAAAAGTAGGGAGCGAACCACCACTCCCTACTAATCGCCATCTCGAATCTTGTTAAGCACAAAGCTCATGGACAAAACACGAAGGCCTCATTAACCACAAATTACCAATCTTAAAAAGATCTTTAATTTTTCAAAAACGATGGAGTAGGCCTCACGGATAACTCGCATCCAAAAACCACTTTAATATCTCTATTTTGCTCCTAGCAAAAAACCAGATTCTTTACATCTGTCGAAACTCGACTTTCGACCTACAAACAAACACCAGATCTCTGTCTTATTTCTAACACAAAGATAGGGTGACTACACCTTTTCTCCAAATTTTATGGGTTAGATTAATCTCCCCAAGCGATTTATAACTCATTGATTTTCAAGGCATAAAAATCAGTATAGATACGCTTATTCTCACCTTGCTGATAATCAGCGAGTTACGAGTGTCATTCGGGGCAAAAAAGTAGATTGATGTAAATCGTTGATTTTCAGTGACTAACGACCAAGAAGCTTGGAAGTGATGTTTTCGTAGTCCGAAATACCGCTCTCATGAAGTTTTGTCTTGATTTTGTATTTTAATCTTGACAACTGCGCAAGATCGCTGTCGAGGAAGATGCAAATTGCACGAGACGAGAAGCCGGCATAACTATATAATACAACTTTCAGCTCGCGGTCGTTGAGCCTTGGGCACTCCTCGCGCAGGCGGGCAACAAGGTTGTTGTGGTGGAGGTTTACGATACGCTCCAAAGCAACGATACGGCTATCGTCGCTCTTCACCGCATCGATGATAAACTTCACATCCTCGAAGAGCTTTGTCGCCTCGCGCGGAGTATTACCATGCTCATAGTAGGTCTCGCACATACGGTTGAGATCCTTGAAGCGATCACCATAGAGCGTGTAGACCTCATTGCGCAACAGCTCGGCCGAGCCACCCAACTCCTTGATGGTATCCATGTAGTTTGCCACATCCTCCTCTCGGTCAATCCAGCGCATGCGGATATATATGACACCCACAACAATTAGGAAGACGAGGCTTACAAGGACTATTGCATCGCGCTGGTTGATCAGTCGACGCTCTTCGATCTCCTGCTCCACACCACGCTTGAGCAGCTTCACCTGCGTATTGAGCACGGGTTGGCGCAGAGCGATGAGCGTAATGCTGTCCTGCCTGCGTTTATTTTGCTCCAACCAGTAGAGGGCACTCTCATAGTCACCGAGGTTGCGGCTGATGACATAGCGAGAGTACTCCGTATTTATCGCGCGCGCATCGTCCTTTAGCTCGGCATACTCGATGTTCTTAAGTGCCGAGTCGACATCGCCCGCATAGGAGTCTACGATAGCCTTCAGACAGTAGTAGAACGACTCGTAGAACATCAGGCAGTCATACTCCTCAAAGAGGTTCAGCGTCTGGCGACACTTGTCGAACTGCTTGGTCGAGATATAGTTCTGGCAGAGGCCGTGCAACACGCCGCACAAGAGATTCTTGTTATCAATAATTACGGCATACTCCAAAGCCTCCTCATAGAGTGGCACAGCCTCGTCATAGCGGCGCATGTTATCCAGCGCATCGGCCATGTCGTAGATGGCAAAGGCTCTGTGCTCGTAGTTACCCGAACGCTCGAAGCACTCCTTGGAGTGTTTATAGGCATCGAAGGCGTGCTCGAAGAGGCAATCCATGATGTAGATATCGCCCTTGAGTCTACTTACAAGGCCCTCGAGACGTAGGTTGGGGACCTTTGCGAGCGACTCCTCGGCATTCATGATGCTCAACATCGCCTCGGCCTTGACACCACCCTGCACCAAGACATAGGCGTGCTGATACATCGCCCTGGCGCGGTGGGCGTGGTTGTCGCTACTGTTATAGTACTCGATTATATCACGGGTGAGGGTATCGCGGTCACTAACGATGTGGTTGTAGTAGTAGACCTCGCTCCTAACAAGACGATAGTGAGCCATATCCTTGCGGCCACGGATATCCTGCTCGTCGATATGAGAGATGATCTCCATAGCCTTCTCGGGCTGCGTCACACAGATACTCTCGGCATGCAACAGCTTATCCTTGACGGCACGCTTGGTGGAACAACCACCAAGCAAAGACAACAACAACAACGCCACCACAAAGAACGGTGGTCGGATAAGTTGTTGCACTACGAGCTGCTTCAACGAGGTGGTTATTACACGTTGTTTGGGATATGTGCCCACAGCATACATACTACAAAAATATGTAGAATTTTGCAAATTTGCAAATTATATCTGCTCTCACGGGCAACAAAAATGGTCGGGTAGACTACTACCCGACCGTAATGCTTTGCCTGAAGTGATGTCGCACTAAAAGCGGAAACCGAGGGTCACCGTCGCAATATGCTTCGTGAGCTTGGGCTCGAAGGCCACGCTCTCAACCGACATCGCGGGATCATACGCATCTATGGCATAGAAGGCCTTGACGGGTGTATAGCGCGTGAGACCATACTGGTAAGCGAGGTCGAGATATACCGTTCTACCGAACTTGAAGCCGAGGCCGGCGGTGACGTAGCTCTGCTGCTTGGGCATGGTGTGGGTAAAGAGAGCATCCTCATACCCCTTCGCAAACATCGAGCCGGTGTGGATATATCCTGCACGCAGGGCTACGAAGGGAAGCAGGTAGAACTCACCGCCCACACGCACCGTATTGCTGCCCTTAAATACATCACGGATGATGGGATAGTCCAGATTTGCAATGGGCGACTGCTTGAGGCGTGTCGACTGGTACCAGCTACGCTCATAGTCAGCCGAGATAATCACACGATTGAAGAGCGTGATGGCCGCACCAAACATCAGGCGCGAGGGTGAGCGGAAGTCCCAACCATAGGGGCCCGCATCACGCCAAGTGTCGGTCGTCACCTTGTCGTACATATAGCCCTCATTGTCGATGTCGTAGCCATCGGGGTTATCGCCCGCGCTATATGTCGCGGTCCACATCTCGGCCGCGTAGTCCATCGAGAGGGCGTAGTAGGTCGGCGTGTGGTAGGCTACACCAAGGCGCAGGAAGTTAAAGGGACGCCACGTCGCACCGAGCTTGAGGTTGATGCCCGTGCCCGATATCTTCTGATGCTGCATGTAGTTCATATAGTCCACCTGGTAGGGCATCTCCTCACCCGTAGGATAGCCATTGGGATAGAGGTAGTTCTCGCCATAGTAGACATTGCGCTTATAGTTTACGCTCTGGATACCCAGCGATGCACCGAGGTAGAAGCGGTCGGTGAAGTTAAAGCCCACCGTGAGGGCATACTCACCTATCGAGCCGCGTGTCTCGATCGAAGAGTACTGGTCGACCTCCGAGCCAAGGCCTATGCGGTCGATAAACCATCCCTGCTCGTCCTTATTGGTCAGACCCGTCTTATAGGCCAGCACAGCACCCCAGTAGTAGGGGTCATTGGGGAAGTCCATCTTACCATCGCTATCCGTAAGAAGGTTATCGACGTTGGACTGTGTGCAGAAGAAGTTGGCAATAGAGCCTGTCGCGGGGTTGGCCAGCGAGGCACCCATGAAGTTGGCGTTGAAGTCGGCAATACGGTTATAGACAAAGCCCACGTTGACATTCGTGAGTGCCTTGGTGCCACGATAGGCCGTGAAGACACCGCCCACGCTCGACATGCCGAAACGCTCGTTGTGATCCTTGAACGACTGGCTGCTCTTGGGGGTATCGACGTAGAAGGGCTCGCTACCGCGCAGATAGCCCTTCGAGGGCTGCAACATAAACGAGAGGCTGATGTCGCTGTCGACATACATACCAATACCTGCGGGGTTGAGCGAGGCCGATACCATGTCGGCACCCAGCGCAGTGAAGGCGTTACCCATACCCATCGAGCGTGCCGTGCCGTAGTTATGCGAGGTCATCGAGAGGTTGTGCAGAGCCGTCCAGCCCACTATGTCGTTATTGAAGGCATAACCTCCGAAGTCGACACTCTGTGCCGAAGCACCAACCAGCGTGAAGGTCGCCACAAGTGTAATGAAGAGTCTGTATATAGGTCGCATAGTCGTATGTTTTAGAGTTATTTATCAAGGAGTATGCCACCCGAAGGCGACATACTCCATGGTTGATACATTGGTCGTTATCGGCGCGATGAGGTGCTACCACCCGAGCGGCTGCCACCGCCCGACGATGAGCCCGACGAGTAGCCTGAGGATGAGCGGCTCGACGACGAGGCGTTGTAGCCCGTAACCGAGTTGCGCGATGAGCTCGACGATGAGCTGCGGTAGCTTGACGATGAGCTGCTGCGCGACGAGCTTGACGAGCTGCGGTAGCTTGATGAGCTATTCGACGACGAACTCTTCGATGATGAGCTGCCTACCGAGGTGCCGCGGCGCGATGAAGTGCTGCCACCCACCTTCGTTGAGCTCGAAGAGCTGCTGCTCTTGCCTCCCGAAACCGCTGTGCCACGGCTCGACGTGGTGCCCTGGCGGAAGTTCGATGCCGAGCCCTTATTGCTGCCGGTCGAGCTGCTGCCGGTCGACACGCTTGAACCACCCTTGGTGGGTACCTCAACACGGGTAGAGGTGCTGCCACCCGGCTTGCTGCTGCTCGAGCCTATGCTGATAGTGCTCTTGCCGCCAACAGTGGTGTTGCTACCCTTATAGATGCCCTGCGACGTTGAGCCCGACACGGGTCTACGGTTGCTATCCTTGTTGCCGTAGTTGCGGTTGGTCGTAGGCGAGGTGTAGCGGTCGGCCGTTGAGCCACGATCGCCATTAAGGTTTTGGTTGGGACGTCCTGACGAGGCTCCCGAGCCGGTGACGTGGTTGTGTCCGGGGCGACCATGGTTAGGATCGTTGTAGCCGGGACGGTGCTGCGGCGGACGCTGTGGCGGATAGTAGCTACCGTGGTGATGGTGGTAGTGCGGATAGTAGTGGTAGTACCACGGATCCCACCAGCTGTTGTGCCACGGGTTGTAGCATATATTCCAGTTCCAGTCGTACCACGAGTAGCGGGGATAGCCCCAGCACGAGTAGTAGAAGGGGTTGGCACGATAGCTCCAGCCGTAGGTCCAAGGCGACGAGTAGAGGCCAAAGGTGATGTTCACCGCGCCCCACGAGCCAAACATCGAGGTGATGTAGCGAGGCTCGACCCACACCTGGTCACCCGACACCATCACATTGTAGAAGGCGGGGTCGTAGGCCGAGGCGTAGAAGAGTGCGCTGTTGCCCAGCAGGTTATAGTAGCTTGAGGGCAGGCGGTAGGTTGGTGACTGGAAGCCATAGAGGCGACGTGCATAGGCACTCTGGTAGTCGTCAGCCACGATATTGAGGAAGTTGGGCTCTTCGTCGCGCAACGAGGCGTAGTACTCGGCCTCGGCACGCTCGGCCTCGGTGAGCGTGTTCGCGTCCGCCGGCGCAGGACTTTGGACGACGGCAAACGATCAGCTTAAATTCTATAAAATGCTGATGAATCTCGGCAAAGGCGACAACGGTGTCCGCATCATGAAAGAAGAAACTGTTAAAACTCTCCTCGCCACCAGTACCCGACCCGGAAAATTGGGAAATTATTCTCTCGGACTCAATGCCGATTATGCCAATGGTTCAATGGGACATGGCGGCGCCTGGAAAACCGGGTGTACTGTCAACTGGAAAAAGAAACAGCTCAAACTCCACGTCGTTCAGCTCACCGGTTATTCCCGTCACTGGGCAACTGATCTCAATAATGCCGCTAAAAA
>CALGRZ010000114.1 GCA_937880705.1 uncultured Alistipes sp.
CTCGACGATGTCAAAGAGAAAGTATATACGCGAGATATTTTTAGAAGAGACTAAATGAATCAAAATATGGGTAAAGTTGCAACCCTAGTAGATAGATTGAAAGGAAGCAGATTATTTAAGGACTCTTTTTGGGCATTAGTCGGTAGTGCTGCTGGAAAGGGTTTATCATTAATTGCAGGTATTGCTGTTGCTCGTTTCTTAGGCAGCGAAATCTACGGAGAGTATGGCACCATCAAAAACACATTGATGATGATTGCTATTTTCTCATCATTGGGTTTAGGCTATTCAGCTACTAAATTTATTGCAGAAAGTAGAACAACTGAAGATAACACCCGCATTGTAGACACCCATCGCATCGCCACATATATCACCTTTGTGATGAGTGGATTAATTGCTCTTTTGCTTATAATTGGAGCCAAGCAGGTTGCTATATGGATAGAAGCTCCTCATTTAGCAAGTGCGTTAAGACTATCTGCTGTAGCAATTATTTTTAATGCAGTAAATACAACTCAAACTGGTGAGCTATCTGGATTTGGAGCATACAAAGAACTTGCAAAGAATAACACTATTGCAGGTATATTTACATTTATCTCGAGCATAGTCCTAACCTACCTCTACTCATTTGATGGAGCAATTATAGCACTAATTATTTCATTAGCTTTCAATGCTTTACTAAATAAGATAACAATTAACAAATGTATTGGAAGTTTTGACAAACCTAAAAATATCGACAAAAAATACATCAAAGACATAATAAAGTTTTCAATTCCTATTGCTCTACAGGAGAGTTTATATTCTATCACACATTGGGGCAATCTCTTAATTATGGTTAAACTTGCCAACTATACAGAAATTGGTCTATCATCTGCTGCTAGTCAATGGATGGCTGTAATTTCATTTATACCGGGAGCATTACGAAATGTCGCTCTAACACATCTTTCGGCGAGTAACAATGATCAGAAAAGGAATAGAGATGTGCTTAAAAGATTGCTTGCCATAAATTTTGTTTCTACATTTATTCCATTCCTCATTATTTTATGCTTATCAGGCTGGATTACGCAGTGGTACGGAGAGAGTTTTGTGGGTTTACGATCAGTGCTAAACATCTGTGTATTTACAGCAGTAATAAGTAGCCTAACTAATGTACTCACGCAAGAATTTATGGCACACGGACAAAATTGGCTACTCTTCTATTCTCGATTAATTAGAGATTTGGGCATAATGGTCAGTTTGTATTTCGCCTTACTATATTTTGGCAATGGTGCATTAACTGGAGCAATAGTAACCTTAATATGGCAATTAGGTTATCTAATATTTCTCATTATCAAAAATAGGAACATATGAATTTGATGAGATTAATTCGGCTGTTACTATTGGCAGTAATAGTATGTCTTATCGCATACTCATATCATCCAGATAATTTTGACATAACAGGAGTTCTAATCAATAGCAGTTATAGCAAATATGCAGCAATATTGATAGGTGTATTATTTATGCTATCTCTTAATAGTGTAAAAGAAGTTTTATCACTAAAGCCTATAAGAATTTATATAGCCTTACTTATTTTGATTGCTATTTGCTTTACTTCGTTATATGCGTTAAGCCTAACAACTACCATCTGCGAGGTTAGAGCGTTAGTAATCAGTCTTTTTTCTATGCTTTTGGGGGCATCATTTAGGCTGAACAATAAAGAGATCATATTGATAAGCATAATCTTTTCAATTGCAGTCTTAAGTATTGGTTATTTGCAGATATCCCAAAATATGGGAAACTTTAGTATTGAGGATGGCTATATTAACACAGCAAAGAATGCATTTGGGCCATTGGTTGCAATTGCAGGTACATTGTCAGTATTAATTACATTTACTCCTAGTATAAATATCTTTGTTAGAACTATCTCTGTCTTGATATCGATTTTGGCATTGGTTGAGATAGCAACAATTAGAGCTCGTCTTGCAACAATCACATTTTTGCTTCTGTCAGCATTCATTATTTATAAAAACTTCAAAAGACTAAGTAAAGTGAAGGCTCATACAGGAATATACTACATTGTAGGCGCAATTATTGTTGCAATAGCTTTTATAGGATTACATGAGTATGTATGGGATAGTTTAACTCGGAATAAAGAAGGGGACTTTACATCTGGAAGACTTGGTGTTTATTATGATGGTATTGATATTTTTAGTCAAAACCCGTTGTGGGGAAATCTTGTGGTAAACGAAAAAATTGCATGGGTTCACAACTACCTTCTTCTCATATTATCTGAATATGGAATTATTATTTCCCTGCCGTTACTAATTTTATTTTTCTATCTGCTGTCTATTATCGTTAAGGGAATAAGACGAGCTGATGTATCAATCCCCCAGAATTATGGGCTCATTATAATTTTGATATCGTTTATAATTAGTTTAGGCGAGCCTACATATCCCTATGGACCAGGCACAACAAACTTCCTTCCTTTTTTATTATTTGGAGTATCAATAGGTTATAATCATAAAACAAGATAATATGAATTCTAAAAAGTTAATTGTTGCTTCTGTTATAATTAATTTAATTCCTGCATCTCGTGGCCATAAGCTAAAATCTAAATTATTAAGATGGTGCGGTGCCAAAGTCGGCAATAATGTTGAAATATTTTCGTCAGCCAGGATTCGAGGAACAATGAACCTGGAGATAGGAAACAATGTATTTATAGGACACGATGCATTAATTTTTGGGGCAACAGGTAGTGTTATCAAAATTGGTAATTATGCAAAATTAGGAAGTCGCACCATAATAGTTACTGGAACGCATAGATTTTCTCCTGACGGAAATTGCATAGAAAAGGAAGGAACTTTCAAAAATGTCACAATAGAAGATGGGGCGGTGGTTTCAACCGGTTCAATAGTTTTACCAGGAATTACTATCGGTAAAATGGCGCATGTGGCTGCAGGTAGCGTAGTAACCAAAGATGTAGAACCCTATATGCGAGTTGCAGGCAATCCTGCTCGACCAATTAGAAATCTATTAACAAATGAAAAAATCAGTAGATAAGATTATAATAACTAATCTACCTTCCTTCTATAAAATCAATCTATATAACGAGATAAATAAAAGCTGTAAACTTCTCGTTATATATACTTGGGATCATTCACAAGGTAGAAACCGAGACTTCTTTGAGGGCTCAATGCAATTTGACCACATTCATTTAAAGGATAGTGGCTTTACCAGAATTATTCAATTAAGAAGGATTATACGCTCTATTGACTACAAAGAACTTATACTTGGTGGGTGGGATTCCATTCCTCTTTGGGTAAGTGCTTTTGTATCTTCAAAAAAGAAAAATGCGTTGGTAATAGAGTCTAGTTATTTAGAATCAACAACAAAAGGTATAAAAGGACTGATAAAGCGTATTTTTATATCTAGAATCTCTAAAGTATATGCCTCAGGTAAATCGCAAAAGAAAATTACAGATAATTTAGGCTTTAAGGGAGAAACTATCATAACCAAAGGTGTCGGCATATTTAACTATATTAGGCAGCCTATATTTACAAGTAGAGATAAGGTGAAAAATTTTCTATATGTAGGCCGTCTGACCAAAGTTAAGAATCTAGAATACCTGATACACAAATTTAATACGCACCCCGAACTAACACTGACAATAATTGGTTTTGGAGAGCTAGAAGATCATCTAAAATCTATAGCCAATAAAAACATTGAGTTCCTTGGAGCAATAAATAACAGCGAGTTATCACCACACTATCAAAAAGCGGATGTATTTATACTTCCGTCAGTATCAGAAGCATGGGGGCTTGTAATAGAAGAAGCCTTAAACAATGGAACTCCTGTTATGGTAAGCGACAAAGTAGGATGCAGTGAAGAGATAATTAATAAGAATAATGGGGTAATCTTCTCGTTGAATCCAGATAACTTTGAGGAACAATTAGCAAAGATAGTAGACATCGAAAACTACAATAGGATGCGTTCACACATCTCTAAAATGAATTTTGAAGAGATTGAAGACTATCAGGTTAAATGTTATCTATAAAAAGATTCTATGCCAAAGCTTCTTCAAATAAACTCAACCGCTAATTGGGGTTCAACAGGTAAAATTGCCGAGCAGATTGGGGAGCTTGCAATTAGCAATGGTTGGGAAAGTTATATAGCATACGGAAGATATGCGAATAAGAGCAAATCTAAACTAATCAAGATTGGCTCTAAATTTAGCATGCTCTGTCATTTGGTTGAATCTCAATTATTTGACAATCACGGATTAGCCTCACGAATTGCAACTCGTCAACTTATAAAAGAGATAAAGAGAATTAATCCTGATATAATCCATCTACATAACATACACGGTTACTATATAAATTATAAGATACTTTTCAACTATCTCAATTGTGTCAATACACCGGTTGTCTGGACACTTCACGACTGTTGGACATTTACGGGTCATTGCGCACACTTTATAGATGCAGAGTGCTACAAATGGAAAAACGGATGTGAAGATTGCCCCAAATATAGAGGTTACCCAAGTGCATACACTGACCATTCAGAACGAAATTATCGATTAAAAAATAGGTTATTCACATATAAAGATCACATATTTCTTGCACCAGCATCTAAATGGTTGTCAGATTTTGTTGGAGAATCATATTTCAAGCATAAAAATAGAAATGTATTCCACAATGGTATTAATCTAAGTATATTTAAGCCATCTAAATGGGAGCAGAAAGATAAAACTAACATTATCGGTGTATCAAGTGTATGGAACAAAGCTAAAGGACTCGATGATTTTTACAAACTAAGGGAGTTACTTGATCCAAACAAATACGACATAACATTGGTTGGGCTAAATCAGGAGCAAATGGATAACCTTCCAGAAGGAATTAACGGCATATTAAGAACAAATTCGGCAGAGGATCTAGCGGGACTATACAGCAATGCAAATGTATTTATAAATCCCACATATGCCGATACATTCCCGACAACAAATTTAGAGGCACTTGCTTGTGGGACACCCGTGGTTACATATAGAACTGGAGGTAGCCCCGAATCTATAACACCTAGCACAGGCTTTGTGGTTGAACAGGGCGACATCGATGGAGTTATTAACGCAATAAAAGAGATTGAAAGTCGAGGAAAGCAATACTATTCAGATGCTTGTCGCAAGTATGCGGAAGAGAACTTTGACAAGGACAAATGCTTTACAAAATACATTGACCTCTATAACGAATTATTAAACACTAAATAACATGTCACTTTTTACAGGTAAAACACTTCTTATCACAGGCGGTACCGGTTCGTTTGGTAATGCCGTGCTCAATAGATTTTTACGCACCGACATCGGTGAGATTCGTATCTTCTCGCGCGACGAGAAGAAGCAGGATGATATGCGCCACGAGTTTCAGGCAAAGATGCCCGATGTGGCGGAGAAGATCAAGTTCTACATCGGCGATGTGCGCGACCTGGCATCAGTAAAGAACGCAATGCACGGCGTAGACTACATCTTCCACGCAGCAGCCCTCAAGCAGGTGCCCTCGTGCGAGTTCTTCCCTATCGAGGCGGTAAAGACCAATGTTCTCGGCACCGAGAATGTCCTCACCGCAGCTATCGACGCGGGCGTCAAGAGCGTAATTTGTCTCTCGACAGACAAGGCTGCATACCCCGTAAATGCGATGGGCACATCGAAGGCGATGATGGAGAAGGTGATCGTTGCAAAGAGTCGCACGGTATCTCCCGAGCGCACAAAGATTTACTGCACACGCTACGGCAATGTGATGTGCTCGCGCGGCTCGGTAATACCTCTTTGGATTGACCAGATTCGCAATGGTAACCCCATCACCCTCACCGACCCCCGCATGACACGATTTATCATGTCGCTGGAGGAGGCTGTTGACCTCGTACTATTTGCCTTCGAGCACGGCACAAGTGGCGACATCCTCGTGCAGAAGGCTCCCGCCTGCACCATTCAGACACAGGCAGAGGCCGTATGCGAGCTCTTCGGCGGCAAGAAGGAGGATATCAAGGTGATTGGTATTCGCCACGGCGAGAAGATGTACGAGACGTTGCTCACAAACGAGGAGTGCGCAAATGCTATCGACATGGGTAACTTCTACCGTGTGCCCTGCGACAAGCGAGGACTGAACTACGACAAGTATTTCAATCAGGGTGACGCCGAGCGCAACACGCTCACGGAGTTCAACTCGAACAACACCGAGCTTCTCACCGTAGAGCAGGTGAAGGAGAAGATGTTGAGCCTGACGTACATTCAGGAGGAGCTGGCTAAAAAATAGGCAAAAATGAATATCCTGGTTACAGGTGCCAAGGGTTTCGTAGGCAAGAACCTTGTAGCACAGCTTAGGACTATCGCCGAGGACAAGAACAAGAGCTACGGCGAGATTGCCATTGGCGAGATCTTCGAGTATGACATCGACTCTACTCTCGAGCAGTTAGACGACTACTGCCGTCGTGCCGACTTTGTGTTCAACCTCGCAGGCGTCAACCGTCCCCAAAATAGCGAGGAGTTTATGCAGGGCAACTTTGGCTTTGCATCTACCCTACTCGAGACACTTAAGAGGCACAACAACACCTGCCCCGTGATGCTCTCATCGTCAATTCAGGCTACACTGGTAGGTCGCTATGCCGAGGGCGAGTACGGCAAGAGCAAGAAGGCCGGCGAGGAGCTATTCTTCGACTACGCGGCAGAGTGCGGAGCAAAGGTCTTGGTATATCGCTTTCCCAACCTCTTCGGCAAGTGGTGTCGCCCCAACTACAACTCGGCAGTGGCCACATTCTGCAACAACATCGCAAACGACCTTCCCATTATGGTCAACGACCGTTCGACGATGCTCGAATTGCTATACATCGATGATCTGGTTGATGAGATGGTGGCCGCGCTCAAAGGTGAGGAGCACCATTGCGAGTTTGACGGTATCGACACCATACTGAAGGCCGATGGTCGCTACTGCGCTGCACCTATCACTCATAAGGTTACGCTCGGCGAGATTGTTGACCTTTTGGAGAGCTTCCGCAAGCAGCCCGAGACGCTCGTCGTCCCCGAGATCCCATACAACTCGTTTGCAAAGAAGCTGTACTCGACTTTCCTTTCGTATTTGCCAAAGGAGAAGGTGGCGTTTCCGCTCAAGATGAATATCGATGCTCGTGGCAGCTTCACCGAGTTGCTTCGCTCAGAAAAGTGCGGACAGGTGAGCATCAACATCTCGAAGCCGGGCATTACCAAGGGCGAGCATTGGCACAACACCAAGTGGGAGTTCTTCATTGTTGTTAGTGGTCATGGTCTTATTCAGGAGCGAAGGATTGGAGGTGACGAGGTTATCGAGTTTGAGGTGTCAGGCGAGAAGATTGAGGCTGTACACATGCTTCCGGGCTACACTCACAACATCATCAACCTCTCCGACACCGAGGATCTTGTGACCGTGATGTGGGCAAACGAAAGTTTCGACCCCTGCCACCCCGACACATTCTTTGAGAAAGTTGTAAAATAAACCTATAAACAAATCGATTATGGATTTGAAACTCGATTTTAGCGATGTAAAGTTTAAGGAGGATGGTCGACTGAAGCTCCTTATTATCGTTGGTACACGCCCCGAGATTATCCGCCTTGCAGCGGTAATAAATAAGTGCCGCAAATACTTCGACACTCTTCTGGCACATACCGGTCAGAACTACGACTATAACCTCAACGGCGTATTCTTCCGCGACCTTAAATTGGCTGATCCCGATGTATATATGGATGCCGTAGGTGACGACCTCGGTGCTACGATGGGTAATATAATCAACGCCTCGTACAAGCTGATGGTTGCCACCAAGCCCGATGCCGTGCTTGTTCTGGGCGACACCAACTCGTGCCTCTCGGTTATCGGTGCCAAGCGTCTGCATATACCCATCTTCCACATGGAGGCCGGCAACCGATGCTTCGATGAGTGCCTCCCCGAGGAGACAAACCGCCGTATCGTGGATATCATCTCGGACGTCAACCTCTGCTACTCGGAGCATGCACGCCGCTACCTCAACGCATCAGGCGTTGCAAAGGAGCGCACCTATGTAACAGGCTCACCTATGGCCGAGGTGCTGCACAACAACCTCGCCGATATTGAGGCTTCGGATATTCACTCGCGCCTGGGTCTGGAGAAGGGTCGCTATATCCTTCTTTCGGCACACCGTGAGGAGAACATCGACACAGAGAAGAACTTCACATCGCTCTTCACCGCGATAAATAAGATGGCCGAGAAGTACGACATGCCTATCCTCTACTCATGCCACCCTCGCAGCCGTAATCGACTGTCAGCAAGTGGCTTTAAGCTCGATGCTCGTGTCATCCAGCACGAGCCCCTGGGCTTCCACGACTACAACTGCCTACAGATGAACGCCTTTGCTGTGGTAAGCGATAGTGGCACCCTGCCCGAGGAGAGTTCATTCTTCACCAGCGTAGGCCACTCATTCCCCGCGGTCTGCATCCGCACATCTACCGAGCGTCCCGAGGCATTGGACAAGGGTTGCTTCGTATTGGCAGGCATCGACGAGAAGTCGTTGTTGCAGGCTGTTGACACAGCTGTGGAGATGGTCCAAAATGATGACAACGGCATCCCTGTACCCAACTACACCGACGAGAATGTATCAACCAAGGTTGTTAAGCTGATACAGTCGTACACGGGTGTTGTAAATAAGATGGTTTGGCGTAAATTCTAAAGCTGAGTTTCATGAATATCCTTTTCTTAACAATGTCCTCTGGACTGCGTAATATCGAAGTAAGCGGCATATACTCCGATCTTATTCGCAAGTTCAGAAACGAAGGTCACAACGTATATGTTATTGCTCCAAATGAGAGACGATCAAAGAGAAAAACCGAACTCATTGAGGATGGCGACTTCCACTTTCTGGGGGTTCGCACACTAAATCTCACAAAGACAAATGTTGTAGAAAAGGGCATTGGCCAGGTTTTGATGGAGTACCAGTTTACAAGAGCTCTAAAGAGGTATTGGGGAAATATTAGCTTTGACCTTGTACTATACTCTACCCCTCCTATTACCTTTACGAAGGTGATTAAGTATGCCAAGAGGCAGAATCCTCAAGCAGTTACATATCTTCTGTTGAAGGATATCTTTCCGCAGAATGCAGTAGATATCGGCATGCTCTCTAAATCGGGAGTAAAGGGATTGCTATATAAGTCATTCCGCAGAAAGGAGAAGTTGCTGTATCGCATTTCCGATTACATTGGCTGTATGAGCCCGGCAAATGTAAGGTATCTTATCGAACACAATAGAGAGGTAGAGCCCTCGAAAGTCGAGATTGCCCCGAACTCATACGATGCACCTACCGAGCAGAAGATAGATAACACATCCGAGATCCGCGAGAAGTATAACTTGCCAAAGAATAGACCTATTTTTATCTATGGCGGCAACATGGGTAAGCCACAAGGAATACCATTCTTAATCGAGTGCATGAAGGCTGTATCCCATCGCGAGGATTGCCACTTTGTGATTATCGGTAATGGCACAGAGTATCCCAAGTTGCGCAGTTGGTACGACGAGGCTAACCCGACGGCTGTATCGCTGTTTAAGGCTTTACCAAAGGAGGATTACGATAAGTTGGCATCTTCATGCGATGTTGGACTTATCTTCCTGGATTATCGCTTCACCATACCCAACTACCCAAGCCGTCTGCTGCCCTACATAATGGAGCACAAGCCCATCCTCGCCGTTACGGATCCAAATTGCGATACCGGTTTGTTGGCGGAGGAAAACGGTTATGGCTATTGGTGTCCCAGTAATTCGGTGGAGCGTTTTGTTGAAGTAGTTAATAAAATGCTGAATTCAGATATCAAACATATGGGTGATAATGGGTTCAACTTCTTTATGAATAACTATACTACGGAACATACCTACAACACGATTGTCAAACATTGTAAACTCTAACCCGATATGTACAAACACTTCTTTAAGAGATTTTTTGATTTTTGGATATCGCTCACTGCACTTTTGGTGTTGTCGCCGATACTTATCGTGATCACGCTTTGGCTCACTATTGCCAATAAGGGTGCCGGTGCATTCTTCACCCAGGAGCGACCCGGCAAGGATGCCAAGATATTCAAAGTTATCAAGTTCAAGTCGATGACCGATGAGCGCGATGCAGAGGGCAAGTTGCTTCCCGATGCCCAGCGTTTAACAAAGGTAGGTCGTTTTGTGCGCTCCACATCAATTGATGAGCTGCCACAGCTTATCAATGTGTTGAAGGGTGATATGGCATTGATCGGTCCAAGACCTTTGCTTCCAGAATACTTGCCATACTATACAGAGAGAGAACAATTAAGACACACTGTTAGACCTGGTATTACAGGCTTATCTCAAGTTACGATTAGAAACAATCCAAATTGGGATCTAAAATTAAGTTATGATGTAAAATATGTGGAGCAGCTATCTCTATTTTTAGACTTAAAAATTCTGCTTATGACGATTAAGAATGTCTTGTACAAAAAGGACATTTCTGTCATACCTGGTCTTAAAGGTCAAAAATTAAATGTATATAGAAATGGAAATAAGACTGCTTAAAAAGGAAGATTTGTGTACAAGAGTAGAATGGATGAATAATCCCAAGATTTATTCAAGTATGCACTATGAGATCCCTATTACTATAGAGCGAACAATTCTATGGTGGGAAAATAACCAAGGCAATGAATCTCGTAGAGATGTTGTTATAGTAAAGGACGGACAAATAGTGGCAATGGCTGGATTTACTTCAATAGATCGGAATATTGGCAAAGCAGAGACATATTTGTTCACTAATCCCAATATCCTTAATAAAGGGATAGGAACTGAAGCAAAAAAGCTAATCTGCAAATATGGTTTTGAGAACCTTAATCTTAACAAACTATACTTTATCACAAATGAAGATAATATGGCTAGTATTAGAGTCAATGAAAAATGTGGGTTTGTTTTAGAGGGGAGATTGCGCAATGAATATCTTACTAGAGATGGTATTTTTAAAGATCGGCTATATTATGGTTTGTTGAAGAATGATTGGTTAAATTTTACAAGTAATGATTATGGACACCTGGGCAATTAAAAGGTGGATTAGAACCTCCTTCTTGGGACGCAATTATTTATGGCATTATATAAGATATTTATTAAATCTCAAAAAGTATAAATCCATCGCATCTCGATTTTCCGCATCTAATAGTCTCAATAAGAGAAGAGAAGAGAAGAGAAGAGAAGCTTGGGTTAAATACCGTTGGAACTTCGAAGAGTTTTTTCTGTATGATTATGAAAATTTAACAAAGGAGCAAATCTCCTCGTTTGTATCAGAATATGATAAAAATATTTTTTGCGATCTAGCGAATGACCATAAATCAGATTTGATCTTTCACGATAAATGGCAGACCTACATTGCTTTTCAAGGCTACTTCCATAGAGATGCAATATTAATACAAGAAGAGAGTGATTTAAATACGGAGGTTTATAAAAAATTTATAAGTAAGCATTCTCGTTTCATCCTCAAACCTGTGACAGCTGCGACAGGTCGAGGGATTAGGGTCATTGATACAACAACAAACGATATTGAAACTCAACTCAAACCATTATTAGGATCCTCTAAAGGATCATATATAGCAGAAGAACTCATAAAACAACACGACTCATTGAAAGTTCTTCATCCTGCATCCGTAAATACTTTGCGTATCACCACTTTTAGATTTAACGATCATAAAACTATTATTATTCATCCTTTCTTAAAGATAGGACAGAATGGAAATTTTGTAGATAATGGAGGACAAGGTGGTATTATTTGCAAGATTAATCCCGACACAGGTATAATAGAGGCTACAATTGATGAGTCACTAAACAAATATGACATTCATCCCAATAGTGGAATTCCATTAATAGGATTTCAAATACCACAATGGAGAGATGCTATAGCCACAGCAAAGCAATTAGCCAATGTGCTACCCGATGTAAGATATGTTGGTTGGGACTTGGCGTTAACAGACAATGGATGGGTTTTGGTTGAAGGTAATGAAAAAGGTATGTTTATTGGATTCCAACTACCCACTCATCAAGGATTTCGAAAAGAATTTAATCAAATCTGCAAAGAGGCTGGCATTAAATTTTAAATCAATGATATATCTGCAATTAGAAGATTTAAATTATACATATTATCAAAGCCTTAAGATCATCCGTGATGATATTTTCCCATATATAGGGGGAGGCAATAAGGCACGAAAGGCTTTATATTATGAGTCGCACATGCGTACTAATGGATATGATGCTCTTGTTACTTGTGGAGGAGTACAAAGTAATCATAATCGGGCAATGGCATTAATGGCTGCGCGTAATGGATGGAAATGTCATTTGTGCGTTCAAGACACAAAGGAGCGTTTTTATAATGAGAAAGGAAATGCTTTATTATGTCGTATGGCAGGTGCTACTTGTGAAATTATAAAACCAGAAGATACCGCAAAGGCAATGGATAGAGCAATGTTGCAACTACAAAAGCAAGGTTACAACCCTATGTATGTTACTGGAGGAGGTCATGATATACCGGGTGGACTAGCTTGGATTGATGCAACCAAACAGCTGAAAGAACAATGCGATAGAAATCATTACCGACCTGATTATATATTTCACGCTTCAGGCACAGGTTCTACACAGGCTGGATTGATGGTAGGATTAGACTCAATCGGGTGGAATGATACAAAAGTTGTTGGAATCTCTGTTGCTCGCTCTAAAGAGCGTGGCATTCAGGTAATTAATGAGTTTGCTGATAAACTGGCGTTACATTGTGGATTACATAGTAATTACTCTGACAAAATATTGTTTAATACAGACTATTTGTATGGAGGCTATGAACAATACACAAATGAAATGCAAGAATTTCTATTAAATGTAACGCGTAAAACAGGACTTGTTTTTGATACCACATATTCTGGAAAGGCTTTCTATGGAATGATGGATATTATAGAAAAGAATCCTGAACTTAAATCTAAAAACATATTATTCTGGCATACAGGAGGCATAATGAATCTAATGAAATAATTTGTACCATGAATATACTTTTCACCTGTGCAGGCAGACGCACATATCTCCTAAAGTATTTTAAGGAAAATATGGCAGATGGCGATTTGATCGTAGCAACAGATATGCAGTTATCTGCTCCCGCACTCCAAGCCGCAGACATAAAAATACAGGTTCCTGCTGTATATGATCCTAAGTATGTTGATATAACTCTCGATATTTGTAAAGAGTATAAGATCAACGCATTGATTAGCCTAAATGATCTTGAACTGCCTATTTTATCGCAAAACAAGACAAAGTTTGAATCAATTGGAGTTAAATTACTTGTGTCTGACCCAAGTGTAATCGATATTTGCTTCGATAAATATAAGACTGCACAGTGGATTGAATCAATCGGATTGAAGTCTCCAAAAACTTATGTAAGTCTTACTGAGGCTAAAAATGCGATCACGAAAGGAGAGATAAATTATCCATTATTTATGAAACCCAGATGGGGTTCTGGGTCTATTGGTTTGGAAACTGTTAACGATGAAGAGGAATTATATATATATTATTCTCTTTTGTTAAAAAAAATCAAACGAACTATTTTGGCAACAGCATCTGTTGGAGATGATTACATTCTTATCCAAGAAAAACTCACTGGAAATGAGTATGGATTAGATGTTATGAACGATATTGATGGAAATCATATTGAAGTATCTGTTAAGCAGAAACTTGCAATGAGGGCTGGTGAAACAGATAAAGCTGTAACACTGAATAATCCAGAGATAGAAGAAATAGGTCATAAAGTTGGACAGAACTTGAAACATATCTGTAACTTAGATATGGATATAATGCAAAGAGAAAACGGTGATTATTGCGTTTTGGAGTTAAATCCGAGATTTGGAGGTGGCTTTCCATTTAGTTATGAGGCTGGAGTCAATCTTCCAAAAGCTATTATTCAGTGGTTAAATAATGAATCTGTTAATAAGAGCATTTTAAAACCTCGATTCAATAAAATGTTTGCCAAGAATGATTATCTAATGGAAATTAAATAATTGGTTTTTAAGTTATGTCACAAAATAGAATCTACCTCTGTTTGGCGCATATGTCGGGCGAGGAGCAAAAGTTTATTAAGGAGGCGTTTGATACAAATTGGGTGGTGCCACTTGGACCTAATGTAAATGGTTTCGAGGCTGACCTCGAGGCCTTCGTCGGTGAGGATAAAAAGGTGGTGGCCCTCTCGGCCGGTACCGCAGCCGTGCATCTTGCCCTTATTGCCTGCGGCGTGAAGGCTGGCGACGAGGTGTTATGTCAGACATTCACATTCTGCGCATCGGCAAATCCCATCACATATCTCGGTGCAACACCCATCTTCATTGACTCGGAGGCAGATACCTGGAATATGGATCCCGAGCTTTTGGAGCGAGCCATCATCGACCGCATGGAGAAGACGGGCAAGAAGCCAAAGGCCATTGTTCCCGTATATCTCTACGGCATGCCCGCGAAGATTGAGGAGATCATGGCTATCAGCCGCAAGTACGACATCCCTGTTATCGAGGATGCCGCCGAGGGCTTTGGCTCGAAGTACGATGGTCAGGTGTGTGGCACCTTCGGTAAGTTCGGCGTGTTGTCGTTCAATGGCAACAAGATGATCACCACCTCCGGCGGTGGCGCACTCATCTGCCCCGATGCCGAAGCGAAGAACGAGATAATGTTCTATGCTACGCAAGCTCGCGAGGCATACCCTTACTATCAGCACGAGCAGATTGGCTACAACTATCGCATGTCGAACATCTGCGCGGGCATAGGCCGTGGTCAGATGACGGTTGCCGAGGAGCATATCGCACACCATAAGCATCTCTGCGACCTATACCGCGAGCTGCTGAAGGGTGTTGAGGGCATAACACTCCACGAGAACCCATCAGAGCGATTTAACAGCAACTACTGGCTCAACACCGTATTGCTCGACCCCTCGCTCAAGGTCAAAGGTCAGGAGCACGCATACGAGGTAGCTGTTCAAGGCGCAGTAGGCGGTGCTGCCGGCGTTACCCACGCATCGTCATCGCTCCACACCGACTGTGAGCCCAACGCCAATGTTGAGGCCATGCGTGTGGTATTGGACAAGGCGGGTATCGAGGCTCGCCCCTTGTGGAAGCCTATGCACAAGCAGCCTGTATTTGCTGATGCCCCCGCATACCTTAATGGTGTCAGCGAGGAGCTCTTCAAGTGTGGCTTATGTCTGCCGAGTGGCCCTTGCGTAACCGATGAGGATGCTCGCTACATCGTTGAGCAGATCAAGGAAAACATCGTAAGATAGTGAACCGCACGGCAGAGATACTCCTTGCATTGGTGCAAGAGGCTATGGGTTTGACCAGCAATTATGAGTGGTCGAACGAGCATATCATTTGGGGCGATATCTTCCGCTTGGCACAACGACAAGGCGTGCTGGCAATCGCTTGGAGTGCCATCGGCACACTCGCCAATGAGGGCAAGCTAACCCCCGAGCAGATGCCCGACAGGGCGTTGAAGCTGCAGTGGGCCCTGAGTGCAGAGAAGATTAAGAACCGCTACAACAAGCAGAGGCAACTCGCCGAGAAGTTGGCAGATGCCTTTGCCGAAGAGGGCATCGACACCAATGTGCTTAAGGGTCTGGCCATCAGTGGTTACTACCCTATTCCCGAATATCGTGAGTGTGGCGACCTCGACTGCTTCCTCTCGACAACCAACGCCGATGGCGAGTTTGTATGTCGTTACGACGACGGCAATCAAATAGCCGCAAGCATAGGTGCAAAGGTCGATATCGGCTTCTACAAGCACTCGCACATCAACTACAAGGGTCTCTTGGTCGAGAACCACGCCTTCTGCACCGCTATTCGTGGCAGTCGTGACCGCAAGGCCCTGGAGAGACATCTGCAACATCTGCTTGCCACCAAGCCGTCGGAGCCTATCGAAGGTACGCATCTTTTGCGTCCGTGTGCCGACTTCAACGCACTGTTTCTCACGGCACATAGCCTTGGGCACTTCCTCACCGAGGGTATCAAGCTACGACACATTCTCGACTGGGCATTGCTCCTGAATGCCGAGCAGGATAACATCGATTGGAGGAGCTTCTACGAGTGGTGCGACAGGATGCACTACACGAAGTTTGTGGATGCTCTGACTGCCATATCTACGGAGTACCTCGGTCTGAAGATCAAGAATCCATTGATCCACACGCAGAGCGATTTGCGCGATAAGGTACTGGAGGATGTGTTGTTTGGCGAACGCTCGATACACAACACGAGTGCATCGAAATTTCGGAAGCGTCTGATGATTATTCGCAACAGGCTGTTCGGCGGTTGGAAGTACAGCGAACTGTACGAGAAATCGGCGATCATCGACACTATGCAGATGGTTTTGGCCTTTTTCATCGAGCGAAAACCCAAGATCTAACAATAAAAGCAATAAGATGGTGTTTAATCTATAAGCACCATATACTATAAACCAAGAGCTATGAAAGGCATTGTCCTCGCGGGCGGGAATGGCACGCGACTGTATCCCATCACGAAGGGTATCAGCAAGCAGCTGCTGCCCGTCTACGATAAGCCGATGATATACTACCCTATCTCGGTGCTTATGCTTGCCGGTATTCGTGACATTCTCATAATCTCGACACCCCACGACCTGCCCGGCTTCCGTCGCCTGCTGGGTGATGGCTCGGACTATGGCGTAAGATTCGAGTATGCCGAGCAGCCACAGCCCAATGGTCTTGCCGAGGCCTTTATCATCGGCGAGGAGTTTATCGGCAAGGAGTCGGTGTGTCTGGTCTTGGGCGACAACATCTTCTATGGTCAGGGCTTCACGGGCATGCTCAAACATGCCGTTGAGGTGGCCGAGAAGGAGTCGAAGGCGACAATATTTGGCTATCAGGTGCAGGATCCCGAGCGTTTTGGCGTGGCCGAGATTGATGACAAGTGCAATGTCGTGAGCATCGAGGAGAAGCCCGCGATGCCCAAGTCGAACTACGCCGTTGTGGGCCTCTACTTCTACCCCAACAAGGTTGTGGATGTGGCAAAAGGCATAAGACCGTCGGCGCGTGGCGAGCTGGAGATAACATCCGTCAATGATGTATTCCGTCGTGATGGTGAGCTAAAGCTCCAGGTGCTGGGCCGAGGCTTTGCGTGGTTGGACACCGGCACGCAGGAGTCGCTGTTTGATGCCTCGCGTTTTGTCGAGGTTATCGAGACCCGCCAGTGTGTTCAGGTTGCCTGCTTGGAGGAGATTGCCTGGCGCAAGGGTTGGATAAGTGATGAGGACTTGTTGCGTCTGGCAGAGCCCATGAAGAGTAACAGCTACGGAGAGTATATGATTAAACTCGTAAGGAGGTAAAGTATGGCAGTTATCAAGACCGCAATAGAGGGCGTTCTAATCATCGAGCCCAAGGTATTTGGGGACGAGCGAGGCTACTTCTTCGAGAGTTACAACGAGGAGCGTTTCCGTGCCGAGACAGGCATCGAGACGCGCTTTGTGCAAGATAACGAGAGCAGGTCGAGGTATGGCGTTCTGCGTGGCCTACACTTTCAGCGTCCGCCTCATGCACAGGCGAAGCTGGTGCGTGTCGTGAGGGGCAGAGTCCTCGATGTTGCGGTAGATATCCGCAGGGGCAGCCCCACCTATGGCAGGTATGTTGCCGTGGAGCTCTCCGAGGAGAACCACCGCCAGCTCTTCCTGCCTCGCGGCATGGCACACGGCTTTGTGGTGTTGAGCGACGAGGCTATCTTCCAGTACAAATGCGACAACCTCTACCACCCCGAGAGCGAGGGTGCTATTGCATGGAACGACACCACGATAGCCATCGACTGGGGCATCGCAGAGGCGGATATATGCCTCTCGGAGAAAGATAAGCACAACCCCACCATCACCGATATTGGCGAAGCGTTCATCTATGGCAAATAAGATCCTGGTTACGGGGGCCAACGGTCAGTTGGGCAACGAGATACGCATCTTGGCAAAGAGCAGTGCCGACAGTTATATCTTCACCGATATTGTCGGTGATGCCAAGACCCTATATCTCGACATCACCGACATGGATGCCGTGCGCAGGGTGGTTGCCGACAATGGTGTGAACGTAGTTGTAAACTGCGCCGCCTACACCAACGTCGACAAGGCGGAGGAGGAGATGGAAAAGGCCGAACTGCTCAACGCCACGGCACCTGCATATCTTGCCAAGGCCATAGAGGAGGTCAGAGGTCTTTTGGTGCATATCTCGACCGACTATGTCTTTGGTGGCGAGAGCGACAGGCCCTACACCGAGGATCGGCCGACAGCACCTACGAGTGTCTACGGTCGCACAAAACTCGCCGGTGAGGAGGCAATTATCGCAAGTGGCTGCCACCATGTCATTATCCGCACGGCGTGGCTCTACTCGGAGTTTGGCAAGAACTTCTGCAAAACGATGATTAGCCTCACGTCAACCAAGCCACAGATCAAGGTTGTCGATGACCAGATAGGCTCGCCCACCTATGCACGCGACCTCGCAAGGGCCATAGGGGTGGTTGTGGCTCAATATGATGGCACACAGCGTGGCATCTACCACTACTCCAACGAGGGCATCTGCTCATGGTGTGAGTTCGCAAGGACCATTGCCGAGCTCTATGGCACAACCGAGTGCGACATCCAGCCCTGCACGAGTGCAGAGTTTCAGAGCGCGGTAAAACGCCCAGCCTACTCCGCCCTCGACAAGAGCAAGATCAAGGCGACGTTTGGCGTTGATGTACCCCATTGGAGGGAGTCGCTCGCAGAGTGCATCCAAAACATTAAGAAGCTGTAAACAATGGCAAGACGAAGTATAGTTATCACCGGTGGTGCGGGCTTTATCGGCTCGCATGTTGCTCGCCTCTTTGTGAACAAATACCCCGAATACAACATTATCAACCTCGACAAACTCACCTATGCTGGCAACCTCGCAAACCTCAAAGATGTGGAGGCAAAGCCCAACTATAAGTTTGTGAAGATGGATATATGCGACTTTGAGGCCCTCTACGACCTGATGCAGCGCGAGAAGATTGACGGCATCATCCACCTCGCTGCCGAGAGCCATGTAGACCGCTCGATCAAGGACCCCTTCACCTTTGCCAAGACCAACGTGATGGGCACCCTGTCGCTTTTGCAGGCGGCAAAGCTCTATTGGGAGGCCCTTCCCGAGGGGTATGAGGGCAAACGCTTCTACCACATCTCAACCGACGAGGTCTATGGTGCGCTGGACTTTAACGACGAGCTCTTTACCGAGCAGACACCCTATAATCCCCACTCACCCTACTCGGCAGCCAAGGCCTCGAGCGACCACTTTGTGCGTGCCTACCACGACACCTACGGCATGCCGACCATCGTCACCAACTGCTCGAACAACTATGGCCCCTATCAGTTTCCCGAGAAGCTGATACCGCTCTTTATCAACAACATCCGCAAGGGCAAGCCTCTGCCCGTGTATGGCCGGGGCGAGAATGTCAGGGACTGGCTCTATGTCGAGGACCACGCGAGGGCGATAGACATAATCTTCCACAAGGGCAAGGTGGCCGAGACGTACAACATCGGCGGTTTCAACGAGTGGAAGAATATCGACCTTATCAAGGTCATTATCAAGACCGTAGACCGCATCTTGGGCAACCCCGAGGGTCACTCCCTCGGTCTGATAACCTACGTTACCGACCGTCTGGGCCACGATGCCCGCTATGCCATTGACTCCTCGAAGTTACGCAAGGAGCTTGGCTGGGAGCCCTCGCTCCAATTCGAGGAGGGTATCGAGAAGACCGTGCGCTGGTATCTGGATAACGAGGCGTGGATGGACAATGTCACCTCGGGCGACTACCAGAGGTACTACGACGATATGTACCAATCGAGATAAGGCGAGCAGTTATTTGAGCTCGAAGCGAACAAGCCCCAAAGGTCGGCGACCTTTGGGGCTTGTTTGTTCTATGTTGCCACCACATCATTTCAACGATAAATCTACCAATTTAGCTGTTTTTAAGCAAATTAGCCACCTGTTTTTTGGCCGTTTAAATATAAATATTTATCTTTGTGCGGTTATTGGGTCCGGTGTGTTCGCACAATCGACCATATTGGCAAGAATCAATGTAACACCTGCGAAGATACTCCTCGTTGAGTTCTTCGCTTAACTGTCTAAAAATGGTTTCTAATTTTGTTAGGCGCGTTTGGAGCGTAGCTCTTGTGTGCGCTATTTTTACTATCAGCTGTGAGAAGCCGCAGCCTATCAATGCCTACGACGTGCAGTTGTCGACACACGGTGTGGCCATTGATGCATGTGGCGGTGAGCGCAGAATTGAGGTGAAGGCCTTTATTGCGGAGAACGACTCGTGGAGCGTGGAGCGCATCGGCAACGAGGAGTGGTTTGAGTGCAGTGTCGAAGGCAACGACATCGTTGTACGCATCGCAGCCAACGACAGCACACAGGTGCGCGAGGGCGAGTTCAACGTGATCAGCGACAAGGCATCGTTCGAGCCCCGCCGCGTAACCGTAACGCAGGAGGCCTCGGAGATGACCATATTGCGTGTTGATGCCCCCGAGAGCTATATGTTCGACTCTGCCAAATCGAGCTACACCTTTGGCGTGAGTGCCAATGTGGAGTGGGACATCACCACCACAGCAGAGTGGATCATGCTCGATGCCGAGCCCAAATCGCACCGTGCAACGATCACGGTAGATGCCAACGATGGTGAGGCTGTGCGTAACGCAGAGGTGACGATCACGGCCGGCGACAAGTCCTACACCATCGCCGTGGAGCAGGATATTCACGCCAACAACGCCTACTACCGTCTGTTAGGCAAGTGGGAGATCACCGCCTTAAAGTGGTTCTACTCACCCAATGGCTCACTCAACAGCCTCGACTACTCGCCCAACCCCACGGACTACTACCTGATCTTCGATATCGAGGAGGTGGAGTACGGCAAGACCCTTAAGATGTCGGACTTCCTCTATCCCGGCACCGCGCTTGAGGTGCGTTTTGACAAGGAGAGCGGCGGTATTGTGATACCCTTCGGATGGACTGTGCTGTCGTACGACGTATTCTTCTATGTCACCTTGGTCAGCTCAACACAGTTCTCGTATGCCTCGTTGGAGGTAGAGGCCACACCCAACGAGGAGGCCACGACACTTACCCTCGACCTGCCCACGGTCGATGGCTTCAACTACGTCGGCTTCGGCCTCTGGACATACAACGACAATGGCGATAAGGTGGCCGTAGGCTCGAACTATCGACCCACGATGTTCCCTATGGGTGATGTACAATTCATTAAGAAAAAGTAGCTATGAGATCTCTTCGATATATACTCTGCCTTGTGGCAATGGCCACGCTCATGTCGTGCAGCCATGACCAGATAGATAACACCCCTCCCGTTTCCGAGGGTCGCATAATGCTTGACGTGAGCTCCGAGAGTTCGCTCTTTGCCACTATCGACAATCTGCCCACCATCGGCTTTAAGAGCCGTGGCGGTGAGCTTGCGCTGGATGTCGTGAGCAATGCCCCGTCATGGAGCTACATGGTCGAGGGCGACTGGCTGATGACCTCCTCGGACGACAACTTCCTCTATGTCTCGGCTGATGCCAACGGCTCTATGGAGCGTCGCGAGGCGGTCATTGAGATCGTTGCCGGCGAGGGTGAGCGCACCGCTTCGTGCCGTATCGCTGTTCGTCAGAATGGTGCCGGCGAGCCCGAGATCACACTGCTCGCCACGGAGCACAACTTCGAGGCACACACCGACCTTCAGCACACCATCGGCGTGGAGGCATCTACCGAGGATTGGACCTTCGATGCCACATGCAGCTGGTTGCTTATCGAGCCTACGGCCGAGGGTCTTTGCCTCACGGCCGATGACAACACCACAAACGCCAAGCGTTCGACACGCATCGTTGTGCGCGCCTCGGAGTCCGAAGATAGCGACTTTGCCACACTCGACATCACACAGGATGGCTCGGCATTTATCGTGGTGAGCACACGCAACGTGGCCACCGACGACGATGGTGGCACAAGGGTGATAAGCATCAATTCCAACCCCGAGCTTGAGTGGGATGTCGACAATATCTCGGACGAGTGGTTTACGCTGGAGAAGGGCGATGGCTCGCTTACCGTCGTTGTGGAGTCCAACATCGGTGGCAACGAGCGCAACGGCTCGTTCAGCATCATGGTTGGCGATGAGAACAACCACGCGGAGGCCACAATCAACGTCCTTCAGATTGGCCCCGACACCGAGGAGCTCATCTACGAGATCGAGGTTACGGAGCCTAACCAGCGCATCACAGCGGCACCGGTGATCTCGCCCAGTGGCGGTGGTCAGATCGTTGTTGACTGGGGCGATGGCTCTGAAGCGGAGGAGTTTATCGAGGTGCGCGGCTACCACAACTACGCCACACCCGGCCTCTATACCATCACCATCACGGGTGAGGCCAAGTCGCTGAAGTTTGGCGAGGATGATGCCATAACCACCTCGCTGCGCAATGTCATCTCGTGGGGTAAGATGGGCTACACCCAAGCCACGGATATGTGTCTTGGATGCTCACGCCTGGAGTATATCCCCAACGATGTTGCCGGCTCGTTTGAGAATGTCAAGACCTTCAACGGCGCCTTCTCATGTTGCGAGTCACTACGCGAGATTCCCGCAGGTCTGTTCCGCTATGCCACCGCAGCAAAGCGTTTCGAGGACTGCTTCTCGCACTCGGCATCTATAAGCGAGATCCCCGCCACGCTATTTGAGAACTGCTCGTTGGCCGAGGATCTCTCGTATGCCTTCTACGCGACAGGTACAGGCATCGTAGATACCAACCAGACACTCACCAACTTCTCGTCGGTAAGCGAGCAGGTGAGGGGTGGTCGCCTGAAGAGCCTTCCCGAGGGTCTGTTTGCCAACTGCCCCAACATCACGCAGCTGGACTACATCTTTGGTGCTACCGCCATTGAGTCTATCCCCTCGGATATCTTCTCATCGGCAAGTGCTGCGACAAAGCTCACGGGTGCCTTCTCGGCGTGCGTATGCTTAAGGAGCATCCCCTACGACCTTATGGCTAATGCCACCGCCGCAACCGACATCAAGTATATGTTTGCAGGTTGCTCGTCGATTACCGAGATACCGTCGGGCGTATTCCGCAACAACTCGGCCGTGACCAACCTCGAGTATATCTTCTACAAGACGGGCGTCAGCAGCCTGCAGGCCGGCATCTTCGAGGGTCTCACGGGCGTAAAGACCATCGGTGCCGTATTCCAGGATTGTCAGAACCTGACCACCATTGAGGAGGGTCTATTTGACGGCCTCACGGCGGCCAAGTCGTTCCGCTACTGCTTTGCCGACTGTACCGCATTGCGCAGCATCCCCGAGGGTCTGCTCCGCGATATGACCTTGGCCTACGAGTTCACCTACATGTTCCACAACACGGCCCTTGAGTCGGTGCCTGCGGCTCTCTTTAAGGATGCCCGCGACTACTCGTCTGCCGACTTTACCTATATGTTCTCGGAGTGCGCAAACCTCAAGACCGTGCCCGCAGGGCTGTTCGACACCTTCACGAAGGTGACATCGCCGGGCTATCGCAACCTGTTCGACAATTCGGGCATCGAGACCATTCCCGCAGGGCTGTTTGCCAAGAGCACAAATGTGTCAACGGGCTTCGAGAGCCTTTTTGAGAACTGCCCCAAGCTGCACACCATCGAGGGCTCTATCTTCCCCGAGAATAGTGGCGTGACATCTATCGGCTATGCCTTCTGCAACTGCCCCGAACTGAAGAATATCCCCGAGGATCTGTTCAAGCCCTTCGGCGAGGCAAAGCTCAAGTTTACCGCGACATTTGCCGCATGCTCATCGCTCGAGGAGCTTCCCGCAGCACTCTTTAGTGCCAACAGCAAGGCGAAGCAGTTCTCAGAGACCTTTGCCGACTGCTCATCGCTGAAGAGCATCCCCGAGGGTCTGCTCGATGCTTGCGTGGATATCACCACCGTCAAGGGCATGTTCCACGGCTGCACAGCCCTGGAGAGCATCCCCGAGGGTCTGTTTGCCCACAACATCGCCATCACCTCGTTCGAGAAGACATTTGCCGAGTGTTCGAGCCTCAAGACCATCCCCGCAGCCCTCTTCTCGGCCATAGGCACCAAGACCTCGAGCATCACATTTGCGGACTGTTTTGCCCTCTGCACATCGCTCGAGAGCATCCCTGCATCGCTGTTCGACACCGTGCGCCGCATCAACTATATCGACGGCTGCTTCGACGGTTGTTCATCGCTTAGGGGCGAGTCGCCCTACACCACCATCGTGGCCGAGGATGGCACCGAGACGAAGGTGCACCTCTACGAGCGCACCCGAGGCGATGACTTCCCCATCGTGCCCGCGTCGGACTCGGCACACAAGGCTTGCTTCGCAGGATGCACCAACCTTACCGACTATTCAGAGATGCCCTCATCGTGGAAATAATTTGAGTTGCTATGAAGAGATTTTATATATATTTTGCACTTGTTGCAATGATGTTGAGTTGCAGCAAGCAACCCGCCGAGATTATCTACCCGGAGCCCGACTTTGCCAATGTGGAGCTCTCGTCGCAGAGTGCCATTGTTGAGCGCGAGGGAGGCGTTAAGGAGATCTTCGTTGTCTCTAATCGTGCGCTGTGGAGCGTCGAGTGCAATGCCGAGTGGGTGGACTTCAGCATCGAGGGTCACTCGCTTAAGATCTATGTCGACAGGAACGACACCGAAGAGAGCCGCATGGCCATCATCGACATCCTGGCGGGCAGCGATCCCGACACGGCCAAGGCACGCTTTAAGCTCACGCAGCTTGGCCAGAGTGCTGTTGACCTCTCGGCCGAGGGCACGGCAAACTGCTACATCTGCCCCACCGAGACTACCGTGATGTTCCGCGCCGACATCAAGGGCAACGGCCTCAACGATGGTCGTTCACGCTATATGGCGACCTACAACGCCGAGATTGCATCTGCCTCGTATGCCGATGTGGTGTGGGAGGCTACCTACGATGGCGACAAGACACGCAGCACACACATCATCGAATCGACCCCCGTCTACTGCCCGGAGCAGAGGTGCATATACCTCACAACGGGCGATATCGAGGGTAATGCCCTTGTTGCGGTCTACGATGGCGGTGGCAAGCTCCTCTGGAGCTGGCATCTGTGGGTTACCGATGCCGAGATAGCACTCTCGGAGGCCAACGGCTTGCAGTGGATGGATCGCAACCTCGGAGCCTTGAGCAACGAGACCGACGACATCGCAAACCGTGGCATGCTCTACCAGTGGGGCCGTAAGGAGCCATTCCTGCCCTCTCCGGCCGAGTATGTCGAGATGCCCACACACAGCTACGACGAGGACTACAACCTTATGGAGAGCGAGGAGGAGTACGCTGCTATTCAGGCCGAGATCGAGGCAAAGCGCATCGAGGTAAATATCAACAACCCGCAGACGGGTAATGGCTCATACGAGTGGCAATATGTGGGTTACCCTGCCCCCGTGGCACTCAACGCCCCCGGAAACATAGAGTACGCCCTCGAGCACCCCACCACCCTGCTTGCCTGTCGCACGGATATACCCATTGGCGAGTATATCTTCGACTGGTACATGCAGCAGGATCTGATGAACACCTCGGGTGTGATGATGCAGTCGCAATCGGAGCTCTGGGGCGATGCCGAGGCGGGCACCGACTACAAGACCATCTTTGATCCCTGCCCGGTGGGCTACTGTGTACCTCCGCGAGGTGCCTTTGGCAATATCCCCTCGGAGTATGCCTGCACGTTTGTCAGCGACGAGTGGACAAAGGAGGCCTACGGCTGGCGTTGGACAGGCGGCAATGGCGACTTCTTCCCCGCATCGGGCAACTACGACGTCTCGGGCCTTATTGGCGAAACCTCGGAGAAGATGCTCTACTGGACTGCCGAGAGCTTCGGCAACGGCACCTCGGGCTTTGGCAAGGCTGCAACCCTCTTTGTTGCATTTAACGACATCTACTACGGCATCTATCCCCTGCTGGATGCTACCGTAGCGGGCTCGTGGTACTCGTACGGCGCACGCGCCTATGGTGCTTCGGTGCGCTGCGTGAAGGAGCAGAGATAAACGATAAAAACTAATTATAACACACACAATGATGAACAAAACTACTTACACAACTCCTTCGCTCTGGGTTGAAGAGGTGAAGGTTGAGAATGGCTTCATTGGAAGCTATGGCGATGATGGCCAGCCCGGCCAGGACTCGGGCTACAACGACTATGAGGGTGATCTCTAAAATGATTTGTACTATGAAGAGATTGATTAAGTCATTGACGGTCATTGCTGTAGCAGCAATGGGCCTGACCGCATGTCAGGATGTATTCGTGGAGCCCACACTGAAGCATGAGGAGGTATTTATCAACTTTATTGCCGAGGCAGAGGATACACGCACCTCGGTAGATACCACCGGTGAGACACCCATGTTCAGTTGGAGCGCAAACGAGACATTCGTCGTATTGGAGCAGACCGACGCTTTGGCCGAGGCTAACTCGGTTATCTACGAGAAGGTGGATGAGAAGGCGAGCATCACCGCAGCCTTTACCGCCAATGCCGGCCATAGCGAGTATCAGTATGCTACCGTCTACCCTGCTGCCGGTTATGTTAAGGCAACGAGCATCGAGGAGGCTACCCTCTCGCTGCCCGCCACGCAGACCATGGTTGGCGAGTCGTACGACCCCACAGCCGACCTTATGGTGTCGAGGGTTGTGACCACCGTAGCGCAGCCCACCGAGGCACAGCAGGTGCAGTTTACCCGCTTGGCAGCCGTTGTTAAGATGACACTTAAGGGTCTTGCTCTTGAGGCCGGCGACGCTGTTGAGAAGGTTATCTTCACTGCCGAGGGTAAGGCTCTTGCAGGTAGTGTCACTGCCGATCTTAACACTCCCCACGACTTCACGGTAGCCGAGGGTGTTGACAATATCAGCGTTACCACCACATCGGCTAACGACATCTATTTCACCGTGTTGCCCACCACCCTTGAGGACGGCGATGCGTACACCATCACCGTTATCACCAACAAGCGACTCTATGTAAAGCAGGGCAAGATTCCCGCAGATAAGTCGCTGATATTCGAGGCCGGTATGGTCAACCGCTTTAGCGTGGATATGTCAAAAGTCGTAGCCAGCGAGAAGTGGGTACTTGTTCGTGATGTCAACAATCTTGAAGCCGGTGATATCGTAACCTTCGTTACGAAGGACAACAACTGGGTAATGGGTAAATGGGGCAGTAATTACCCCTACGCTTCGTATACCGAGGTTATCAAGTTCGGCGACTACTTCTACCACCCCATTGCAGAAGCAAGCGAGGCAAATAATAGAGTTCAGCAACTGATTGTTGTTCCACGTTCTGGAAAGGAGAATGCCTTTGATTTCTACAATCAGGAGGCAGAGTATACTGGCGATAACTATGCCGGCTATATCTGTACCTATAGCACAAACAACTATCTCAAAGTTCAAGCTACACCCAGCAATAAGTCGTTGTTCTACACTACTATTGCAGCTGACGGAACCGCAACCCTTGAGGCTACTGATAGCGAAGACAAGTTCAAAACACTAAAATATAGATTATACAACAATGTTGAGAGTACAAGCAATCGCAGATTTGGTTGTACTCAAACAATAACTGATGAGCACGGCGACATCTGCATCTACAAGATTGAAGGTGCAAAGGGTGTCGTTCCTGTTGCAGGTGCTGATGTAACTGTTCCTGATGCTGACGAGCCTATTGCAATTGCCAAGGAGGGTGTTGCCGAGGAGACTGCCTTTGAGGAGGTTAAATTCACCTATGTTGGCGACTGGGCTATTGAGGTTACAACCGATGCCGAGTGGCTCACGCTAAACTATGCCGATGGCTCTCTTCGCTACACTGCCGAGGCAAATGAGGGTACAGCACGCAAGGCAACTGTTACTATCACCGCTACCCACGATGGTGAGGAGACACAGACTTGGACATTCAAGGTTGTTCAGAAGGGTGCTCCCATCAAGGTTACCATTGCCGAGTTTAATGAGAAGGCTGTAGATGCAAATGTGGAGTACGAGGTTACAGGTATCATGACTAAAAAGGGATCAGGTAATAGTTATGACACTACTCTTTCGGATGGTAGCAATAATGCTAATTTCCGATATGTGTATATGTCTGATGACACCTCTAACTCCTCTTTCTATAAGAACGAGGATATCCAAGTTGGCGATGTAGTCACCATTGTAGCTTCAAAGTCATCTTCAACAAGTTATGTTGGTAGTAGTTCGGCTCATTCTATCTGCATGGGCTACTACAACCTGGAGGCAGAGGTGGAGAACGACCTCGTTGCTTATAGCGGTGGTAGCGTGGAGATTACCCTCAACAAGGTGGGTACTTTGAGCCCTGTCGGTGATATCACCGCCAAGTCAGATAAAGATTTTGCAAAGGTCACCTACACGACCAACGCCGATAAGGCAACGGTTACTTTGAGCGCGAACACCGGTGCACCTCGTCAGGTGGTAGTAACCTTCACCGATGGCTACGCTGTGGCCTCTGTAACCATCGTACAGAGTGCCGATACTGCTCTTGGCAACACATGGGAGCTTGTCACCGATGCCTCGACACTTAAGGCGGGTGATCAGCTTATTATCGCAGCCAAGGATTACGATGTGGCGATGAGCACCACTATTTCGAGCGAGCGTCGTAGCGCAGTTGATGTTACCAAGCTTGGCAACTACTACCTCACCCCTGCCTCTAACGCCCAGGTATTGGTTTTGGCTAACGGCTCGGTTGATGGCACTTATGCCTTCTACGATGGCGATAATAAGGGCTTCCTTGTATCGAGCAGCACATCTGCCGAACTTGTTAATCAGGCATATATCAACGACAACGCCTCATTCGGCATAACCATTGCCGATGACGTTGCGACCATTAGCAATAAGGCTGGTGATTTCAGTAAGAATAAGTTGGCATACTATTTCAGTAGTAGTTCTAACAATTACTTCTGTAGTAGCAACTCGACCACTTCTTACTACAAACCGATCTGCCTCTACCGTCTTGTAGGCGTTGAGGGCACTATCCCCGTAGTTCCTGCCGATATTACTGCTAACGATGCCGTAATTTCGGATGAGGCTGCTGCTGGCATCTCTATTCCGGAGGTTGTGTTCAACTATGTTGGCGACTGGACAATCTCAGCTACTGCAGATGCTGATTGGGTTGATTTCGCCTTTGACAAGGCAAACAACTGCCTCACCTACACGGCTGAAGCTAATAGTGGCGTGGCGCGTACAACAAATGTAACTATTACGGCAAGCCTCGATGGTGAGAGTGATATCACTTGGACATTTGAGTTGCTACAAAAGGGCTACACACCATCGATAACTATTGCGGAGTATAATGCAATTCCTGCGGCTGATAGAAACAATAGCGAGTACATGCGCTATAAGTTGACAGGTAGAATCGAGAGCATTGAGAGCACAAGCTCAACCGCCTGCAAGTTTACCATCACCGATGAGACTGCCAGCGTTCAGGTCTATGGACTTGAAACCGAGGATGGCTCGAAAGATTTCGGCGATTTCGATCTTAAGGTTGGCGATGTTGTGACTCTTACTTCTCCCCGCTTCACGGAGGTGGATACTGCAGGTAAGGGTTCTAACTCACCTGCCCACTATATCTCGCACTACAATATCTCGGCTACAGCTACGGCTGCGGAGTACACAGCAGACTCAACAGCAACAATAAGCCTCACAAGCACTTCGGGCATGGATGTAACCTACGAGATGGAGGCTTGCGATTACGCAGAGCTGTCGTACACATCGGACTACTCGCAGGAGAATACCTATGCAACCGTAACCTTCACCAGCGAGAACACTGCAGAGGTGGCACGCAGCGTTAATGTCACCTTCAAGACCGGCTTGGCATCGACCACCATTACTGTAATGCAGAAGGTCGATCCCGCAAAAGTTAAGGGCTGGGTACTTGTAACCGATGCAAGTGAGCTTGCAGTAGGCGACGAGGTGATTTTTGTTGCCAAGAACTACAATGTAGCAATGGGTTGCTTTACAAGTTCAAGCACAAGTACTGCAAACAAGAATAAGAGTACTGTGAAAATAATTGGAAACTCAATAACTTCCGAGGAGGTTGAGAACCAGAGCGTTCAGAAGTACACTATTGTAGAGGGCTATGAAGATAATAGTGTAGCATTTGAGTTTACTTACAATGGCAGTACATATTATCTCTATGCAAATTCGGGTCTGAAACCATATTCGAATAAAAATGCAGGTGGCCGTGCGTGGACAATAGATGTTGAGGCTAATGGTAATGCTACAATTACTTCGCAAGGCTCTACAAAGTATGTTATCAGATACAATTACAAGAGTAATACGGCTGGTTTCAGCACCTATGCAACTACCGCTGATATGGCAACTGATGCAGACGCAGATGTTTGCATCTACAAGAATTCCGAGAAATAATAACTCTTACTAATACGGGAAGTATGAAATTCGTAAGTTATTATATAAACAAGGTTATGGTCGCAATTGCGGCCATAGCCTTTGTGGTGGCTTGCGATAAGGGCAACGATGTGATAGAGAAGCTGCCCGACCTGAAACTCGCAATCGAGGTGGAGGATATAACTGCCTCAACAGCGAAGATTAAGGTTACGCACTCATTCGAGGCAGAGAATGAGTGGTACGGCTTCTTGACCACCGACACCTCAACCGATGCAAAGGCTCTTGTCGAGGCCGCTATTGCCGAGGGTGTCGACACCAACGAGTTGCACCGCAGCAAGCAATATATCACAATCCTCGAGGAGCTAAACCCCGATACAGCGTACCGCTACATCGCCACAGGCATAACAGCCGACGGCGTGCAGTATGGCGAGATATCGGCCGTGGAGTTCAAGACTCTGAAGGGGGCCAGCAACGAAGAGGAGGAGTACAACGGCATGCGCAAAAACGATGCATGGAAGGTGTTATATGTGGGTAGCGACACCCTCAACGATGTGGTATACGACCACGTCGTGCGTGTGATAAGCTCCGACAACAACCCCTACGCCATAACGCTCGTCTATGCCGAGGCGTACAACCCCTACGAGCTGCGCACCCTCGCCGAGGAGATGCTCGTTGACCTCAAGGCCTTCCTCAAGGAGTACAACGACCAGAATGCTACGTCGTTTAGCTTTGCCGACATGCTCTACACGGGCAATGGTGCCGACCCCTTCGACCTCGACCCGGGCAGCTATCGCGCTATCGCCGTGGGCTTCACACCCGCAGGCGAGGTGAGCGGTCTCTTTGCCGTGAGCGACGTATTCGAGGTTGAGGAGCAGATGGCATCGCCCAACTATGCAGCATGGCTCGGCAAGTGGACTATCGAGGGCCAGAATGGAGCCGTAAACGAGGTGGAGATAACCAAACAACATGCCAACCGCTCGTTCTACATGACCGGCTGGGAGGGCTTCGACGACCTCGCCATCGTGGTGGAGTACAGCGCAGAGCTCGACGCCATGTTCTTCTACTCGCAACTTGTGGCCGAGGACTACGACCTGGGCGCAGAATATGGCAAGGCAGATATCTACCTCTTTGCCGGCGACGAGGATGGCTACTACTATGACAATAAGGATGGCGACTACTACATAGCCATTGCCGGCGTACTCGACGACGGCCAGCGTGCCATAGTACGCTACGGCGTCAATGTGCCGGGCTACGCCAAGTTCACGCAGATGTTCTTCATGGCAGACATAGGCGGTAAGTTCTACACCTTCACCCAGGAGGAGGATCTACCCTCGTTCATGGCCATGATGGCGCGCGAATAGCCAATAGCCACACCGAACTCTACACGAAACCCCCAAAGGCACAGCTTTTGGGGGTTTCGTATGCTTCGGCGTGGGGTCACAGCAACTTCTGCAGTAGTACTTTATGCCAAGCAGCAGGTCTAAAGGCAGGTTGTTGCCGCCAACGTGCTACACCTTTGAAATAAAATTAGTATATTTGCTCGGTTTTTGTAGTTTGCAACAACACTATGAACAAGGAATACAAAGACGGACTACCCGAGATAGAGAATATCTCGGCAGAGGATCGAGGCTTTATGCAGATGGCAATAGAGCTCTCCGAGCGTAATATTGACGAGGGCGGAGGCCCCTTTGGGGCAGTCATAGTACGCGACCATGAGCTGATAGCCACGGGCGCCAACCGCGTGACGCCGAACAACGACCCCACGGCACATGCCGAGATAATGGCAATACGCCAAGCGTGCCAAAAGCTCAACAGCTTCTCGCTGGAGGGGTGCACCGTCTACTCGTCGTGCGAGCCCTGCCCGATGTGTTTGAGTGCCCTCTACTGGGCCGGTGTCGAGCGTATATGCTACGCCAACACCAAGCAGGATGCCGCAGCCATAGACTTCGACGACTCGTTCATATACGACCAGCTGCGCCTGGACTACGACCGTCGCTCGATACGTTGCGAACACTTTATGCGTGAGGAGGCTCTCGGCACATTCCGCAAGTGGGAGGCCAAGAGCGACAAGACGAAGTATTAACGAGAATTTACAATATGAAGAGACTTACCCTGACACTGATTGCTATGCTGGTGTGCGCATTAGGCAACCTCTACGCACAGCAGATTATCGCCCATAGAGGCTACCACGCCGCCAAGGGCTCATACGAGAACACCCTCTCGGCACTCAAGGCGGCACAGGAGGCCGGACTGGAGTATGTGGAGTGCGACCTCAACCTCACGTCGGATGACGAGGTGGTGGTGGTACACGGCCCATGGCTCGGCGAGAAGAACGACCCCGACCGCCTCAACATACAGCGCAGCGACCTGGCAACAATACGCTCGAAGAGCCTGAAGAATGGCGAGCAGGTGCCCACCCTCGAGGAGTACCTCGACCAGGCGAAGCTATGCCCCACAACACGCCTCATAATCGAGATCAAGGACCACGCCACGCCACAGATCGAGGAGCGCATAGTGCGCAAAGTGCTCGACGCGGTGAAGGAGCGCAAGATGCAGGATATGGTATCCTACATCGCCTTCCGCGAGCATGTGTGCAACACGTTGGTTAAGCACGCCCCGAGCAACACGCCCATATCGTTCCTCGCCGGCACCTTCACACCCGAGTATGCACATGGCATGGGCTACACGGGCATAAGCTACGAGTTGGGGCTGTTGAAGCGCATGCCGCGCTGGATCAAGGAGGCACACAAGTTGGGTATGACGGTAAACGTATGGACCGTAAACTGTCAGGAGGAGGCCGAGTGGTGCATCAAGCAGGGTGTCGACTTTATCACCACCGACAAACCCGACATGGTACGAAAGGCTCTCGGCAAGTAAAACCCCATGACAAAGATGAAGTACAATCTTAACGACCGCCTCCCCGCCGCACAGCTGGCTCTCTACGCCATGCAGTGGCTCGTCTTGGCCATCGCCGTGGTATCTACAAGCGTATTCTTCGTGCCCGATGCGGAGCGACTATTCTTCGCGCAGAGGCTCTTTGCCGTAATGGGCATCACAGGCCTCATGCAGGTGACCATAGGACACCGCCTACCCCTTGTGGTAGGCCCCGCAGCAGTGCTTCTGGTGGGTGTGCTTGCATCGATGGCCGCCAATGCCGACACATCGACCATATACTCGTCCATCGCCGTGGGTGGTGTGCTTATCACACTACTGGGCTTCGGAGGCCTTATCGGCAAGATACAGAGGCTCTTCACACCGCGTATCGTAGTGGTGATACTGATGCTCATAGCACTCACCCTCTGCCCCGTCATCGCAGGCTTGGTATTTCCGCGCGGTGCTTCGACCGAGGAGCATATCTTCGGCCTATGCTTCGCCTTGGTGGGTAGCGGCCTGATGGTCGTAATGAACCGCAAGCTGAAGGGCGTGGCCAAGAGCCTTGTAATACCCATTGCGCTGGTCGTGGGCAGTGCCCTCTACTACGCCATCTTTGAGGGTGGCGCGGCAATCGAGAGCAACGCCTCGTGGCGAGGCCTCATCATCGAGCACTTCACACTGGACTGGAGCCTTATCATAGCCTTCGTGATATGCTACATAGCACTGCTTATCAACGATATAGGCTCGATGGAGTCGCTGGGTGGCATGCTCGCCGTGGAGGATATGCCACGCCGTCTTAAGCGAGGCCTACGAATCACGGGTGTGATGAACATCGTGGCGGGCTCGATGGGTGTCCTCGGCCCGGTAAACTTCTCGATGAGCCCCGGCATCATCGCCTCGACGGGCTGTGCCTCGCGCTATGCGCTGATACCCGCAACGGTGATACTCACCCTCTGTGCCCTCTCGCCCGAGTTGGTGTGGGCCTTGATCAACATCCCCAACCCCGTGATCGGTGTCATACTCCTCTTCCTGATGGGCACACAGCTTGCTGCATCGTTCGAGATGATGCACTCGACGAAGTCGGCCGGCACGTTTGCCGATGCACTGACCATAGGTCTGCCGCTGATGATAGCCATGCTCTGCACGCTTATGCCCAAAGGCATCGTACCACAGACCATAGAGCCGCTAATAACCAACGGCTTTGCCATGGGTGTTGTTGCGGTGCTTGTCATGGAGCATGTCATCAACCGCACCGGCAAGTAGCCCTCAAAGCGTAAAACAGCCTCGACGACGACCACCCGAAGGTGGTGACACTGCCGAAGGGTGTATATTTCGATTTTTGAGTTTTTGTTTTCACATTTTTTTTATATCTTTGTAGCCGTTAAACGGTGGCCATATATTTAGGCCGAACAAATAATCACAATTATGAGCAATACATTGGTTGTTGTAGGCGCCCAGTGGGGTGATGAAGGCAAGGGTAAGATTACGGATTTCTATGCAGGTAATGCCGACGTTGTAGTACGCCACCAGGGTGGTAACAACGCTGGTCACACCATCGTCTTTGACGGTAAGAAGTTCGCCCTGCAATCTATTCCCTCGGGCGTGTTCAACCCCCATATCATAAACATCATGGCCAACGGCATGGTCATCAACCCCGTGTCGCTTATCGAGGAGCTTGACCGTCTGCACAAGGCCGGCATCACCGACTACAAGCTCTACATCTCGGACCGCGCAGCCTGCGTGATGCCCTACCACTCGATGCTCGATGGTGCATACGAGGCTCTGAAGGGTGGCCGCCAGATCGGCACCACGAAGAAGGGTATCGGCCCTGCCTACACCGACAAGTACAGCCGTGTGGGTATCCGCATGGGTGACCTGCTCAACGCCGACTACTTCGCCCAGAGGTTGAAGGATGCCCTGGCACAGAAGAATATCGAGCTTCAGGCACTCGGCATGGAGCCCTGCGACTTCGACACCATCTACAAGCAGTACCGCGAGCTGGGCGAGACTCTGCGCCCGATGATCTGCGACACGTCGGTGCTTCTGAACCGCCTCATCGAGGAGGGCAAGAAGGTGCTCTTCGAGGGTGCACAGGGTGTAATGCTCTGCATCGACCACGGCACATACCCCTTTGTGACCTCATCAAGCCCCACGGCAGCCAGCGTACCCGTGAACACAGGTATCGCACCTCGCTATGTCAACAACGTGATGGGTGTGGCCAAGGCCTATACCACCCGCGTAGGTGAGGGTCCCTTCCCCACCGAGCTCTTTGACGAGCGCGCCACATATATCCGTGAGCGTGGCCACGAGTATGGCACCGTGACGGGTCGTCCCCGCCGTGTAGGTTGGCTCGACACCGTGGTGCTGAACCATGTACGTCGCATCAGCGGTCTTAACTACCTCTCGTTGATGCTCTTCGATGTGCTGTCGGGTCTGGATAAGATATGTATCTGCACCGGTTACAAGCTCGATGGCAAGGCTATTGACTATGTTCCGTCAACGATTGCCGACCTGGAGCGTGTCGAGGCCGAGTATATCGAGATGGAGGGCTGGAAGGAGGATATCACGGCCATCAAGAGCTACGACGAGCTGCCCGCACAGGCCAAGGCCTATATCGCCAAGCTGGAGGAGCTTACTCGCACCGAGGTTGCCGTTGTATCGGTAGGCCCCGACCGTGAGCAGACCATCATCCGCAAGGCTATATTTTAGCATCACATAATAAGAGTTAGGGGGTGTCCAACAAGTAAGTTGAGGCACCCCCTTTATAGTTGCAGTTGTATAACAAGTGCTAATTTTAGCCTTGCAAGACAGCCCCCCCCTGTTACTCTCTCTCCCACTCAAAGGGCTCGATGTTGGCATCAGCAGCCTTCCACGAAGGCTTGCGCATGGCGTATATGACAAACGGTATGACAACGACGACCAACGCTCCGATGATCAACACCGCAAACCATACGGTCTTGCTGCCCACGGCGATCTGCGAGGGCGGGATGAAGCTCAACACAAAGGCCAGCAACGAGCCACAGAAGCCCAAACCGCCGAGAATCCACATCAGGCCATTGCCACGACCGAGGCGGAAGGGTCGCTCCATCTTCGGGAGCTTGTAGCGTAGCGCAATGGCGGCCGAGAACATCAACATATACATAATAAGGTATAGCAGCACGGTGAGTTGCGATAGTATCTGGTAGAAGGACTGCACCGAGGGCATAACTACAAACAGCAGGCTTAAGAGTGTTACGATCACACCCTGCACAAGCAGGATGTTACGTTGCACACCACGGCTGTTGGTACGCTGGAAGAATGGGGGCAGGTAGCCGGCACGACCCACCGTGAAGATACCCTTCGAGGGTCCTGCAACCCATGTGAGCACACCGGCAAGCACACCAAAGACGAGGGCTACGGCCACCACCGAGCCCATCCATCGGATGCCGAAGTGCTGGAAGTAGTCATCGAAGCCAATGAGCAGCGTCTGCGTGAGGGATATATCCTTGGCCGGCACGATAAAGCCGAGCGAGAAGGTGCCAAGCACGAAGATCGTAACGGTTATGAGTGAGCCGATGATGATGGCACGCGGGTAGTTGCGCTTGGGGTTGTCGACCTCCATAACATGGATACCCATCATCTCCATACCTGCGTAGAAGAGGAATATCGACGAGGCGAGCACCAACGTATCGAGGTTCGCAAGGTCGGGGAAGAAGCTCTGGTGCATATTCATATTGTTGTGACCGCCACCCAGCAGGTAGACTATTCCGAGTATGATGAGCAGTGCTGCGGGGATGATCGTACCGATGATGCCACCCCACTTGCTCACCTTGCCTACCCAGCCTATACCGCGCAACGAGATGAGGGTTGCGATCCAATATATGGCCAACACCACAACAAGTGTAAAGAGACGGTTGGAGGCCAGCGTAGCATCGGTCGCGGTATCGAAACCGATAAAGGCGATGCTCACCGCACCAAAGGTCAGCACCGTGGGATACCAGATGGTCGACTGTATCCACTGCAACCAGATGGCCAGAAAGCCGAGACGCGCACCAAAGGCCTCGCCGACCCAGCGGAAGACACCACCCTGCTTCGAGGAGAACATCGCAGCAAGCTCGGCAGCAACCATCGCCGTGGGGATGAGAAAGACGATGGCGGCAAAGAGGTAATAGAAGGCCGACGTAGGGCCGTAGACAGCCTCTGTGGCAAGACCTCGAAGGCTCACCACAGCCGTAACATTCATAATGGCCAGGGTCATAACACCCAGCCTAAAGGTTGGTTTTGTACTACTCTGCATAATATGATGATTTAGGTTTTCGGCTGTAAGTACAATTTATGTGCCCAATAAAGCCGAAAAAGGTTTGCAAATAGAGATATTATCACTATCTTTGTGTAGATTCCCGGTTTAGGAATTCATTACAGTCTAATGGCCGACTATCCAGATATATTAACACCTCATACCTACTACCATGAAGAACATTTTTAAGCATCTTCTAACAGTCGTGGTTGCTGCAGTGACCATGCTTACGTTGAGCTCGTACAAAACAACCAATTACCAGAATCCGGAGTTCTTAGAGATCTTGCAGATGACAGCCGAGGGCGCTGACTCTGAATGTCCCGTGGATCTTGGAAATGGCATAACTATGCAGCATGTCTATCTCTCACACAACAATATGGTCTACGACTATACGGCACCAAGTCTTATGGTTAATGACTTGATAGCATGTATGAAGATAGACAAAGAGGGTACCATCGATGCCTACATCACGTCGATGATTAACGACGATGAGGTCATATACTTCTTTATGCTCTGTGCGGAGTCAGGCTATGGTATGGAGTTCCGATATAGGTGTTCAGAGGATAACACCTACGCATCGATCGAACTCTCTGCACAGAGACTCTCAGAGTTTATCCACAGCGAATTTACCCATGACGAACTCAATGAGATCACAAATAACTTATTCTTAAAGTATTTGGAGTAGGGCTGCACTATACATAGACATCGCTTATAGCATTATAAAATAATATAATGAAATATCTATTGCAGAGAATAAAAAAAATAGTATCTTTGCGGTAGGAAAACAGAGATAAACATAAAACGTAATAAACCTATAAAACTTAAAAGAGTATGAAAGAGCTTAAAGGAACAAAGACCGAGAAGAACCTCTGGGAGGCCTTCGCAGGTGAGTCACAGGCAAGAAACAAGTATACCTACTTCGCTTCAAAGGCAAAGAAGGATGGATATGTACAGATAGCAAAGATCTTCGAGGAGACTGCTGCAAACGAGAAGGAGCATGCCGAGATCTGGTTCAAGCTGTTGCAGGGCATCGGCTCAACTGCCGAGAACCTGAAGTCTGCTGCCGAGGGCGAGAACTACGAGTGGACCGATATGTATGCACAGATGGCCAAGGATGCCCGCGAGGAGGGCTTTGACCACATCGCATTCCTCTTTGACGAGGTTGGTAAGATCGAGAAGGAGCACGAGGAGCGTTACCGTAAGCTGCTGGCTAACGTCGAGGGTGGCTTGGTATTCTCACGCGACGGCGACATGATCTGGCAGTGCTCGAACTGCGGCCACATCCACGTTGGTCAGCGCGCACCCGAGATGTGCCCCGTATGTGCCCATCCCAAGGCTTACTTCCAGATTAAGGCCGAGAACTACTAATCGAAACGATACCTAACTGAAGATTAACCCAATCCCGGCGATTGGGTTAATTTTTGATATGTACACCTTAAACTGTCGACGATGAATACTCAATACCTCGCCATATTGGCCATCCCGTTTCTTGGCACTCTTATAGGTGCCTCAACCTCACTGCTCACGCGAGGCGCGATATCGAGCCACCTGCAGAAGGGGTTGCTGGGCTTTGCTGCGGGTGTGATGGTTGCCGCCTCGGTGTGGTCACTCATCATCCCGGCCATAGACCTCTCCGAGGATATGGGTCGCTGGAGCTGGCTACCGGCAGCCGTGGGCATCATCCTCGGCATGCTCTTCCTGCTGCTGCTCGACAGCGTAATACCCCACCAGCACCCCACCTCCGACACCACGGAGGGCATACACTCGAAGTTGGGTCGCAGACAGATGCTCATGCTGGCCGTGACGCTGCACAACATCCCCGAGGGCATGGCCGTAGGTGCCGTCATCGCCGGTGCTATAATGGGTGAGGCCGGCATAACGATGGCTGCCGCAGGTGCACTTGCCATGGGTATGGCCATACAGAATATCCCAGAGGGGGCTATCATCTCGCTGCCGCTACGCGCCGATGGCATGTCGCGTGGTCGCTCGTGGCTCTACGGATCGCTATCGGGCATTGTCGAGCCTCTGTCGGCACTGCTGATGATCCTGCTCTTCGAGCACATATCGCCACTGCTACCCTATCTGCTCACCTTCTCGGCAGGTGCCATGCTCTATGTCGTAGTCGAGGAGCTCATCCCCGAGACACAGACGGGCGAACACACCAACACCGGCACAATAGCCTTTGCCATAGGCTTTGTGGTGATGATGATACTCGATGTGGCGTTAGGCTAAATGGTACACCATATTGGTCTTTTGGTCGAAAGGGTGGTAAACATTTGGTTGTCACCGAAAAAGTTTGTAACTTTATTGCTTGATAGGACTTTATAAACACTAAACACTAATAACACATGGGAAAGTTTGTTATCACCAAGCGCGCCAATGGCGAGTTCCAGTTCAACCTTAAGGCCGGCAATGGTCAGGTTATCCTCACATCGGAGGGCTACACCACTCTGGCAGCATGTAAGAACGGCATCGAGTCGGTAAAGAAGAACTCACAGGAGGATGCTCGTTTCGAGCGCAAGGAGGCCAAGAATGGTGCCCCCTTCTTCAACCTTAAGGCTACCAATGGCCAGGTTATCGGCAAGAGCGAGATGTACTCAAGCACAGCTGCTTGCGAGAACGGTATCGAGTCGGTAAAGAAGAATGCTCCCGAGGCAGAGGTTGTTGAGGAGCTCGAGTAGGCAACACAACATAACCAATGATTAGGGGCTGTCCAACAAGTATGTTGGACAGCCCCTATATGGTTAAATTAGTATAACAAGTGCTAATTTTAGGCTTGCGAAGCCCGAAAAACCGCAGCATACTAAAACGTATGTGAGGATTTCAAGGGCGAGCATAACGACAAAGTAGCCTTGTTATACTGGTTTACAGTACCCTGATTAGGTTAATACCGTCACGAATAGGGACTATGACGTTATCGACCCTCGGATCCTCGACAACACGACGGTTGAACTCCACGATATTCTCGGTGTGCTTGTCGTTGTGGGCGATGGGCTGCGCAACCTTGCCATACCAGAGGATATTATCGGCAAGGATAAACGAGCCACTGCGCACATAGCCTCCATCCATCAGCATATCATAGTAGGCCGTGTACTCGCGCTTATCACCATCGATAAAGACCATGTCGTAGCAACGCTCCAGGCGGGGCACAACCTCCAGCGCAGAGCCTATATGCTGGTGGATGCGGTGACCATACTGTGAACGGGCAAAGAACGAGGCAGCTATATACTCCAACTCATCGTCAACCTCGATAGTGTCGAGCGTGGCATCACCCTCCAAGCCGCGAGCTATGCTCAAGGCCGAGTAGCCGGTAAAGGTGCCTATCTCCAACACGCGCTTCGGGCGCAACATCCTCACCAGCATCTCAAGCAGCTTTCCCTGAAGATGTCCCGAGATCATACGGGGGTTGATAACACGCAGGTAGGTCTCGCGCTCCAGAAGGTGCATAAGCTCCTCCTCGGGCTTGGTGTTCGCGAGTATGTACTTCTCCAATGCATCCATGGTTTCGACTATTTATAGATTAGGTGTGACAGCCTACCAAAGCACTCACCACTAACCTCGATGATCTGGTCGGCGGTGATGGCCATAACCTTGCGGTAGGCCTCCTCCAAGGTGTCTATATCGTTATAAATCAGGTAACTCTTGCCGGCACCGAGCATATAGCCCTCGTTGGACTCCATCGAGATGGCCATCTGTGCCACAAACTGTCGCTTGGCAATAGCCAGACGACGAGGCGTGATGGCCTCACGCGCAAGGCGTGCAACCTCCTCCTCGATAAGCTCGACGCACTGGTCGACATTTTCGTGATCCGACGAGAAGTAGATGCCCACAATACCCGTGTCGGAGTAGGGCGTGTAGCTCGCCTCGACGTTATACGACAGGCCATACTTCTCTCTCAGCGTAAGGTTGAGAAGCGAGTTAGCCGAGGGGCCACCCAGTATATTGACCATCAGTGCCAGGGGCAGACGCTTATCATTGGTGATGCCGTAGCCACGCGCTCCGATGATGCCGTGAGCCTGGTGCGTATGTTTCGAGAGGCGCACATTGAAGGGGTCGATAGGGTCGGGTGCTACGCGATGAAAATCTCTGCGTGTAGGTGCAAACTCCGAGAGATAACGCTCGGCAGTGGCTGCAGCCGTGGCCACCGAGAAGTTACCTATCGAGGAGAAGACCATCTGGTCGGTGGTGTAGGTACGTCCGACAAAGCGACATATCTCGTCGGTCGAGAAGCGAGCTATCGAGGCCTTCGAGCCGAGGATGTTGTGCCCAAGCTCCGAGCCGGCAAAGATCATATCCTCGAACGAGTCGTAGATCATCTCCGCAGGCGAATCCTTGTAGGTGTT
>CALGRZ010000115.1 GCA_937880705.1 uncultured Alistipes sp.
ATGTCAAGTCGGGTATGATCGACTCGCAGTTCGACTTCAACCTCTACCACACCTCGCGTGATGTCATCGTCGACACCACACGCTCGATGCTCGATATTGTGCGCACCGTCGAGGAGTCGGAGGCGGCCTACGGCTCGCACCACACCATGGGTAACATCACGGGTAACCACGACAAGCCCCGCTTCATCTCGTTGGCCGGTGGCGATATGTCGCTCTGGTGCCCCGATGACAAGGCCGAGGGCTGGAATCGTGAGGTCGTAGTGGGCGATATGGATAAGGGTCATGCCGGCTTGCAGCTGCTCAAGGCCATCATCACCACCGTGCCGGGTGTTCCCTGCATCTACCAGGGCGATGAGTATGGCGTGCCGGGTGCCAACGACCCCGACAACCGCGATATGATGCGCTTCGAGGCTGATAACGAGTATCAGGAGCGTGAGTTTGCGCAGACACAGGCCCTGCTCAAGCACCGTCGTCAGACGATGCCACTGATGTATGGTGACTACCGCACACTCTATGCCGACGATGCTGCATGGGTATTCCTGCGCCACTACATGGGACAGTGGTCGGTGGTTGCTATCAACGTGCGCGGCGAGGCCTGCGAGGTTGAGGCACAGCTGCCCTCGTTTGTTCGCTGTGGCGAGCTTACACTATCTCCCGCGACCGAGGGTGCTGCGGCAGAGTGTATGGGTGAGGGCAAGCTCAAGATTGTGCTGCCCGCATACGGCTATATGGTTGTAAACAAGTAATATAATATTAATACAGACGACAATGAAGAGATTTTTATCGATCATCGCCCTTGCATTGGTGATGGTAGGCTGCTGCAACTGCGGCCAGGAGAAGGTGGCAGAGAACACCTATGACAAGTACAACTCGGTAGTTTACGAGCTCAACATCCGCCAGGCAACCGAGGAGGGTACCTTTGCGGCAGCGCAGAACTACCTGCCCGAGCTGAAGAACATGGGTGTGGACATCGTATGGTTGATGCCCATCAGCCCTATCGGCGTTGATGGCCGTAAGGGTACGCTCGGCTCGTACTACTCGATTATCGACTACAAGGAGGTTAACCCCGAGTTTGGTACTATGGAGGACTTCGACAACTTCCTCAATGCAGCCCACGACCTCGGTCTGAAGGTTATCATCGACTGGGTAGCCAACCACACCTCGCGTGATGCCGACTGGTGGAAGGAGGGTAAGAAGGATTGGTATGTTATCGATCCGGCTACCGACCTGCCCATCGTTGAGTACGACTGGACGGATATCGCAAAGCTCAACTACGAGAATCAGGATATGCGCGCTGCCATGAAGGAGGCTCTCTGCTTCTGGATCGAGAAGGGCGTTGACGGCTACCGTTGCGATGTTGCAATGAACGTACCCGCAGACTTCTGGGCTGATGCATGGGCCGAGGTTAAGAAGATCAACCCCGACGTATATCTGTTGGCCGAGGGTGAGGAGAAGTGGTTGCAGGAGTGTGGCTTTGATGCTACCTACGCCTGGGAGCTTCACCACATCTTCAACGCCATGGCCAAGGGTGGCAGCGAGACCAAGAATGTGGCTGGTGACGGCACCATCAAGACCGATGCCAAGAGTGTTGCCGACCTGAAGGCATATATCGAGCGCGACGAGGTTAACTATCCCGCACCCCACATGCGCCTTATGTTCACCTCGAACCACGACGAGAACTCATGGGCAGGTACCGAGTATGAGCGTATGGGTGATGCCTACAAGGCCTTTGCCGTGCTTACCTACGTTATGCCCCAGGGTCAGCCTCTGATCTACACAGGTCAGGAGATCGGCCTCAACCGCCGCTTGCAGTTCTTCGAGAAGGACTCGGTAGTGGAGCTCGTAGATACGGAGTATGGCAAAGAGATGCGTACCTTCTACAAGAATATGAACGCCTTCCGTCACGCTAATAAGGCTCTGGCTGCAGGCAACGACGTAGCTCCCATGGTCTACATGGAGGGTGCTCCCGAGGCAGTGCTGGCCTTTACTCGTCAGAAGGAGGATAACACCGTATTTGGTCTTATCAACTTCTCGGCCGAGCCCCAGGTGGTGACCATCACCGAGGCTGTTGCCGGTGACTACACCTGCCCCTGCGGTGAGGCACGCTCGTTCAAGGCCGGTGAGCAGGTTGAGCTTGCTGCATGGCAGTGCATGGTAATGGCACGATAGCATATCCATAAAGGTAGAGTAACAGCGGGGTGGGTGACCAAACAGATATGTGTTACCCCCCCCGCTATTGAACAAACAGGTTGTGATGTATAAGAACCCCGAATGGAGCTACTCGGCAGTGCTCTACGAGATGAACGTGCGTCAGCTCACGCCGCAGGGAGACCTGCGCAGTGCCACGGAGCGTCTGCCATTTCTGCGCAGCATAGGCATCGATGCCGTATGGTTGATGCCTATATATCCCATAGGCGAGGAGGGCCGCAAAGGCTCGCTCGGCTCGTACTACTCCATACGCGACTACATGGCCGTGAATCCCGAGTTTGGAGGCGAGGCCGATCTGCGCCACTTCATCACGGTGGCCCACAGCCTCGGCATGCGTGTCTTGCTCGACTGGGTGGCCAACCACACGGCGCGCGATGCCCGCTGGGTGACTCAGCGACCGCTGGATTGGTATGAGCGCGATACAGAGGGTGTGCCTCTGGTGCCTTGGGATTGGACCGACACGGCAAAGCTCAACTACGCAAACCACGACGTGTGGCGCGGCCAGATCGAGGCCATGCGCTACTGGGTGGAGCAGTTCAACGTCGATGGCTTCCGTTGCGACATGGCTATGCTGGTGCCCATAGAGTTCTGGCAGGAGGCCGCCGAGGAGCTGCACCGTGTCAAGCCCGATATCTTCCTTCTGGCCGAGGCCGAGGAGGATAACCTCTTTGAGCGGGCATTCAATATGAGCTACCAGTGGGGTATACACCACATCATGTGCGATATCGCCAAGGGTGCACGTCGCGTGTGGGACATGCGCAATGCCATACACGAGCAGCGTGCGCGCTACCCGCGAGAGGCTATGCGCATGAGCTTTACGTCGAACCACGACGAGAACTCGTGGAGCGGCTCGGAGCAGACTCGCTTTGGCGATGCACTGGAGGTGATGACGGCCATGACCTTCCTCATGCCCTCGACAATGCCCCTTATCTATACGGGTCAGGAGGTGGGCTACGACCACTCGTTTCTCTTCTTCGATCGTGACCCCATCCCTGAGGAGGCCTATCGCGAGTGCCGAACAACGGAGCTCTACCGCCGTTTGGCGCAGCTGAAGCATAGCGAGACAGCCCTGGCAGCAGGTGAGCGCGGTGGCGAGATGATCGAGATCGAGAACAACGCCAAGGACTGCATGATGACCTTCCTAAGGGAGGTACATGGCAGCCGTGTGGTGGCACTTGTGAACCTGTCGCCATATACCATACATGCGGATTTCAATACGGGCATATATGCCGGTGAGTACCGCAATGCTATGACGGGTGAGCGTTATGCGCTGAAGAGCCATGTCGAGCAGGACTTCGCTCCGTGGAGTTATCTTATATTGGTAAAATAACTATTTGATTATGAAGAGATTGTTTACATTGGCAGCTCTGGTGGTGATGACCTCTGTTATGGCCTCGGCTGCCAAGCCCAAGCTCCTGGTGGAGCATGTCGAGCCACTGTCGTGGTGGGTGGGTATGAATACGCCGTTGCAGCTTATGATACATGGCGAGGCTATCTCCGAGTGGGAGGTCGCCATATACCCCGAGGGTCAGGGTGTCAGGGTGCGTGCCGTGCATCGTGCCGACAGCCCCAACTACCTCTTTGTCGATGTTGACGTTAAGAGCGATGCTGTGGCGGGTGATTACACTCTGCGCTTTACCAATGGTCGTCAGACGGTGGACTACCCCTACACCATTGCGCAGCGTGAGGCTGGCTCGGCCGAGCGTAAGAGCTTTACCACGGCCGACTTCGTCTATCTGATCATGCCCGATCGCTTTGCCAATGGCGATGAGTCGAACGACTCGACATACAATACCCGTGAGAAGGTCAACCGCAGCAACCCCGGTCGTCGTCACGGTGGCGACATACAGGGTATGATTGACCATCTGGACTACATCGCCGACCTTGGTGCTACGGCAATATGGTCGACACCGCTGCTGCTCGACGATGAGAATGGGCCCTCGTACCACGGCTACTCGTGCAGTGACTACTACCATATAGACCCCCGCTACGGCTCTAACGAGCTCTATCGCAGCTATGTCGAGGAGTGCCACAAGCGCGGTCTGAAGGTCATCATGGATATCGTGCCCAACCACTCGTCGACGACACATTGGTGGTACTACGATCAGCCCTTTGAAGATTGGATCCATAAGTTTGACAGCTATACACAGTCGAACTGGACATTCTCGACAAACATGGACTTCAACGCCTCGTCTGCCGACCTCTACCAGATGGAGAGTGGCTGGTTTGATAGCACGATGGCCGATATGAACCTCGACAACGAGTATCTGCTACGCTACTTCCAGCAGTGGGCCGTATGGTGGATCGAGTACTCGGGCTTGGATGGTTTCCGCGTGGATACCTACCCCTACAACGAGAAGGAGCCTATGAGCCGCTGGTGCAAGGCCGTGATGGAGGAGTATCCCAACTTCAACATCGTGGGCGAGGTGTGGACAGCCTCGATACCGCAGCTTGCCTACTGGCAGGGCGATAACTACAACAAGGATGGCTTCAACTCGCACCTTAAATCCATCATGGACTTCCCGTTGCACGATGCCATTCGTGCTGCGATGACCGAGAGTGGCTCGAAGGTGGAGTGGGGCAAGGGCATGACGCGCGTCTACGATGTCTTGTCGCACGACTTTGTCTATCACGACCTGTCGAATATGATGATCATGGTTGCCAACCACGATACCGACCGCATAGGCGATGTTGTCGAGGGTGATGCCCGACTGATGAAGCTCACCATGGCTATGCTCGCCACGATGCGCGGTATGCCGCAGATGCTCTATGGCGATGAGCTTATGTTCCGCTCGACGGATCGCTCGAAGGGTCACCCCACGTTGCGTGTCGACTTCCCCGGCGGCTGGCGAGGTGATAAGCTGAACCTCTTTGACCGCAGCCAGCACAAGGGTGCGCAGAAGGAGGTCTTTGACTATACGCACCGTCTGTTGAATTGGCGTAAGAGCAAGGAGGTTATCCATACGGGTAAGACTCTGCACTTCATCGACCGCGACAACACCTACGCCTACTTCCGCTACAACGACCATGACGTAGTCTTTGTCTACATCAACAATAGCGACGATACGCGCGAGGTGCCCTGGTCGCGCTATGCCGAGATTAGTGATGGCCTTGAGGTGGGTCGTGATGTGGTTACGGGTCAGAACGTAACGATGCAGGGTTGTAGGGTAGCACCCCGCACGGCACTTATCGTCGAGTTCGAGAGATAGTAAGTGGCCGTATAACTGAACAATAGTGTGACATTGCAAGCCTCGCAAGAGGTGCGCAATGTCACATTTTTGTTGTTCATGAAGGTTGCTTCGCCACGCCGCTTTGTGGCGTAGAGCCATAATTGTGGGTGGGGGCATAAAAAAAGATGGAGAATTGTTTTGTCGTTATACGATAATTGAGTATTTTTGTGTAAATGAAGCGACTTAAAACCTTAATATAAGATGATGAAGAGAACTATTTTATTGCTGGCCACGATCTTTGTCGTAGGCAGTGTGTCAGCCCAGCAGCCCACAAACCTTGCCGAGGCGCAGATAGAGTATGACCGTGTCGTAGCCGAGCAGAAGCGTGCTGTGACACAAGTGCGCAGTGAGGAGCGTCGTATCACCGATGTAGCCAACGAGCGTCTGGCCGGAGCCAAGGAGGATCTACAACGTGTCAAGGATCATAACAAGCGTGTTGTCGAGGAGCAGAAGCGTCGTGTTGCCGAGGCCAAGGCCGAGCTGCGCAACGCCAATGCCCGCTATAAGCAGGAGGCTTCGCGTACCAAGCAGGAGATAGCGGCAGCCAAGGCAGCAACGAAGGCCGTGGAGGAGAGCCACAAGAGTCAGGTGGCAGCCGCCAAGGCCGAGATAGCGCGTATCAAGGCCATGGAGCACGAGCAGAAGGCCCAGGAGAAGGCCCTCGAGAAGCGCAGGTAGAGCCGATGACGGATCGCAGTTATGGGGTGTTCAACCGTGTAGGTTGAGCACCCTTTGTTATTCGCGCAAAACGATAATTATTTCGCTTTATGCATAACTATGCCAAAAAGTGAGGGTCGTAGAGGTAAAAATGTTGCAAACCAAATAATTATTACTATCTTTGTATATTGGAGTGGTGGCATTATGCTGCTATTTGAGGTCGTAAGACCGTCTGAAGAGCAATATTTGTTTAACTTTATATCTATTTTATGAAGAGATTTTATGCTAACATTAAGAGCCTTATCAGCTCTGTGCTGATGATGGCTATCATCACCGGTTCGGCAGTATCGTGTGCAGAGCCCTATGATGATACCAATCTGCGCAATCAGATCGAGGTGCTGCGCCAGGAGCTGGAGCTGTTGCGTGCCGAGTTGGAGAATCAGATCAACTCTCTTAAGGCAGTTGTCGACGGCATGGTGACCGTGTCGAAGGTGGATACCAAGAATGGTACAACCACCGTTACGCTGTCGGATGGTAGTAAGATTGTGGTCTATCCGCGCGCGAATGTGCCCTCGGAGATCGTGACCATTGTCTACTACGAAGGCGTGCCCTGCTGGGCTATCTATAAGGATGGCAACACCTCGCTTATCGAGGTTGATGGCCGTGCCGTGCCTGTATACGACGTAGCCCCCGTGGTTCGTACCAACAATGGTGCTATCGAGGTGTCGTTCGACGGCGGTAATAGCTGGATTGTGACGGGTTACGAGAAGGGTTGCGCCGTGGTTGATGCCAAGGTGGTGTACTCGGAGTGGCAGACCGACAAGGAGGGTAACCCTCTGGCTCTCTACTGCGAGCTTACGCTCATCGATGGTAGCATCGTCAAGGTGGGCATGCGCGGAGGTAAGATCATCCTTGCCAACGACAGCGTATATGTACCCTACGGCACCGAGCGCGAGTTTCTGGTTCAGGCCGAGGATGCCGCCGACTTCATGTTGGAGAAGCCCGCGGGCTGGGGTTGCGAGGTTGAGTACGACGTAGATAGCAAGAGCTACTTCTTCAACTTCACATCGCCCACCTTCGAGGCTGTAGAAGCCGGTGAGGCCGAGAACAGCGGCATCGTGAAGCTGATGGTTGTCTTCGAGGATGGTAGCTCGTCGATCGCCCGTATCTATGTCACCACCGAGCCCGCGAAGATCCGCTTCCTGCCCGATGAGGTGCGCATCGATGCCGGCTATGGCTGCGACTATATGATGTTCGGTATGTTGCCCGCATCTATCTATAAGCTCGAGACGGTGATCAACCTCACCTCTACGGTGCTTGGTGGTCAGAGCCACGATCGTGTTAAGGAGATCGGCTTCTTCGAGACCACTACCGCAACTTTGCCTATGACCGATGTCTACTCATCGCCCCTTACAGCGGGTACGGAGTATGTATTCTGGTATGTTGTGCCTCGTTACCACGAGACCACCGGTGAGATGTATATCGAGCCCAACGACGTGGTTACCATCATCTACAAGCACAACACTCGCAGCTTCGAGGTTGTCGAGCCCTCGTTCTTCGACGTAAACATCAAGTTTGACGTGGCCGGTACCGATGGCTATGTTGTTGGCTACAGCCGTGCCGAGGAGTACGATGCTGCGGAGATAGTACGCACCTACAACGCAAGTGTCGAGTACTTCGAGTACTACATGATGCAGGATCAGAACTATGAGGGTTCGTTTGTCGAGCTCTTTGACAACCTTGCACAGCCTCTGGCACCCGGTGTAGAGTACACCGCATGGCTTTTGCTGCGCAACGCAGAGAATACCTACGAGGTTGCCGACATCCAGACATGGAACTTCTCGACAAGCGACTTCCAGATAGGTGGTAGCCTCGAGATTGAGGAGGGCGAGGCCGATATCAACTTCACGACTATCGACGTGGAGCTCAACACCACAGGCCACATCACCCTCTACTACAACATTGTCCCCAGCTATGAGGCCAGCGCATATCCTACCGACGAGGCTGCTATTGCAATGTTGCGTCGTGATGGTGTGATGATGGTGACCGACCAGAGCGTTGTAGCTCACTACAATGGTAAGTCGTCGGGCGAGAAGGTGACACTCTTCGCCGTGGCTGTTGACCAGAATGGTCTCTTCGGTAAGGTCTTCAAGAAGGACTACACCACCAAGACTATCGAGTATAACTCTATCGACGTGAAGCTCACGATGGAGATGTACAAGGCTAACGATACGCGCATCCGTGTTGAGGGTGAGGGCGCGCAGAAGTACCTCTATCTGGTTGTTCGTACCAAGGATGAGGCGTGGACTACGAAGTATGGCGGCTCGATCTCGCAGGCCGGCTTCTACATCGCCATGAATCCTACGGCTAACGACGTGCGCCACACCGATGTTGCGGCCTATGCCCTTCAGGATGGTTGCATCTGCATCAATGACCTTATGGCCGAAGAGGAGTACGCTATCGTGGTTATGGCTATGGATGCAGAGGGCATGGTATCGAAGCCCGAGGGTCTCTACTTTACCACCATCGCCAATATCGGTAATGTGGTATATGCCAACGACCCCAACTGGGCTGTCGGTAAGCCCGAGGTTACTATCGGTAACATCGAGGAGCTCGAGTTCTTCAGCTTCGAGTGGTATGTAGCACCCGTAGAGGGCTACACGGCCTACACCCTTGCCGAGTTCCCCTCGAACTTCACAGATCCCATCTATGGCTATGGCGTAGATACTCCCGAGAAGCTTATCTCGTTTATCATCTCTAACGGTACGATGTGCGAGTATTCGGATGACTATTCGCGTAGATGGTGGGAGTATGTATGGAGCGATGCGGAGAACACCTACATTCAGGAGTGGTTTGAGGTGTCGGGTCTGCCCGGTGTCTATAATATGGAGCACTATGGTACAAGAGATGTAAGCCGCATCTACACCACTTGGTGCGATCCCGATGGTAACTTCCACGAGGCCTTTGTGGTTGACCCTTCAGCGAAGTAGTTGTAGGCGTTACCTAAAACAAGATGCGCAGCCCACGCGGGCTGCGCATCTTGTTTTATATCCGGTCTTTGGGCGAGGATGTCGGTCGAGGGCTCTACTAACGTATTATCACGGCCGCCACAAGACGTATGCCGGCCAACTCGTTGAGTTGCTGTGCGAGGGTGTCACGACGGAAGAAGAGCTCTTGGCGAATGACGCTCGACGATACGCGCACATGGAGTATGTGGCGTTCGAGCTTCAGCTCGGTGGTCTGGTTGGCGACGTGCTCACCCACGGCCATGCGCCAGTAGTAGGGTAGCTTACCCTCGGCTACCTTGGCTGCAACGTAGGGGCGGCTGAAGAACTCCTTGAGGATGTCGCCTATGGGTGTTGGTGTTGTGCGTTTCATAGAGCGTGACCCTCGCTGATGTGGAACAAACGGTAGTCGGCACCGGCCTCATCGAGTGTGCGTTGCAGTCGGTGCTTGTTGCAGTCGGTGATCATTATCTGCCCGAATATCTCGCCGCTTACCAGTCGCAGAAGTTGTGCTACGCGCCTCATGTCGAGTTTGTCGAAGAGGTCGTCGAGCAGCAGCATAGGCTTCTCGGCAGTGGCGCGCGCCAGCAGTGTGTACTCGGCCAGCTTCAGGGCTATGAGGAACGACTTCTGCTGCCCCTGTGAGCCATACTTGCGCAAGGGGTATTCGCCAATCGATAGTGTCATGTCGTCGCGGTGTACACCCGTTGTGGTGTGCTCGTTGACGAAGTCCCTCTGTCGCGAGGCCAGTAACAACTCCATCAGCGGTGCCGTGGAGAGCTCCGAGCGGTACTCTATGCCCACGCTCTCGCGCTCCTCGCTGAGTTGGGCGTAGTACTCCTCGACCAGCGGTCGCATCTGCTCGATGATCTCGGAGCGTCGCTTATAGATGACCTCGGCTGCTGTGGCAAGCATGCTATCGTATATGAGCAGCATCTCCTCCGAGGGCGATGTCTTGAGCAGTTTGTTGCGCTCGCCCAGGGCCGTGTTGTAGCGTATCAGGGCGTTGAGGTATTGGCGGTCAATCTGCGATATGAAGCGGTTGAGGTAGCGACGACGCTCATCTGCCGAGTCGCTGATAAGTGCCGCATCGGCGGGCGATACCACCACTATGGGGAAGTGTCCGACGTGGTCCGAGAGCTTGTCATACTCCTTGCCGTTGCGCTTGAGTGTCTTGCCGCTGCGTCGTGCATAGGCGCACACCACGCGCTCTTGTCGGCCGTCGTCATGACCAAAGGCACCCTCGACGAGGAAGTTCTCCTCGCCATGGCTTACGCTCTGCAGGTCGGTAAGCGTATGCATCGACTTGGCCATCGAGAGGTAGTGCACGGCATCCAGGATGTTGGTCTTGCCGGCACCATTGTCGCCCACGAAGCAGTTGATGCCCGAGGATAACTCTATGCGTAGGTCGCGCAGGTTCTTAAAGTTTATAAGCGATATGTTGTTTAGTATCATAGCTTTGCGATGCAGTCAATTATCGACGGAACATACCCCTTGTCGTACTCGATGGTGAGTAGTCGAACAACGCCCTCACGGTCAATGACGTAGCATCGTGGTACATACGTCGTGGCGTAGAGGCTGTATATCTGCTTGTCGGGGTCGGCGGCCATGTTGAGGGTGTAGCCTCGCTCTTCGCGGTATATAGCCGTGTCGTTGAGGTCGCCGTCGCGGTTGATGGCGATGATGTTGAAGTCGGCCTTTTGGGGCTCGATCTGCGCCTCAATGTCATCGAATAGTGCCTTGCAGTCGGGACACTGGTGCGAGAAGAAGATGAGCAGAACCACCTCACCACGGCACTCCGAGAGTGTGAACTCCGATCCGTCGAGGGTGTCGACCCAGAAGTTGGGCGCGGTCATGCCCTCACGGATGATGGTGCTCTCGGCGTGTGTAGGCAGGTTATCCCCTACACAGGCCGTCGTGAGGATGGCTGTGATGGTTGCCAAGGTGATGTTGTATATCCACTTTTTCATAGCCCGAATATTTTATTTTGAGCAAAGATACTGAAAAAGATTGAAAAAGTGGGTGGAATGTTGTGAAATTCGAACATTTTGTTGTACTTTTGCAAGTTGAATTGCAAATGCGAGAAGCAAAAGGTGAAAACAAATTAAAAACATTTATAACTTATGGCAAACAAAGTTCAGAACACCGAGGCCGATGTAATGGTTGAGGCCAAGGGTAAGTTGGAGTTATTCTTCGACAAGTGGGGCAACAAGATCCTGTATGCTCTGGTAGTTATCGGCGTCGTTATCGGTGCTTTCTTCATCGTTCGCAACTTCATCGATCGCAAGCATGAGGGTAAGGAGCAGGCTGCAAGCGTAGCTATGGCCAACGCTGCTACTGCCGAGGCCTATGCAGCTGTTGCTGACGACTATGCAGGTACTGCTGCGGGTAACACTTCGGCCTATATGGCAGGTGCCGAGTACCTCAAGGCTGGTGACTTGGCAAACGCACAGAAGTACCTCGAGATGTATAAGGATGCCGAGGGTGCTGCCGGTGAGCTCATCAACGCACAGGCGTATGGCCTGCGTGGCGACCTGGCTGTTGAGCAGAACGACCTCCAGAGCGCATTGGCTATGTTCGCAAAGGCTGTTGAGGCCAGCGACGACGCCTTCACCTATGCTACCTTTATGCACAAGTCTGCTCTGGTACATCAGGCTATGGGCAACGATGCCGAGGCACAGCAGTGCTACAAGGATATCGTAGCAAAGTATCCGCAGACCGAGTCGCAGTACGGCCGTTATATCAAGGAGTAAGCTCCGCAAAGCTGTATATAGGTGTATAGTAGACGTTATTTCGACCCTCAACGCTCGATGACCGTGCAGTCAATCAAGCTGGGTGTTGTGGTTGTGAGGGAGTTCGGGGAGTTTGTCGATGCCAACCTCGACCCGCTGTGCGATACGTTGCTTAATCTCGGTTGCCTGGAGCAGAATATCATCATCAAGGAGGTGCCATCGCTGATGGATGTGACCTTGTGTGGAGACTTCTTTGCTCGCTATACGGATGTGGATGGTGTGATTGTCGTGGCTCCCTATGAAAGCCTCGTTGGTGTGCCTCCGATTATGTATGGCGTCATGCAGTTGCAGTTGCAGTGGAGTATGGTGGTGAGCGTGGGCGGCGTGGAGCGTGCCAACGACTTTATCGACATGGTGCTTCTGCAGAACGAGATGGCCGGCGAGTCACGAATGTTGGACGAGGAGCCCGACCAGGAGTTTATTTCGTAAAAAAGGACAACGTCTTTATTTACCCATTAAGAGCGAGGGGATGACAGCCATAGAGTGTCATCCCCTTTTTGTGTGTCGTTGCGGACAAAATAATTGCGAAAATAGAGCCGCGATTGGTGAAAATTTTATATCTTTGCATCTATGGACAAATGGTATCAATATGGTGATATAAGATTGTCGTACTCCGTTGAGGGTGAGGGCGATACGATTGTGTTGCTCCACGGCTGGGGTTGCGACCGCAATATCTGGATGGCTACGCGCGAGTTGTTGCTTACAGAGCATCGTGTGCTGTGTGTGGACTTCGCCGGCTTTGGCTCAAGCGACGAACCTCGCGAGGTGTGGGGTGTCGAGGAGTACACCCGCTCGCTCGAGGCACTGCTCGACAGTGAGGGTGTGGTGCGTCCCACGCTCGTCGGACACTCGTTTGGTGGTCGTGTGGCCATCGTCTACGCCTCACGCCGTGAGGTGCGTAGCGTAGTGCTTACCGATGCTGCGGGGGTGAAGCCACGTCGTAAGTTGAGCTACTACTACCGTGTCTACAGCTTCAAGCTGATGAAGTGGCTGCTGCCCGCGATGATAGGTCGCCAGAAGGCGCAGATGCTCCTCGAGCAGCGACGTCGCAAGTCGGGCTCGGCGGACTACAACAGTGCCTCGCCCATGATGCGTGCCATACTGTCGAGGGTGGTAAACGAGGATCTGAAGCACCTCATGCCAAAGGTTACGGCCCCCGTGCTGCTATTCTGGGGCGATAGGGATACCGCCACGCCGCTATCCGATGCTCACATCATGGCAGATAGGATGCCACATGCCGATCTGGTTGTCGCCTATGGCGCAGGTCACTACGCAATGTTGGAGCAGGCCGAGCTGTGGCAGAGGTCGCTCCAAGAGTTTTTAACCAATGTTAAGTAGCCTATGTCGATCGTAATATACTACTTTTTCTGCTTCGCGTGGGTGTGGTTCTTGGAGGCCACGGTGCGCTACTCGACACAGATGTTCCAGCAGAACAGCTACCGCACGGAGCGTTACAACCGTTGGTTGCGCTCGACAGGCGAGTGGTTCTCGCGCCCGAATATGGTGGCCCTCGTGGGAGGAGTTGTGCTACTCTTTACCCACCACTGGAGCGTGTTGCTTGTGCTGGGTGTGTGGATGATCGTAATCGCCATTGCGGAGCATAGCATAGAGTATAAGATACGTCTTGTCTACACCATGCGTGTTAAGCGACTGCTCTTCACGCGCTATGCGCTTGTTGCCGTCGCTATGGTTGTGGCCCACTACCTCCCCATGAGGTACGACCTCACGTTGCTCATGGTGATGAGCCTCGACTACTGGATCATCCTCGCCAACTTGGTCAACCGACCCTTGGAGATGGCCATCACACGCTGGTACTACAACGATGCCAAGCGTATGTTGCGCTCGATGCCCCACCTCAAGATCATAGGCATCACGGGTAGCTTTGGCAAGACCTCGACAAAACACTTCCTCTACCGCATACTCTCCGAGAGGTACAACGTGCTGATGACCCCCGGTAACTTTAACACCACGCTGGGTGTTGTGCGTACCGTGCGTGAGCAGCTGAAGCCCCACTACGAGGTCTTTATCGTGGAGATGGGTGCCAAGCAGAGGGGTGACATCAAGGAGATATGCGATCTGGTGGCTCCGTCGATGGGTATCATCACCTCGGTGGGTGAGATGCACCTCGAGACCTTCGGCACGGTGGAGGGCGTTGCCCGGACCAAGTTCGAGCTGTTGGAGTCTCTGCCCGAGGGCGGGTTGTGCATGGTCAATGTGGACTCTGAAGCCGCCTATAACCACCTCAAGAGCGTGGCGCGCAGTGCTACGACATACTCCGTGGAGAGGGCCGAGGCCGATATGCAGGCCGTAGATGTGGAGTACTCTGCTACGGAGACGCGCTTTGCGATACGCCTCGGGGGTGTTGTCGAGGAGGGCTATGCTACACATCTGCTGGGTCGTGGCAATATCCTCAACTTGGTAGCTGCGGTGGGTGTGGCTCGTGCTCTGGGCGTGAGTGCGGAGGCGTGTCGTCGTGCCATACGCCAGATCGAGCAGGTGGAGCACCGCTTGAGCATGCGTCGTCAGGGTGGCATAACCATCCTCGATGATGCCTATAACTCTAACCCCACGGGTGCACGCATGGCTCTCGACGTGTTGTCGGACTTCGCCACCGAGGGCATGCGCTATGTGGTAACACCCGGCTTTGTGGAGATGGGCTCGAAGCAGTATGCCAACAACCGCGCCTTTGGTTGCGATATTGCACACTCGAAGGCCGACGAGGTATATGTTGTCAACGAGGTTAACCGCGAGGCCATCTGCGAGGGTATGAACCAGAGCGGCTACGACCGTGAGCGTGTACACTGCGTAGCCTCGTTCCAGGAGGCTATGGCCGAACTGCAGCCAAAGTTGCGTAAGGGCGATGTGGTGCTCTATGAGAATGACCTGCCCGACTCATTCAAGTAACTAAAACCTAAATAACGATATGAAGATTAACGTAGGTGTAATTTTTGGAGGTCGCTCGGTGGAGAACGAGATTTCGGTGATCACGGCGGCACAGACTATGGCGGCAATGAGTACCGAGAGGTATAACATCGTGCCTATCTACATCTCGAAGGAGGGTCGTTGGTATACTGGCGACAAGCTCCGCATAACGGACAACTACCGCGATATGAAGGCTCTTCTGGAGTCCGTCGAGGAGGTCTATTTCCGTCCTATATATGGCGATCAGAGGCTCTATCGCGTGAAGCGACCTCTGTTTGGTAGCGACGTGGTGACAACCATCGACGTCATCCTGCCCTGTCTGCACGGCACCTCGGGCGAGGATGGCTCGTTCCAGGGTATGATCGAGATGACGGGCATCCCGTATGCATGCCCCAACCCGCTGGCCTCGGCTAACGGCATGGATAAGATCACGATGAAGATGATACTTCAGCAGAGCGGCATCCCCGTTGTGGAGTATGCCTGGTTCTCGGATAAGGAGTGGCTGACGGAGCGCGAGGCGTGCATCGAGCGTGCCGAGGCGTTGAGCTATCCGCTGATTGTCAAGCCCGCCAACCTCGGCTCGTCGGTGGGTATCAAGGCTGTACACAACCGCGAAGAGCTGGTGGAGGCTACCGACAATGCCATCAAGTACTCGAAGCGCATCATCGTCGAGCGTCTTATCGAGCGTCTTAAGGAGATCAACTGCTCGGTGCTGGGTGACTACTACGACTGCGAGGCCTCGGTGTGCGAGGCTCCGGTGCGCAGTGGCGAGATACTCTCGTACGAGGATAAGTATCTGGGTGGTGGCAAGAACAAGCCCTCGGAGGGTATGCACTCGACCGTGAGGGAGATACCTGCCCGCCTTCCGGAGGATGTCACGGCCTTTATCCGCAAGACTGCCTGCCAGACCTTCCGTGTGCTGGCCTGTGATGGCGTGTCGCGCATCGACTTTATGATTGACGAGGCTACCCGCAACGTCTACGTCAACGAGATTAATACTATCCCCGGCTCGCTGTCGTTCTATCTGTGGGAGGCCACGGGTGTGAAGTTCGATGAGCTTGTAGACCGTCTTATCGCCGTTGCCTTCAAGCGTAAGCGCGACTCGGAGTTTAAGACCGTCAGCTACTCGGAGAATATCTTTGCCTATCAGGCCAAGCATGGCGCGAAGATGGGTGGCGTGAAGGGGTCTAAAAACTAATGAACTATGACTTCGCTATACGATAACATCATCTTTGGCCCGGTGCGCTCACGTCGCCTGGGTCTGTCGCTGGGCGTTAACTTGCTGCCCATAGAGTCGAAGTTGTGTAGCTTCGACTGCATCTACTGCGAGTGTGGCTGGAACGATGAGCACCCCGGGCCGCGACGCTTCAATGCGCGCGAGGATGTGCGCACGATGCTTGCCGAGACCCTCGAGCGCATGGTTGCCGAGGGCACGCCACCCGATGTGATCACCTTTGCAGGTAATGGCGAGCCTACGATGCATCCCCAGTTCGAGCAGATTATCGACGACACCATCGCCCTGCGCGATAGGTACTGCCCCTCGGCCAAGGTGTCGGTGCTCTCGAATGCTACGCAGATACACCGTGAGGAGGTATGCCGCGCCCTTAAGCGTGTGGACAACAACATCCTGAAGCTCGACTCGGCCTTTGATGCCACGGTGCAGCTGGTCAACAAGCCCCAGGGTAAGTATACGGTGCGCGATACCGTCGAGCGACTTAAGGCTTTTCAGGGCGAGATGATCCTGCAGACGATGTTCCTGCGTGGTGAGTACCTCTCGCAGCGTGTGGATAACACCACCGACGAGGAGGTTGAGGCGTGGCTAAAGCTCGTTGAGGAGATAGCCCCCAAGCAGGTTATGGTCTACTCGCTGGATCGTGACACACCCTGCCAGACCCTCGAGAAGGTCGAGAAGGAGGAGTTGCAGCGCATAGCCGCCAAGGTGGAGGCGTTGGGCATCAAGTGCTCGGTAGCATAGCAGAACTAAACAATGTAAGATATGGAATTTGAAGGTAAAGTATTAGAGATTTTGCCCCCTGTGAGCGGCCAGTCGGCACGCGGTACATGGGAGCGTCAGACGGTTGTCTTCGAGCAGCCGCAGAAGCAGTACGGCAAGGAGATCGCCGTTACGTTTATGAATAAGGGTCAGGAGGTCGCCTCGCTGCGTGTTGGCGAGAGCTACACCGTGTCGTTCGACATAGAGTCGCGCAAGTACCAGGATCGCTGGTACACCGATGTGCGCGCATGGCGTGTGCAGCCCCTGCAGCCTGCAGCACCCGCCGCCGCACCCGACATGCCCCCCTTCGTTGAGGAGCCTATGACCGCCGGTGCAGGTGTCATTGACGATATGCCCTTTTAGTCTTGGGCGATAGGGGCGGAGGAGGTCGCTGTCTATGGGCAACCCTTCCAGCCTTGTAATAGTAGCAAAAACCCACCACTCTTTTGAAGTGGTGGGTTTTGCTACTATAATGTATTACCCTCTGTTATTTCTCCAGAGCCTGTGAGATGTTGATGATGAAGTCACCCATACGCTCAATCTCCGAGATGGTGTCGAGGTAGTATACCGAGCTACGGTAGCTCGACTCGTTGCGCTCGATCTTGAGTATCTCCTCCTCGCGGATGTTGTTGCGTAGCTCGTTGATCTCTATCTCGCAGTCGGTGGCCAGGCGTAGACCCATGGGGTCGAACTCCTCGCTCTTGAGGTTGTCGATCATCACGTCGTAGGCGCGGTCTACGGCTGCAATCATAGCCTCGATCTTCGATATCTGCTCCTCCGAGAAGCTCTGCTGGTGGGCGTTGCGACGCGAGAGTATGCGGCTAATGGCCTCGCCCGAGTCACCCAGACTCTCCAGCTCACCGATGATCTTGTACATGCGCTTCTCCTCGTTGCGAGTCTCGTCGCTGATGCTATCCTCGGGCAGCGCATTGAGGAATGTGGCAATCTCATACTCGATGCGATCCGATATCTCCTCGTACTTCACCAGCTTCAGGCGCATCTGTTCGAACTCCTGCTCGTTCTTGGCATTGACGAGTCGGCGCATGTAGTCCAGACCGTTGCGCGAGATCTCGGCGAAGTGGATGACCTCGTTGCGTGCCTGACCAATAGCCAGCTCGGCGGTCGACAGAGGACCTGCATCGATAAACTTCAGCTTCACCGTATCCTCGCTATCCTTCGCGGGCTTATCCTTGATGAGCTTTGTGACAATGAAGGCAATCTGACGGGTGAACCATATAAGGATGAAGGTGTTGAAGAGGTTGAAGAGCGTGTGCAGCATCGAGACACCATAGAGCGTTGCGGTAGCCTGGTCCGTGGTCATTGACGTCGTGTGGTCAATGTAGAGGGGATCGGGCAGGCCCATCCAGGTGATGGTCGTACCCACAAGCTTCAGGAAGGGGGTGAAGAGCAGCAGTGCCCAGCATACACCGAATACGTTGAAGAGGGTGTGGGCCAGCGCGGCGCGACGAGCATTTGTATTACCTACCGAGGCTGCGATGTTGGCGGTGATGGTGGTACCGATGTTCTCGCCAAGCACCATTGCAGCACCCATCTCAAAGGGTATCCAGCCCATGTTAACCATGATGAGTGTCAGGGCCATGGTTGCTGATGATGACTGCAATACGAGGGTCAGCACCGTGCCGAAGAGCAAGAAGATTAGTACCGAGCCGAAGCCGTAGCTCACCCAGTTCTGGATGAAGGCGAGTACCTCGGGGCTCTGCTTGAGGTCGGGCACCGACTCCTTCATGAGCGACAGACCGAGGAAGAGCAGCGAGAAGCCTATGATCAGCTCGCTGATGTTGCGACGCTTGTCTCTCTTTGAGAGGCTGAGGATGAAGCCTACGCCCATCAGAGGTACTGCCAGCAGTGAGATGTCGGCCTTAAAGCCTAAAAATGCAACAAGCCACGCTGTAACCGTAGTACCGATGTTGGCACCCATGATTACGCCGATGGCCTGTGTAAGTGTGAGAAGTCCTGCGTTTACGAAGCCTACGGTCATTACCGTTGTGGCCGATGACGATTGGATAACCGATGTGATACCCAAACCCGACAGAACACCCTTCAGAGGGTTAGATGTCATTGCCGTGAGGAGGTTGCGCAGACGACTACCTGCGGCCTTCTGCAGTCCGGAGCTCATCATGTTCATGCCGTAGAGGAACATACCCAAGGCTCCGAGAAGTGTTAATGTTTGCATCATAACTCTATACAGTTTTTAAGTTTTTGTCTCTTTTCGGTACAAATGTATCAACTATTAAAAAAGCGTGCAAGAGGTGGTGTGCAATGTCATAAAAACGTAATTCGGGTGAAATATCTTTGTAAAATTTTGTAACATAAACGTAACAAACGTGTAAAAAAATGAAGCTGTCTCGCAAGGCTACTTTGTCGTTATGCTCGCCCTTAAAATCCTCACATACATTTTAGTATGCTGCGGTTTTTCGGGCTTCGCAGGCCTAAAATTAGCACTTGCTATACAACTTCAACAGTAAGGGGGTGTCTCAACATACTTGTTGGACACCCCCATCTATTGTTACTACTCACGATTTCCTCCCAGTATGCGTAGCAGGTGCAGGAAGAGGTTGATGAAGTCGAGGTATAGGGTCAGCGCACCCAGCAGTGCGAGCTTCTGTGAACTCTCATCCATTGTGCCATGCTCCATGAAGAGGGTCTTGATCTTCTGCGTATCCCAGGCTATGAGGCCTGTGAAGATGACCACGCCGGCATAGGTCGTAATCCAGTAGAGCGTCGTCGAGCCGAGGAAGATGTTGACTATCGTGGCTATGATAAGGCCTATGAGCAGGGTGTAGAGCAGGTTGCCCATGCGCGACAGATCCATGCGTGTGATGTATCCCACGAGTGCCGATGCGCAGAACGTGCCTGCCGTAACAAAGAATGTCGTTGCGATGCTCTGGCCGGTGTAGGCAATAAAAAGTGTCGAAAATGTTACACCCGTGAGCACCGAGTATAGGATGAAGAGCAGTGTTGCCGATGTCATCGATAAGTGGGCTATGCGTGCCGAGAGCCATATCACGAGGGCTATCTCCGCAAACATGATGATCCAGATCGATGCCGAGTTGGCAAATATGTAGCTCATGGCTGCGGGCGACTGCGCCAGCAGATATGCCGTAAGTCCCGTTACGGTGAGTGCGGCGGCCATCTGCATGTAGAGGCTCTTGAAGAGTGAGCTTACGACCGATGGCGAGGCCATGGTTGATGTTGTGTAGTTACTCATTGTCGGTTATTAGGTTTTTTTATGGTACTAACGCACCTATTATATTATATATTGTTACAGGCAAAGATAAACATTAATTTGGGATCTGCAAGGGGCCAATGATGCGCGACCACTCTTCAGATTAACCGCTACCGCTGCATCGACCTACTCTTCAGACACAGAGCAACCTCTCTGCCATGCGATGCGTGTCGCGTGGCAGAGAGGTTGCATATGAGCCACTACGGGGCTTTATCGTAGTTATTGCGTAGCTTGCTAATGATTTTTGCGCTCGCGGAGTTTGCCTACCAAGTCGGGTGCGATGTATACGGCCAAGCACCATGCAGCCTGACCCATTGCGAACAGCAGCACAAGCTTGGCCGTTGCAATAGGCATTGTTGTGTTATCGCCAATAAAGGTGTAGTACTCCAACATAGGTGTGAAAGCACTCACTATGAGCATTATCGCCTCGGTGAAGCGGAATCGTGTAGCGAGTCCGAAATGTCGCCAGAAGAGCAGGATAACCACGATGTTGAGTGCCAGCATTGCCAACGAGATGTAGAGCGCAACGCTCTTCAAACAGCTCTCATCGCCCATATACTCATAGACAAAATAGGTGCAGAGTGCCGCTGCCACAATCTGGTAAATCGAAATCAAGATACTCTGTTTCATAATATATTATAGGTAAAGGTTTAAGGTTGTACAAATATACGGAATATTTTACAGATATGCAAGCGACCGATCTGTGTAACTACAAGGGGTCGTTATCACGACCCACTCGCTGCGTAAAAAAACGACCGAACTTCACCAGAAGATCGGTCGACAGTAGCCCCTCCGGGACTCGAAGGTTGTATTGCGCAGCAATGCAAGCAAGCGCGGATACCTCATAGCGAAGTCATCAGACGAGCAATAAACACAATAATCCGCGCAACCCGCCCCCAGTGAGTAGAGCCGATCGCAGCGAGAAACAAGCCGTTGCTTGATGTAGTTGTAGTAGTTAGATGTGTGCTTGCAAACGATCTAACTACTATAACTACAAGGGGTCGTTATCACGACCCACTCGCTGCAAAAAAATGACCGAACTTCACCAGAAGATCGGTCGACAGTAGCCCCTCCGGGACTCGAACCCGGATTTAAGGTTTAGGAAACCTTCGTTCTATCCCTTGAACTAAAGAGCCAAAACCATCTGCAAAGATAACCGAAAATTCGCAAACAGCAACTCACCGAGCCAAAAATATAGCTCCAAAAGTCGCATATACCCCTCTATTGGTACACGCAACATTACTTATAGAAAAATGTATTTGTTCCGCGGTTGTGGTCTGTGCTTTGTGTAAGCATCATAAAATCAGTATTTTGTAATTTGTGTGTTTATGGGTGGTAAAAAATATCAATGAGAAAATCGGTTGAATGTTTCGTTGCGTAACAAAAAAGTTGTATCTTTGCCCCATCACAACGACATTAATTTCTAAACATATAAACCTATGTTGGAGCAGAATTTGATAAAGCTTTACGAGCAGAGCTTCCGCGACAATCGTGAGATGGCCGCTCTTACCGACTACTTCAAGGGCGAGACATTCTCATACTACGAGGTAGCCAAGGAGATCGCAAAACTCCACCTGATGTTCAAGGAGGCAGGCATCCAGAGGGGTGACAAGATTGCCCTTATCGGACGCAACAACACTCGCTGGTGCATCAGCTACATCGCTACGCTGACCTATGGCGCAGTGATTGTTCCCATACTTCAGGACTTTAACCCCACCGATGTAATCAACATCGTAAACCACTCGGAGAGCCGTCTGTTGTTCCTGGGTGATAACTTCTGGGACGATATCGAGAGTGATCAGATACCCGCCATCGAGGCAGTATTCTCGCTTACGGACTACCATGTTATATATGAGCGCGAGGGTAACAAGATCACTGCCTTCATGAAGGATATCATGTCGCACTACCGCGAGGCATATCCCCGAGGCTTCTCGGCCGACGATATCAAGTTTGAGGATGTTGCCAACGACGAGGTCTGCCTGCTGAACTATACGTCGGGTACTACCGGCTCGTCAAAGGGCGTTATGCTCACGGTCAACAACCTCACGGGTAACGTCGTCTTTGCCAAGGAGATGGTCAACCCCGAGACTAACGAGCACTTCTTCCGCAAGGGTGGCCGCACGCTCTCGTTCCTGCCTCTGGCCCACGCCTATGGCTGCACCTTCGACTTCCTTGCGCCCTTGGCTTGTGGTGCTCACATCACGCTACTGGGGCGCATACCCTCACCCAAGATTCTGGTTGAGGCCATGAAGATTGTACGTCCCAACATCATCTGCTCGGTGCCCCTGATCCTCGAGAAGGTCTACCGCAAGAGCATCCTGCCCATGTTGGAGAAGGGCCCCATGAGCATCGCCATGCGTATTCCGTTGCTCAACACGGCTATCTACTCGACCATCCGTAGCCGCCTTATGGAGCAGTTTGGTGGTTGTGTCGAGATCTTTATCGTGGGTGGTGCCGCGCTGAACCAGGAGACCGAGGACTTCCTGTGCAAGATTAAGTTCCCCATCACCGTGGGTTACGGCATGACCGAATGTGCACCTCTGATTAGCTTCGAGCTGCCCACGCTCTTCAAGCAGAGCTCGTGCGGTAAGATCATTCCCGGTATGTTGGAGGCAAAGATTAACTCGCGCGATCCGAAGAGCATCCCCGGTGAGCTGCTTGTTAAGGGTGAGCATGTCATGAAGGGCTACTATAAGAACGAGAAGGCTACCGAGGCTGTGCTCGGTGACGACGGATGGTTGCATACGGGCGATATGTGTACCATGGACGAAGATGGCACGCTCTACATCCGCGGTCGTTGCAAGACGATGATCCTCTCGGGCTCGGGTCAGAATATCTATCCCGAGGAGATCGAGGAGCGTCTGAATAACCTCTATATGGTTGCCGAGTCGTTGATTATCGAGAATAATGGTCGTCTTACGGCTCTTGTCGTGCCCGACTATGAGTTGGCAAATGCCGAGGGCGTGGATATGGAGAAGTTGCCCGAGATTATGGAGCAGAACCTCCAGCAGCTCAATGGCATGGTTGCTTCGTATGAGAAGGTTGCCAACATCGTTATCCACCGCGAGGAGTTTGTTAAGACTCCCAAGAGAAGTATAAAGCGTTATCTCTATAGCGCGGAGCGTCTAAATCTTCATTAATAGATTTGGAGTCTGAATAAAAAGTGTATTTTGGCGTTATACTCGCCCTCAAAATGCTGACGCATTTTTCGTTTATATATTTACAATCCACCTAAATCCTCCTTTGAAAAGGAGGACTTTAAGGTAGATGCTAAGTAAACTCCGCTTTTTCGGGCTTTGTATGCCTAAAACTACATCTTTTCATTCAACCTCAAGCAAAAATGGGGATGACTAACACCATTAGTCATCCCCATTTTTTTAGTGATATGTTCAATTGTGTGTAGTCGCTTTTTATTGAAAGAAAGCGCAGTTTGGTTGATTTTTCTCTTTGTCGCAATAGTGGGTGTGGGGTGTCGCTTGTTGCATAACTATGAATAAGTCTGTAATTATGCAATGGGTGTCGATGCTGTGTCTCTCTTCTAAAATGCTTGTGTCGGGGTCGAAGGTCGATTCTATGTGGTATGGTGGCAGTGAATATATTTTATTTAAATGACGCCGTATAGGTGGCTCATACGCCACTTTATATTAATAATTTATCTTTTTTGTTTGGTGTCGATCTTTTGATGCTGTTGGTGATGATTGTTCTGTAATGGTATAAATGTTATCTCTGTTATGCCGAGTTATCGGCCTATTTTGAGAAAATATTATGCAAAAATAGGGGCTATAATTGGGTCGGTTTTTACCACATATCAACAGTTGAAATGGTTGAAAATTGGTCTATATTCAAGTCGATGATGGCTCTTTAAATATTTGCAAATTTAGTCTTTTTTGTGTCACTATTTAGCTGTGTTATCCATGTTACATCTAAAGTTAATTTGCGTGTTGTATGCTGTAAAGTATAGATAATTAGCAATATAAACGCTATAGGGGGGGGGTAATTTGTGCTTGTCGAAAGGGGTGTCGCAGACCGATTTGTTTTCTGGCCATTCGCTCCGTAAAACTCCTTTGGAAAGGGTTGCATGTTCTTAATTAGTATAATTTAAAAGACGAAGTTATTAACAATGGTTTATCGTAAACTTGTTAATAACTTGTTGGTAACTCTGTTGATAACTATTTTGTGGCATAGGCAAATATACTTACCTTTGTTGTAGAAAACATGATAGGAGTGATTTCGGATGTCTGCTGACAACTATTGTAAACCACTGCAAGTCAGTAAGATAATTTGAAATTAATTGCGTTCTTTCCCATTTCGCTTACAAAAACCACTATTTCGTGGGGATTTTCGTCATTTTTGTTGTGGCGAAAATCCCTTCGATGAACCACTTATTCCGATTGGGGAAAATTTAACCACTTTAATCTCACTCTGTTGAAACTCCTCTGGCGGAAGCCACCAACCAAGGCTGAACCACCCGTCAGAGGAGTTTTCTTTTAGGTTGACTCTAATATAAAAATAAGTATATAGATTGATTGGTTGTTGTAACACCCTCGGGTGTTATTCATGGCTTGTTGTGGCTATGGACAAAGATATAGGCTCTTCGACCGCATGGGTTGAAGAGCCTATATCCGTTTTAGGGCTATGCTTGCCATGTGAGGCTTTAGTACATGTAGTCGTACTGCGTATAGCTCTTGTCGTACTTCAGATCGGCCAACGAGGCCGCCTTAACACCGATGTTGAATGCCCAGCTCTTGTGCGAGCCGAAGGGTACCCAGTGGAACGACATCTGCCAGCAGTGCAGGTCGCGCGTAATAGATACAGAGGTCATCGACATCTTGCGTGTGGCAAAGTCGAAACCGGTGTTCATCGTAATCATCAGCTTGGGCGTAAGCCTTACACTACCGTTGAGTGTCAACGTCTGGTCGAGCTTCTTGCGGTAGCCCGTCGTATTGTTGTTTGTCGGCTGCGCGGTGTAGCGTATCGAGTAGTTGAAGCCGAAGTTCCACGGGATGGAGAAGTCGTAGTATGTGCCGGCCATCCACTGTCGTCGCATGGCGGGATTGAGATCGCCATAGGGGTCGGACCATGAGTTGAAGTACTCCTGTGGCAGTGAGTTGATGTCGTTGCCGGCCACCTGCGATTTATCCTCGCGCGACTTAAAGGTATAGCCAAACGACCAGCTCACGCTGGCAAGACGTCCGGGAAGGCCTCGTCGCCACATCAGCTTGTTGTAGCGTACGCCCTGCGGAGTAATCTCGTAGGGGTCGAGCGTCATCTGCACGTTGAGCTGGATGTTGTTATATAGTGTCGTACGCAGCGATATGGGCAGTGTCGACAGACGCATAGAGTCGAGCAGCAGGTTGTACGAGCCGCTAATCGAGAGCTGGTCTATTAGTTTGATCTTCTTGACTGTATCCTTGGTGCGTATCTTCGCCTCGAGTGACTGCGACAGACCGAAGGTCAGCGAGCCCTGCTTACCGCTACCGGGCACGCCATAAGCGTTGTCGGTGAAGGGCGAGTAGACCTTGAAGCGACCCGTGGTATCGGTCTGCACCGTCTCGTAGAAGCCATATCGCTGGCGGCTGAAGTCGGGGGCATACGAGAAGCCGATGTTGGGCGTGAGCGTATGTCTTACGGCCTGCAGGCGGCGAGTCTTCTTCTTGGCTACATAGGTACCATAGATGGTCGTGTTGGCCGATACCGAGGCGTTGTAGTTGTACAGACGCCAGAAGCCGTACTCGGGGTCGAGGGTCTCCACCTGGCGCGTCTCGTTGTTCCACTGCTGGCTCACCTTCTTGAAGTACCAACGCTCGGTGTAGTTGAACGAGGGGCTGATGTTGATGTAGTTGAAGAGTGTGAGCGACGTCGACACGGGTATGTTGTGCTGGATACCGTTCTTCATCTTGTCGAGGGTCTCGCGCGTGAATATCTCGTTCTCCTTGGTGTTTACCGTGTTGGTCATCTTCATCGAGTAGCTCATCTTGATCTTCTCGTACCAGCGTGTCTTACCTACGGCCTCCTTGCGCTTGAAGGGGTTGAAGCTGGCGACGTTGAAGGTGATGGTGGGCAGCGTCACGGCGATGGTCTTATCCCTCGAGTTCTGCGACACCGAGAGGTTGACGGCCATCGAGAAGGGTGTGCCCTCCCAATTTCGCGAATACGAGATCGATGAGTTGGTCTGCGTGGCGAGGATGTCGTTGATGTTGGTGGCCGAGTACTTGCTGTAACCACTCGAGGTGAGGTTCACCGAGGCCGAGAATGTAGAGCCGGGGTTGGCCTTGGGGTCCTGCGTGTGGGTCCACTGTATGCGGTAGTTGTTCTGCTTCACAAAGTCGGGCTGACCCTTTTCGCCTGCGCGGATTGAAGAGTAGCTTAAGTCGAAGTTGCCGCGGAACTTGTAACGCTTGACATACTGCGAGCGTGCCGACACCTCCCACGAGCCGAGGGTGTAGATGCCGCCACGGATGGCAAGGTCCATGTGCTCACCGAGGGTGAAGTAGTAGCCTAAGTCGCGGATGAAGAAGCCCTTGGCATCCTCACCGTATGTGGGCATAAGAATACCCGACTTGGGGCCTGTCGATATGGGGAAGAAGGCCTCGGGGACACCGGGGAAGTAGATGGGGACATCCTCCATGACGAGGTACGAGTAGCCCGCGATGATCTTCTTGCCGGGGATCACCTTCGCCTTGGTCATCGCAAGGTAGAAGTGGGGGTGGTCGGTGTGGTCGCATGTGGTGTACATACCGTCACCGATGTGGATGGTCTCGTCGGGGTGCATCTTCACGCTACCGCCCACGAGCCAGCCATCGCCCTCCTGTGTGGCGATGCCCTTGATCTTGGCCTTGCGCGAGTCGAGGTTGTAGGTGATGGTGTCCATCGAGTAGGGCGATCCTCCATCCGAAAATTCGGGGTGGGTCTTGGTCACCTCGCCCGTCTCGGTGGTGTCGGCATAGCCGTGTGCGTAGATATCCTTGGTCTGCATGTCTACGCGCATGTAGTCGGCCTTGAGGTTCATGCCCTGATAGGTCACATCACCCTGACGGTAGCTGTGTATAAGGTTGTTGCGTATGTCGAAGACAACCGAGTCGGTGGCCTTACCCTTGATTATGTCGTTGAACATCGGGCCACGACGTCGCTGCGGGGTGCTATCGGTGGCGTTTGTTGCCTCGCTCTGCGCGGTGGACTGCTCCGTGGTGAGGCTGTCGCGCGGGGCTGTTGCCGTGGGTGTCGCCTCTGTTCGGGTGGCTGATGTTCGCAAGGTGTTGCGGCCTTGGCGCGTGGCGCGGTTGGTGTTTAAGGTTGTATTGTTGGTCGCAATATCGCCTGCTGTGTCACGCTCGATGGCTCGCCTGATGAGCGAGTCCTGTCCGAAAACGAGGCTCACGCCCCTTGCACCCGCCTCCGAGAGGCCTATGGCCATGCCCAGGAAGGTGACAACAAGCAGCGTTGACAGAAGATATTTTACCAAATTTCGTCTCAAAATCCAATAATTTTTTGTACCTTTGCCGACAAGTCGGCAAAACGGCTCGGCAAGGTTGTTTCGTCACCCATCTTCGTGGGTGTGTATCCTACGCGCGAGTGCGTTAACAACCTGCAAATATAGTAAATATTTTGCAATACATTAACTTTTGGCTGCGATTTATGAGAAATATAGTAATTAGCCTGATGGTTGCTGTTGCACTCCTTGTAGGTGCTAACGCCGAGGCGGCGCAAAATGTTGTGTCGCCCGAGAGGAGAGTTGTGGTGCTCGATGCCGGACACGGCGGCCCACGCCCCGGCAAGGTGGTTGGCAAGACCACCGAGGCTGCCATCAACCTCGCTGTGGCCAAGGCCATTAAGGAGAAGCTCGCCGACAAGATGCCCTCGTTGGAGGTCTACCTCACACGCGAGAGCAATGTCGCCCTGCACGAGGATCGCAACGTGGACAATAAGCGACGTGCCGAGTTTGCCAACGGCAAGGGTGCCGATCTGCTGCTCTCGATACATGCCAATGCCGCCTCTGCGACATCGGCCGTAGGTACCGAGGTGTGGATACTCTCGCTGGATGAGGATACCCTGAAGCAGAATCGCAAGAATGGCAGTGCCTTTGTCGATGAGGGTGAGATGATGCATGTCGAGAGCATCTCGAAGTCGTCAATGGGCTACATCATAGCCCTCACCAACCAGATGAACAACGACCCCTTCAACAACACCTTTGCCCGTCTTGCCGATGAGCAGTTCAAGGCGTTGAAGCGACATAGTCGCGGTGTTAAGTTCAACGACTGGACGGTGCTCTACTGGCTGGAGGGCCCGGGTGCACTTGTCGAGTTGGGCTTTATGACCAACCCCGATGAGCTCGCCTATATGACTTCGGAGAGGGGTCAGGATGAGCTTGCCGATGCCCTTGCCGATGCTATTGTGCAGTTTATCAACTGCCTTGACCAGATGGCCGAGTATGCCGCATCGGGTGCCGAGGGGCAGGGTAGTACCCCGACTGAGGAGCCTGCGGTGGAGGATGCTGCGAAGACGACCGAGGAGCTACGCGATGCAGGCCGCGAGGAGGGCTATGCCATACAGCTGTTGTCGAGCAAGCGCGAGCTGGACGTCAACGATAGCCAGTTTAAGAGCTACCGCGGTAAGGTCACGCTGCTGATGGGCACGGGCAGTTACCGCTACAAGTACTGCTTGGCAGGCTACGCCACGGCAGAGGCTGCGCGCGAGGAGCTGAAGGCTGCGCGCGAGCAGTTTAAGGATGCCTATGTGGTGAAGTACCGCGGGGCAAATATCGTGAAGTAAGTAAAACAAAAAAAGATAGAGAAATGAAGTTAAGAAGAGAGTTTAAGATTGGCGTTTTTGCCGTCATTGTGCTGCTTGTTGCCTGGTGGGGCATTAAGTGGCTTGGTGGTCGTAACCTGCTTAAGACCACCAATATCTATTATGCCTACTACGACGATGTAACGGGACTTATGGAGTCGTCGCGAGTATGGATGCGCGGTGTCGATGTGGGTAACGTGCGCAGTATCGAGCTGTTGGGCGAAAAGGTTAAGGTTGAGATCGCCGTTGAGAGCCAGTATGAGGATATGATACGCTCGAATGCCGTGGCCGAGATCGGCTCGTCGGGCCTTATGGGTGGTCAGCAGATCAGCATCATCCAGGGCGATGCAGCAGAGCCTTTGGCACCCGGCGCAGAGATGATTGCGCGTGTGAATGGCGGACTTATGGGCATGTTGGCCGATAAGGGCGGTGAACTTATGGAGGGTCTTGATCAGACGCTCGATGGTGTCAACGACATCCTCGCCACCAATGCCGAGGGTATTGCCGCGCTGGTGGCCAACCTGGAGTCTATGTCGGCATCTATCGACCGTGTGTTGGCCTCGGGTGAGATTGACGGTGCGATCAACGATCTGCACACCTTCACCTCAACACTTGCCGAGAATACCGGCCGTATAGAGAGCATGCTTCAGAGCCTGGATACGTTTACGGGCGACCTGGCGGGTGCCAATCTGGTGAGCGAGCTTGAGGGTACGGTGGCATCGCTTAACGGCGTGCTGTCGGCTATCGAGGATGGTCAGGGCTCTGTGGGTATGTTGCTCAACGACAATGGCTTGTACGACTCGCTCAACGATGCCAGCGAGAACCTCTCGTTGTTGCTTGCCGACCTTAAGCAGAACCCCATGCGATATGTTCACTTCTCGCTGTTCGGCACTTCGGAGGAGAAGTTGGCCGAGCGAGCAGCCAAGAGAGAGGCTCGTGCCGAGAAGCGTGCCGAGCGACGTGCCGAGAAGGAGTAGTTTTATTAATGGAGGAGGCTGACGATGATATATCCGTCGACATTCGAGAGTAAGGTGGGCTTTGACCGCATCCGCGAGGAGGTGGGTCAATATTGCTCTATGCACACGGCGCGCGAGTTGATCCTCAACGAGGAGTTCTTCAGTTCGCGCAGTAGGGTGGAGTTGCGCCTTGACCTTGCCGACGAGATGCGTCTGATGCTTATGATGGAGTCCTCGGCCGATATTGGCGAGCAGGAGGATATACTGCCTATCGTCGAGAAGATCGCCGTCGAGGGCACCTACCTCACGGTCGAGGAGTGTGTCACGCTATCTCGCTCGTTGAGGGCTGCATCTGCCATCGTGGGCTTTATCATGTCGCGTTCGGCGGGCAGCTATCCCTGCCTTAAGCGACTCTCGGAGCGTGTCGAGGTCTTCCCGCAGTTGGTGGCCTCCATCGAGCGTGTGGTGGATGATAAGGGCGAGGTGCGCTCGTCGGCATCACCCGCCTTGAGCGACATCAGGCGTGCCATACGCGAGCATGAGGGGCAGGTGGCCAAACGTCTGCAACAGGTGTTGCAACGTGCCAAGGCCTCGGGTATCGTGGATGCCGATGCTATGATCTCTATCCGCGATGGACATGCGGTGATACCCGTTGCTGCGGCCAACAAGCGCAAGATTGCGGGCTTCATACACGACGAGTCGGCCACGGGACGTACCTTCTATGTCGAGCCCGTGGAGGTTGTCGAGCTCAACAACGAGCTGCGCGAGCTGGAGTATGAGGAGCGTCGTGAGGTGGTGCGCCTGCTCACCGAGCTGACAGCCCTGCTGCGCCTCGACGTTGAGGGCATCGCGCGTATTGAGAGCTACCTCACACAGATAGATATGTTGCGTGCCAAGGCGCGTTGGGCCATCGAGAATGGGGCGGTGAAGCCCATCATCTCGACCGATGGCCGATTGCTGCTGCGCAAGGCGCGCCATCCGCTCCTGCAACGAACACTGCGACAGCAACATAAGGAGATAGTGCCGTTGGATATGGAGCTTAACGCCGAGCGACGCATATTGGTTATCTCGGGCCCCAATGCAGGTGGTAAGTCGGTGTGTCTGAAGACTACGGGCATACTGCAATATATGGTGCAGTGCGGCTTCCTTGTACCCTGTTTGGAGAATTCGGAGTTCCCGCTGTTTGACTCGCTGATGATCGACATCGGTGACCAGCAGTCGCTCGAGAATGACCTCTCGACCTACTCGTCGCACCTGATGAATATGAAGGCTATGGTGCAGGAGGCATCGGAGCGCACGCTTATACTCATTGATGAGTTTGGCTCGGGCACCGAGCCCACGATCGGTGGTGCCATCTCCGAAGCTATCTTAGAGCGACTCTTGGAGCGTAAGGCCTACGGTGTTATCACTACGCACTATGCCAACATAAAGTACTTTGCCTCGCGCCATGAGGGCGTAGCCAATGGTGCTATGGCCTTTGATGTCAAACAGATACAACCCCTCTTCAGCCTTGAGATGGGTAAGCCGGGCAGCTCCTTTGCCGTAGAGATAGCCCGTAAGATAGGCCTGCCCGAAGATATCGTGCGCAGTGCCATGGAGAAGGCTGGCGAGGACCATATAAACCTTGAGAAACAGCTGCGCGAGATAGCCCGAGATAAGCGTTATTGGGCCGAGAAGCGCGACCGCATACGCCTCACCGACCGTAAGGTGGAGCAGCTCGAGCAGACCTATACCGACCGCTTGCAGAGCATCCGTGACGAGCGTCGCGAGATTATCGACAAGGCGCGTCGTGAGGCGCAGGAGCTGATTGCCGAGGCAAACCGCACCATAGAGAATACCATTCGCACCATCCGCGAGTCACAGGCCGAGAAGGAGCTCACGCGCCTTGCACGCAAGGAGTTTGAGAGCTTTGCCGAGGGTGTGAGCGATGCCTCGCACCATAGCTCCGATGAGCGTATCGAGCGCGAGATGCAGCGTCTGGCGCGTCGCCGTGAGCGTCGTGAGCAGCGAGCCACGGAGCGTGAGCAGGGTATCGAGCCGGCACCCAAGCCCATGGAGCAGCCACCCCAGAAGATCGAGGTGGGCTCAAAGGTGCGTATCGAGGGTCAGGATGTGCCGGGTGTGGTGCAGCAGATTAAGGGTAAGAGGGCACAGGTGGCCTTTGGTCAGATGATAATAATGGTCGACATGGAACGCCTGAAGGTGGTGTCGACGGCCGAGTTTAAGCGCGCCACGCGCCCCGAGACCATGCGCACGGTGGTGTCGGTGGATATTCGCGAGCGCAAGCTCAACTTCAAAGACCATATCGACGTGCGCGGTATGCGTGCTGTGGAGGCCCTCGCGGCTGTCGAGGATCTGGTTGACGATGCGCTGATGGTGGGTGTGTCGGGTGTGACCATCCTTCATGGCAAGGGCACCGGTGCACTCAAGGAGGAGATTCGCCGCTACCTGCGCTCGATAAGGGATGTGGCTACGGTGGCCGACGACCATGCCGATCGTGGTGGCGCAGGTATCACGGTAGTCACCTTCCGCAGAGATTAACGACTTAAAACTTAATGCGATATGAACTATCTGTTGTCGGAAATAGCCCATGTTGTGGGTGGTAGGTTTCATGGCTGTGACCTTCGTGTGAGGGAGGTGGCTACCGACTCGCGCAGTGTTATGGCCTCGGATGAGGTGGTCTTCGCCGCTATCAATGGCAAGAACCACGATGGCCATAACTATCTGGACCGTATGGCTATGCGCGGTGTTAGAGCCTTTATCGTCGAGCGCGAGGTGGAGCTGAAGGAGGGTTGCGGCGTGGTTGTCGTGGACTCTACCATAGATGCTCTGCAACGACTTGCCATGCACAACCGAGCACGCTTTGGCGGACAGATGGTCGCCATCACGGGCTCCAACGGCAAGACCATCGTTAAGGAGTGGGCTGCGCGCTCGATACCCGACACGGTGCGCTCGTTTGCATCGCCAAAGAGCTATAACTCGCAGCTGGGCGTTGCCCTGTCGCTGTTGATGCTCTCGGGTGAGGAGCAGGTCGCCTTTATCGAGGCGGGTATCTCCGAGCCTGGCGAGATGGAGCGTCTGGAGCGTATGATCGCGCCCGATATCGTTGTCTTCACCTCGATAGGTGATGCTCACTCGGTGAACTTCCAGAGCGAGGAGCACAAGATTGCCGAGAAGCTCATCCTGGCGCGTCGCGCACGAACAATTATATATAGTAGTGAGTACCCCTCGCTGTCGGGAGCCATACTCCGCAACTATGGCGATCGTCGTCTGGTGGATAGCTGTCGCGAGGCGGTCGATGATATGCTGGAGTTGAGCGATGCCCTGATGGTCGATGCCGGCCACGTCTCGGCACTTATGCGCGAGCTGGGCTACTCGGTCGATGGCGCGGTATTTTCGGCCAAGGTGGCTATGCGCCTCGAACTCAAGGAGGGTATCGACGACTCGATGATTATCGACGACAGTTACAACTCGGATATCAACTCCGTGTTGGTGGCTCTCAACGCCCTGCACCTGCGCTCTATGGGTCGACGCACCGTCGCCGTGATCTCGGATATACGTCAGAGCGGCATGCCCAGCGACGAGCTCTATGGCCGTGTGGCCGAGGCTGTTAGCAAGGCGGGTGTTGACCACCTGATTGGCGTGGGCGAGAACATCTCGTCGTATGCCCGTCTGTTTGGCCCCCAGGCCTCGTTCTACCACTCTACCGAGGAGCTTATCGAGAGGTTCAACCAGGAGCGTTGGGCCAAGTCGGTGATACTCGTCAAGGGTAGTCGCGACAGCCGCTTTGAGAGGCTGTGTCGCCTGTTGGAGCGTAAGACACACACCACAACCTTGGAGGTGGATCTGGCTGCTATGCGCAAGAATTTGAGTTACTTCCGCTCGCACCTGCCCGCACACCACCCCATGGTGGCTATGGTCAAGGCGTGGAGCTATGGTACCGGCGATGTGGATGTGGCCCGCATGCTGCAACACGAGGGCGTTAAGTATCTCGCTGTGGCCTTTGCCGATGAGGGTGTCACGCTGCGCTCGAAGGGTATAACGATGCCTATCGTGGTGCTCAATGCCGACCATGATAGCTTCGATGTTATGGTTGCCCACGACCTCGAGCCGGAGATATACAGCTTCCGCTCACTCGATGAGTTCCGCCATGCTGTGCACCGTGCCGGCCGCAAGTCATACCCCATACATGTGAAGCTCGATACGGGCATGCACCGTCTGGGCTTTGTCGAGGATGAGATAGATGTGCTAGGCCGATCGCTCTACAAGGATGAGTCGCTGCGCGTAGCCACCATCTTCTCGCACCTGTCGTGTGCCGATATGCCCGAGGAGGATAAGTTCACCCGTAGCCAGATAGAGCTCTTCGACTATATGAGCCAGCAGCTTGGCGAGTGGCTCGACTATAAGCCCCTGCGCCATATCGCCAACTCGGCAGCCATAGTGCGCTTCAAGGAGGCCGCCTTCGACATGTGTCGTCTGGGTCTGGGTCTTTATGGCTTTGGCTTCGAGCACAACGACAAGCTGATCCCCGTGGCTACGCTCACAACACGCATCGTGCAGCTTAAGACCCTGTCGCGTGGCGAGTCGGTGGGCTATGGCCGCAGTGCGCGTCTGGAGCGCGATACAACCATCGCCACCATACCTATCGGCTATGCCGACGGTCTGGATCGTCATCTGGGCAATGGTCGTTGGCAGGTATCCATACGAGGCCAGAGAGCACCCATCATAGGACGTGTATGTATGGATAGTGCCATGGTCGACATCAGCCACATCGAGGGTGTCGAGGTGGGTGATCGTGTGACAATCTTCTCGGCCGAGCAGGGACTCACACTCGAAGATATGGCGCGTGTGCTGGATACTATCAGCTACGAGATCATGACCTCGATATCGGCGCGCGTGAAACGTATTTATACCGAACGATAATGAAGGGAACGATATATATGATACCTTGCCCCATATCCGATAGTCGGGAGGTGTGGGATGTGCTGCCGGAGGCTAACCGCGAGATAATGCGCTCGTTGGACTACTTCATCGTTGAGAATACCCGCTCGGCACGTCGCTTTCTGTCGAAGGCGCGCATAGGTCGTGCCATCGAGGAGCTGGAGTTTGTCGAGCTCAACGAACATACCACCTTAGAGCAGGATGTGGAGCGTATGTTGCGCCCCGTGCTCGAGGGTCGCTCGGCGGGTGTCATCTCCGAGGCCGGTGTGCCCGGTGTTGCCGACCCCGGGGCAGACATCGTGGCTTTGGCACATCGCCATGGCGTGAGGGTGGTGCCGTTGGTAGGCCCTTCGTCGATACTTATGGTTATGATGGCCTCGGGGCAGAATGGACAATCTTTCGCCTTTGTTGGCTACCTGCCCATCAAGGAGCCGGAGCGCGGCCGCACGATAAAGTCGCTCGAGCAACGAGCACGTCACGAGCACCAGGCGCAGATATTCATCGAAGCACCTTACCGCAACGTCAAACTCTTCGAGACGTTGCTGGCGACGCTCTCGGCCGAGATACGCCTCACCGTGGCTGCCGATATCACCTCGCCCGATGAGCTTATCGTAACACGTCGTGTGGCGGAGTGGCGACGACTGCCGATGCCCAACATCGAGAAGCGTCCAACAATCTTTGTATTAGGCATATAATTTGTTCGATATATAGTGTAAGGATAATAAAAAATATAAGATATGAATAAGCAAACATCTGAAAAAGAGCAGGATATAAAGAATGTGCAGCAGGAGGCGGTAGCCGACGAGCCTACTGTCGAGTCAGCCGCTGCGGACAATATGGCAGAGGCCGAGGCCGCCGAGTCGGACAATATGGCAGAGCCCTCGTTGGAGGAGCAGCTTGCCGCGTGGCGAGATAAGTACCTGCGTCTGCAGGCCGAGTTTGACAACTTCCGCAAGCGCACCATCAAGGAGAAGATGGAGCTTGTGGAGCGTGGCTGTGAGGGCGCGTGGAAGTCTATACTGCCCATCCTCGACGACATAGAGCGTGCCGTGGCTGCCTCGCATAAGAGCGACGATATCGAGGCTCTGCGTCAGGGCGAGGAGCTGGTGATGAAGAAGTTTGAGAGCGTTCTGCAGGCTGCCGGCATCACCCCCATCGAGTGCCTCGACAAGCCCTTCAACGAGGATGAGCAGGAGGCTGTGGCTCGCTTTGCCGCGGGCGATGAGAAGCGTGGTCTGGTTATCGACTGCGTGCAGCGTGGCTATAAGCTCGGTGAGCATGTGTTGCGCTATGCCAAGGTTGTGGTGGGCGAGTAAAACCCGATAAACGAAGAAAAATAAGAGAGTTACTATATGGCAGAGAAGAGAGATTACTACGAGGTGTTGGGCGTGGAGCGCAATGCCGATGCCGACACCATAAAGAAGGCCTACCGCAAGGCGGCCATCAAGTACCATCCCGATAAGAATCCGGGTGACAAGGAGGCCGAGGAGAAGTTCAAGGAGGCTGCCGAGGCCTATGATGTGCTCTCCAACGAGGAGAAGCGCGCCCGCTACGACCGCTTTGGTCATGCAGGCATGGGTGGCGCAGCAGGTGGTGCCGGAGGCTTTGGAGGCTTCGGTGGCGGCTTCTCGATGGAGGACATCTTCGAGCAGTTTGGCGACATCTTTGGCGGAGCCTTTGGTGGTGGTCGCAGCTATGGCGGTGGCCGCAGCCAGCGTGTCAACCGCGGTAGCGACATCCGCGTGACGGTGAAGCTCACGTTGCAGGAGATATCCGAGGGTGTAACCAAGAAGCTCAAGATCAACAAGAGTGTGGCCTGCGACAAGTGTGGCGGTACGGGTGCCAAGGACTCGTCGTCGTACGAGACCTGCTCGACATGTAACGGCTCGGGCTATGTGGTTACGGTGCAGAACTCGTTCTTCGGCCGTATGCAGACACAGAGCGTCTGCCCCACCTGTGGCGGTCAGGGTCGTGTCATCAAGGCCAAGTGTGACAAGTGCCACGGCGAGGGTGCCATCAAGGGCTCGGAGATCGTCGAGGTTAAGATACCCGCAGGTGTGGGTGCCGGCATGGCTCTCACGGTGCGTGGTAAGGGTAATGCTGCGCGTCAGGGTGGCCAGAATGGTGACCTCTTGGTGGTTATCGAGGAGGAGCACAACCCGCAGCTTATACGCGATGGCGAGGATCTGATCCACAACCTCAACATAACCGTAACGACGGCTATTCTCGGTGGTGAGGTCGAGGTGCCCACCATTGATGGCAAGGCGCGCATTAAGATTGCACCCGGCACCCATGCCGGCAAGGTGCTTCGTCTGCGTGGCAAGGGTCTGCCCGAGGTTAACGGACTTGGTCGTGGCGACATCATGGTTGTTGTCGACATCACCATCCCCGACGACCTGACCAAGGATGAGCGCGAGTTGGTCGAGAAGTTGGCCGACAAGCCCCATTTTAAGCAGGCAGAGGGTGTTGAGAATCAGAATATATTTGAGAGGATGAAGAACTTCTTCCGATAATTTGTTGTGATAGTGGCGCATCTGCGGTGTCAAGCTCATTGCCTTGAATGGGGATGTACCCCAGCAGAGGCTGAATAAAAAGTGTATTTTGTCGTTACGCTCGCCCTCAAAATCCTCACATACTCCAAGTATGCTGCGGTTTTTCGGGCTTCGCAAGCCTAAAACTACACCTTTTTCTTCAACCTCAAGATAGCCAGAGATTTCGACTTGATACCTCCTCTACCTCTTCGAATGGGGAGCTAAATAGCGTAAAAAACAATATACTATGTCAATATTTCGACCGCCCAAGCTCAAACCGAGGCAGTTTAACTACATACCACGTTACTACGACCCCGTAAAAGAGGAGCGTGACCGTCGTCGCCGTGAGTTGCATGGCACCTCTTCCGAGACGGATAAGGAGGACTACACCCCCGGAAAGTACATCCGAACACAGCGCGAGGCACGCGATGTGCAGCGCGAGGTGTCGTCGGCAGATGGCTTCCGCAGAGTACGCAACATGGCACTCATAACTGCCGCGCTGGTGGTGGCATTTCTCGTGCTCTTTCCGCGCATCATGTCGTTTGTGGAGCGTGCCAACGATGAGAAGCTCGCATCGGGTGTTGCCACAGAGGCTGTTGTGATGCCCGGTGACAGCATCGACTGGGAGGGTGTGACCCTGCACGAGATGCACGGAGATATTGACTTCCGTGAGTTTGAGACGCTCACGCCCGAGATCATCAACGAGATCGAGGAGTGGCAGAGCAGCGTGGGTCAGATCACCATCTACTCCGACGATGTCGAGATCAAGGATGGAAAACGAGTAACCGAGTAAAACTACCAAAGATGAATCGTATAAAGCTCCTAAGCGAGATTGTCGCTAACCAGATAGCCGCCGGCGAGGTGGTAAACTCTCCATCGAACGTCGTCAAGGAGATGATGGAGAACTCGCTCGATGCGGGTGCTCGCACCGTGCGTGTCAACTTCCGCGACGGAGGCAAGGAGCTCATACAGATCATCGACGATGGCGAGGGTATGTCGGCTGTGGATGCACGCATGGCCTTTGACCGTCACGCCACCAGCAAGATACGCTCCATAGAGGATGTCTACGACCTGCACACCTTCGGCTTCCGTGGTGAGGCACTCGCCTCGATAGCTGCTGTGGCCGAGGTGGAGCTGCGCACACGACGTGAGGAGGATGAGATCGGCACGTTGACCACGATAGGTGGTGGCGAGTTCCGCTCGCAGACACCCGTGGCATGCCCTCGAGGAGCGCAGTTTATGGTGCGCAACCTCTTCTACAACGTCCCCTCGCGACGTAAGTTTATCGACGGCGACAACTCGCGCCTCGCAACGCAGATAAAGCATGAGTTCCAGCGTGTGGCCTTATGCAACCCCAATGTGGAGTTCGAGCTGCGACAGAACGATGCTCCGCTCTACCATCTTCTGCCCACAAACCGTCGTGGCCGCATCATTGACCTTGTGGGCAAGCACATCAAGCAGAACCTGCTCGACGTTGAGGTGGATACCACCGTGGCGCGCATCGAGGGCTTTGTGGGTCGCCCCGCAGCGGCCAAGAAGCGCAATAACGAGCAGTTCCTCTTTGTCAACGGCCGTTACTTCCAGTCGCCCGTGATGCAGCGAGCCATTGTCAAGGCCTACGAGAAGCTTATCCCCGAGGGTTGCATGCCCTCATACTTCATATATATCACGGTCGAGCCCGACCGTGTGGATGTCAACGTGCATCCGCAGAAGACGACCGTTAAGTTTGCCGATCAGGATCTCATACTCCAGATACTGCAAGCCGCCGTGCGCGAGACGCTTGCCAAGACGGGTGCTGTGCCGATGATGGACTTCTCGGCAGAGGGCCGTGTCGAGATACCTGTGATCAGCCGCGAGCAGGTGGTCTATCGCGAGCCTCGCTCGACGAGCAATGCCTCGTACAACCCCTTCGCAGCGGAGTATATAGACCCCACGGCACCTATGCCCGATGTGCCCTTCACCGGCTTTGACGTGCCCTATGACGGCTCGATGGATGATAAGAAGGGTAGTGCTCCGCGCATAGCTCCGACACCGACAAGGGTCGAGGAGGAGTACTCGATGATGTCGTCGAGTGGCTCGACGGTGATGGAGTATATCGAGGAGGAGTCACAGCAGGCCTTCGATCTTATCGTCTCGTCGATGAAGGTGGATGCCGAGGAGCGTACCTTTGGTGAGGTGATGGCTCTGCCGGGAGGCTATGCCGTAGCTATCTATGGCGGTCAGGCCGTGGTGGTGAGCCTCAGGCGTGCCTATGAGCGAGTGCTCTACGATAATATCCTCGGTGTGATGCTCTCGTCGGGTACGGCACCCACGCAGCGTATGTTCTTTGCCGAGGTGCTGACTCTCTCGGACGAGGAGTACAGCCTCATGGAGGAGCATGCCACGGAGTTTGCTGCGCTCGGCTTCGATATAGAGTTCAAGGGTGAGGGTCGTCTGGAGGTTATCGGACGTCCTGCGATGATCGACATGGCCACACCGCTCGACGAGCTTATCTACGACCTGCTGCACGGCATTGAGGATGGTAGGCTGCCTGTGGATGAGGAGCGCAAGCGTCTGGCAATGCTCATGGCGCAGCGTGGCAGCGCGGGCTATGGTCGCGGCATGAAGTCCAATGAGGCGCAGGAGCTGCTCTCGCGCCTGCAGATGTGCAACGATTGCAACTATTCGCCCTCCGGAGCACCCATCCTCGCGCCGCTCACACTCGAGGAGTTACGCCATAAATTAACGAAATAGAGAGATACCGATTATGAATATGTATATGGCGAGGCCGCAGATGCCTCCCGTAGTAAAAAATCTGCTTATAGCCAACGGCGTAGCCTTCTTGGCTACGATATTGCTTGATAAGTATGCCATCTTCGAACTCTTTGCCCTCTTCCCCGTGGGCAGCCCCTTCTTCCATATATGGCAGCCCTTAAGCTACATGTTCCTGCATGGAGGCTTCTCGCATCTCTTCTTCAACATGTTTGCACTGTGGATGTTTGGCCGTGACCTAGAGTGGGAGATGGGCTCGAAGCGTTTCCTGATCTACTACCTTGTCTGTGGCGTGGGTGCTGCGCTGGTGCAGTGGGGTATGGCCGAGATTGACCTTATGCGCATGTCGGAGTACTCGCCCGCATATATGCAGTATCTCTGCACGCCGACCGTAGGTGCCTCGGGTGCGGTCTTTGGTCTGTTGCTGGCCTTCGGCATGCTGCACCCCAATGCTGTGATCATGCTTATGTTCCCGCCCATACCGATGAAGGCCAAGTGGTTTGTCATCATCTATGGTCTTGTCGAGCTTCTGTTCGGCATCTCGGGACGTATGGATAATGTGGCACACTTTGCCCACCTCGGAGGTATGTTCTGGGGCTGGCTGCTTATTATGTGGTGGCGATACCGCACCCGCAGATACTAACCCCCAATAAAAGATAGTATGGCGCGCATCAACAGATACAATAGCGAACCCTTTGGAGCACCACGCCGTCGAGAGCGACGCTCGTTGCTTGCCTCGCTGGGTGTTATACTGCTTATGGCCGTGAGCATAACGCTTGTCATAGCCCTTCTTATGGCCTATGCCACGCCCTACATCAACCCTGCCAACTACGGCTCGTTGACCATCGTGGGTATCTTCGCCCCGATGCTCTACATCATGCTGGTGGTGTGTATGATGCTCTGGGCCATCATGCAGCGTTGGATATACGCCCTTGTGCTACTCGTAGTGCTTCTGCCGGGTGCCTTTCGCATCTCGGACTTCTACAACGTCAATATCCATCGCGAGGTGGAGCCCGAGAGAGATCGTCGTGCCTTCACGCTCATGAGCTATAACCTGCGTGGCTTCCGCGACGATAGTCAGGTGCAGCGTGCCTCGGACTTTGTCGACTATATGTTGTCGCTGGAGCGTATGCCCGATGTTGTCTGCCTGCAGGAGCTGCAGCGCGATGCTCGCGGCATAGACCGTCTGGACTCGCTCTTCGACTCGTACCATAGCTACCAGACCGTCGAGACGGAGTATTCGCACATAGTGACCTACTCGCGCTATCCCATCATACGACGTGGCGAGATCGCCGGCGAGTCTCGTGGTACATCGCAGTGGTGCGATGTTGTGGTACGCCAGGATACACTGCGCATCTTCAACAACCACCTCTACACGATGAACATCACATCGACCGACAGCAACGACATCAGCGATGGCAACATACTGCAAGATGGCGACCGCATGGCAAGCATCGTAAGGCGCATAGCCTCCAACTCGGCTATCCGTGCCGAGCATGTCGATACGCTGCGTATGGTGATGGATGCCACGCCTTACGAGTATGTGGCGTGTGGCGACTTCAACGATACGCCCATGTCGTATGTCTACCGTCGTATGAGCCGAAAGCTCGATGACAGCTTCGTGGAGGGTGGCCGTGGCTATGGCTATACGTTTAGACCCATGCACTCGCTGTTGCGTATCGACTACATCCTGCACAGCCGTGGCCTCACGACCAAGGAGTATAGTGCCGATACCGACTTTGAGATGTCGGATCACCTCCCCATAACGGCTCGAATAAGGGTCGAGCAGGAGGATAAATAGCAAAATGTTTGAGCTTAATTTTGCAGTTTCAAAATTTCTGCTTACCTTTGCGCGCTATGTTTAACTAATTTAACTTTTTACAACAATGCCAAAAATGAAAACAAATGCCGCTGCGAAGAAGCGTTTTTCTTTCACCGGCACAGGTAAGATCAAGCGTAAGCACGCTTATCACAGTCACATCCTGACCAAAAAGACTAAGAAGCAGAAGCGTA
>CALGRZ010000116.1 GCA_937880705.1 uncultured Alistipes sp.
GTGCAGGGTCTTAACACGGCCATCGCAGATCTCGGGGAAGCCCGTAACATCGCTGATGTTGATGGTCTCCACGCCACTGCTCTCGAGCAGCTTCTGCGTACCTCCCGTGGCGATAATCTCCCAACCCAGACGACGCAGCTGCTGGCAAAACTCAACAACACCCGCCTTGTCGCTAACACTAACTAATGCTCTCATAATATATTAGTACTTCTTGTTTATCAGTTTGTTAATAGTCTTTACATAGAGCTTATGCTCGATATTGTGTATCAGGTTGGTAAGCTCCTCAATATCCGAACCCTCGTAGACCACAGCACCCTGATCGATGATACGACCACCGTCGAGGGTCTGATCTACAAAGTGAGTGGTGACACCAAAGATCTTGACACCATAGTCCACAGCATCCTGAATGGCGTGAGCACCCTTGAACGAGGGTAACAGCGAGGGGTGAATGTTCACTATGCGCTGCTCGTAACGCTCCAACAGCACGCTACCCACAATACGCATATAACCCGCCAGGCAGACATAGTCCACCTCGCGCTCGTCCAGCAACGCGGCAATCTCCGTCTCGTAGGCCTCCTTCGAAGCATACTCCTTGGGGTTGAACGCAAAGCACTCGGTACCAAAACCCTTGGCTCGCTCCAAGACCATGGCACCCGGCTTATCGCAGACCAAGAGCACCACCTCGGCATCGAGTCGTCCGTCGACACATGCCTCGGCGATAGCTTGATAGTTGCTACCACTACCGCTGGCAAATACCGCCAATCGTGTCTTTCTCATACTGCGTTAGATGATAGTTACACCCTCACCCTCAACTACGCGGCCAATGATCGAAGCCCTCTCGCCCTGCTCACCGAGCAACTCAACAGCCCTCTGGGCATCCTTCTCGTCCAGAGCGATGACCATACCGATACCCATATTGAAGATGTTGAACATCTCGCGGTGGCCAATCTTACCATACTTCTCCAAGAGGCGGAAGATGGGGAGAATCTCCCAGCTGCCCTCCTTAACCTCGACACCCTGACCATCCTTGAGGATACGGGGTATATTCTCGTCGAAGCCACCACCTGTGATGTGGCTGATACCGTGCACGTCGCACTCGGCGATAACCTTCAGCACCTGCTTAACATAGATGCGCGTAGGTGTAAGCAGTACCTCACCCAGCTTGCGACCCTCGATTTCGGGGTAGCTCTCGTCGAGCTTCAGGCCATTGTCGCTAACAACCTTACGCACAAGGCTGAAGCCATTAGAGTGAACACCGCTTGAGGCGATACCTACCAGCACATCACCCACCTTAACACGCTCACCGGCATCGATTAGCTTGGCGCGCTCGACAACACCTACGGTAAAACCTGCGATGTCGTACTCGCCGTCCTGATACATGCCGGGCATCTCGGCGGTCTCGCCACCAACCAGAGCACAACCGGCCTGACGACAACCCTCGGCAACACCCGAGACAATAGCCTCGACCTTGGCGGGCTCGTTATGGCCTACGGCCACATAGTCCAGAAATACCAGGGGCTCGGCACCCTGCGCCAACACATCGTTAACGCACATAGCCACAGCATCAATACCGATGGTATCGTGCTTATCCATCTCGAAGGCGAGCTTCAGTTTAGTACCAACACCATCGGTACCGCTCACCAACACAGGCTCCTTGATATTGAGCTCCGCAAGGTTAAACATACCTCCAAATGCTCCGATGTTACCCATCGAACCACGACGCTTGGTCGATGCAACGTGCGACTTGATGCGACGTACAACCTCATAACCGGCCTCGAGGTTTACACCGGCCTCTTCGTAACTTTTTGCCATAATACCTATATTTTATTTATTAATTATCTCTTATTGTGATACAGTGATGTGGGATAGCAGCCCGTGAAGCATGCCATGCAGAGCTCCGAGCGTTTACCAGCCTTGAGCAGCGACTCCTCGCTGAGGAACTCCAACGAGTCGGCCTCGATAGCCTTGCAAGCCTCCTCCTTCGACATGCGGGCACAGAGCAACTCCTGGCGTGTCGACATGTCGATGCCGTAGAAGCAGGGGTTGGTGATAGCGGGGCTGGCAATACGCACATGCACCTCGCGAGCACCCGCCTCCTTGAGCAGGCGCACGATGCGCAACGACGTGGTACCACGCACGATACTATCATCGATCAACACCACAGACTTATCCTTAACCAACGAGCGCACCGCCGAGAGCTTCATTCTCACACCCTTCTCGCGCATCTCCTGCGACGGCTGGATAAAGGTGCGGGCCACATACTTATTCTTGATGAGTCCCATCTCGTATGGTATACCGCTGGCCTCCGAGAAGCCTATGGCAGCACTGATACTCGAGTCGGGCACACCGATAACGACATCGGCCTTGATGGGCGACTGCTCGTAGAGGTAGCGACCGGTGCGCTTACGGAAGGTGTGTACGTTGCAACCCTCGATATCGCTATCGGGGCGGGCAAAGTAGATATACTCCATGGCGCACATCAGGTGACGCTGATACAACGAATAGTGGTTGCTGCGTATGCCGTGGTGGTCGATAGATACAATCTCACCGGGCTCAATATCACGAATATACTCTGCACCGATAATATCAAAGGCGCAGGTCTCACTACTTACAACATAGCCATCACCGAGCTTACCGATAGAGAGCGGGCGCAGACCATGCTTATCACGGCAGGCGTAGATACGGTTCTTGGTCATAATCAGGAAGGCAAAGGCACCCTCCAGCATATTCAACGCCTCGATGATGTTGTCGATACGGCGGTTCTCGCTCTTCTCCTTCTTGATGAGGTGAGCCAGAAGCTCACTATCCGACGACGAGTGGAACAACGAGCCTCGCACCTCCAGATACTTGGCAAGCTCCTTCGAGTTTACCAGATTACCGTTGTGGGCCAGCGCAAAGTCGCCCGTGTGATGACGGAACGAGAAGGGCTGCACATTGTTGGCACCGCCACCACCCGTAGTCGAGTAGCGGACATGGCCAATGGCTATATGTCCCGAGAGTTGCGACAGCTTCTGCTGGTTGAACACCTCGGTCACAAGGCCCTCACCCTTGACAGTGTGGATGTTACCCTGCTCGTCAGCCGCCGAGATACCGCACGCCTCCTGACCGCGGTGCTGCAAGGCATGCAGGCCGTAGTAGGCAAGGTTAGGGGCATCGTTGACACCAAAAATACCAAAGACACCACACTCCTCATGCAGGTCATCACCATATATATCCAATGAATCTTTCAGCATATCACTTACCTTTTAAGCACGTTACTCAATCTTGATGCTACCTCCTCATAGGTCTCACGAACATGACCCAAGTCACGACGGAAGCGATCCTTATCCATACGCTCACCCGTTGCCTCATCCCACAGGCGGCATGTGTCGGGAGTAAGCTCGTCGACAAGCACAATCTCGCCATCGTTCGCACGGCCAAATTCGATCTTGAAGTCGACAAGCTGGATGCCCGCCTTGTGATAGAGCTCCTTGAGCAGGGTGTTGATCTTGGCCGAGCACTCGTAGATGGTGGCCAACTCCTCATAGCTCACAAGGCCCAAAGCCACGGCGTGGTGGTCGTTGATGAGCGGATCGCCCAACTCCTCCGACTTAAGGCAGAGGTCGAAGATGGTATTCTCGGGCACTATACCCTCGTCAATACCGAGTCGCTTGGCCATAGAGCCGGCGATGACGTTGCGCACAATAACATCCATGGGGAAGGGCTCGACAGAGCGGCACAGCTGACCACACTCGTCGATACGCTCAACAAAGTGGGTCTTGACACCGTGCTCGTTGAGCATGCCGAGCACCATAGATGAGATAGCACAATTGGTCTTGCCCTTATTCTCGATCTTGGCATGCTTAATATTGTAGAAGGCCGTGGCATCATCCTTAAAGCGAATGATGATATGGTCTTTATCGTCGGTCGAGTAGACCTGCTTGCTCTTTCCTTCGTGTAGCAGTTCAAGCTGCTTCATAGGTTGCGGGGTTTAATTAGTTATTATTTACGGAAATAACGCACTGCATTAGAGAAGATATCCTGGATCTTCTCACCGTGAATATTCTTCATCAGGTCACGCTCATAACGCTCCGTGTGGCCCATCTTGCCGAGGATCTGACCACTGGGGTCGATAATACCCTCGATAGCGAAGCTCGAACCGTTGGGGTTGTAGGGCGAGTCGGTGGTGGGACGTCCCTCCGCATCAACATACTGGAATGCCACCTGACCACGGCTGAAGAGCTCCTCGGCAAGCTCATCGCTCACCACGAACTTACCCTCACCGTGACTCACAGCGATAGAGTGTATGTCGCCAACCTCGAATGACGACAGCCAAGGCGAGGCCGTAGTACCCACGCGCGTAGATACTATCTGCGAGATATGACGGTTGATGTCGTTACGGAACAGCGTGGGCGACGACTTGGTCACCATACCCAGACGGCCATAGGGCAGCAGACCCGACTTAACCAGAGCCTGGAAGCCGTTGCAGATACCAAGCATCAGACCACCACGATCGAGCAGCGCATGGATAGCATCGGCAACATCCTTGTTATTGAGCACGTTAGCGATAAACTTACCACTACCATCAGGCTCATCACCCGCCGAGAAGCCACCACTGAGTGCCATGATGTGGCAACGGCCGATGCACTCCTTCATCTCGGCAATCGAGGCAAAGACGTCATCACCCGTAAGGTTCTTAAATACCGATATCTCGACCTCGGCACCGGCACGCTCAAAGGCGCGAGCCGTGTCGTAGTCACAGTTGGTACCGGGGAAGACCGGAAGATAGACCTTAACCTTATCCACCTTCTGACCCTTATACTCAACCTTGCGCTCGGCACCCTGGCTGATGCGCGTAGGCTCACCCTTTGCACCACGGTCGGCATAGATCTGCGTAAAGCGAACGGTATTGGCCTCAAGCAGCTCGTCCAAAGAGAGCTTCTCGCCGGCAAGCTCGATGCACTCCTCCGAGATGGTGGTACCTATAAGCTCGGCGGCGGGGAAGTTGAGCACGCGACTGCTCTCCACCACGATCGAGCCGTAGGCGTAGTCGTAGAGCGACTGCTCGTCGCAGACAAGACGTGCACCTACCCTATTACCGAAGGCCATCTTCGACACAGCCTCGGCAACACCACCAAAGCCCACGGCATAGGCCGAGATGATATCGCCCTGCATGATCTTCTCCGACACAAAGTCGAAGTTACGCTTCAGCGACTCGGTCGAGGGCATATAGTTTGCCTCGGGCGTGTGGCGTATTACATATATATTATTATTAGCGCGCTTAAACTCGGGGCTGATGACCGTGCGGGCATCGACCGTCGTAATACCAAAGGCCATGAGCATAGGGGGCACGTTGATATCGCGGAACGTACCACTCATAGAGTCCTTACCGCCGATCGAGGGCAGACCCAGCTCCACCTGCATCTTCAATGCACCCAGAAGAGCTGCAAGGGGCTTACCCCATGAACGAGCATCGCTCATACGCTCGAAGTACTCCTGATACGAGAAGCGCATCTTATCGTAACGGGCACCCGCAGCAACAACCTTGGCACATGCCTCAACAACGGCATAGGCGGCACCATGATAGGGGCTCCATGTTGCGATGTAGGGGTTATAGCCAAAGGCCATGATACTTGCCGTATTGGTGAAGCCACCGCCTACGGGCAGCTTCTGCACCGATACCTGGGTCTCGGTAGTCTGTGTCTTACCACCAAAGGGCATCAGCACCGTCGAAGCACCAATGGTCGAGTCGAACATCTCGATAAGGCCCTTCTGCGACACAACATTGTCATCTGACAAGTTACGCTTCATGCGCTCCTCAACAGATCGACCCTCAACCTTACGCTCAAAGGGATTCCTCTGCTCTACCGCGCCGAGGCATATCTTGGTATAGTGCTTGGCACCTGCCGAGTCGATGAAATCGCGCGAGAGGTCGACGATAAGTCTGTCGCCCGAGTACATGCGCATGCGGCGCGTATCGGTTACATCGGCAACGTAGGTCACCTCAACATTCTCCTCGTGACAGAGCTCCATGAAACGCTCCATATCTTTACGCTCGACAACCACAGCCATACGCTCCTGCGACTCGCTGATGGCAAGCTCCGTCGAGTTCAGGCCGTTGTACTTTGTAGGTACGCGGTCGAGGTAGATATCCAGACCATCGGTAAGCTCACCGATAGCCACACTCACACCACCCGCGCCAAAGTCGTTAGACTTCTTGATAAGGCGCGTCACATCGCCACGACGGAATAGGCGCGAGAGCTTGCGCTCCTCGGGCGCATTACCCTTCTGCACCTCCGAGCTACACTCCTCCAGCGAGCTCAACGTATGCTCCTTCGACGAGCCCGTAGCACCACCTACGCCATCACGGCCGGTACGGCCACCGAGCAACAGCACTACATCGCCCGGCGTGGGGCTCTCACGGCGCACATTGTCCGCCTTAACAGCACCGACAACGGCACCCACCTCCATACGCTTGGCAACATAGTCGGGGTGGAAGACCTCGCGAACATGTGTCGTGGCAAGGCCTATCTGGTTACCATAGCTCGAGTATCCGGCAGCGGCCTTGGTAGAGATGATACGCTGGGGCAGCTTACCCTCCAACGTCTCATCCACGCTCTTATAGATATCACCGGCACCGGTTACGCGCATAGCCTGGTAGACGTAGCTACGACCCGACAGCGGGTCACGGATAGCACCGCCAAGACAGGTCGAAGCACCACCAAAGGGCTCGATCTCGGTGGGGTGATTGTGTGTCTCATTCTTAAACTGCAACAGCCAACGCTGCATCTGGCCGTCGACATCCACATTCACGAAGATGCTGCATGCGTTATTCTCCTCGGACTGCTCCATATCATCGAGCTTACCCACCTTACGCAGATAGCGGGCACCGATGGTAGCCAGCTCCATAAGGCAGAGGCTCTTGTTCTCGCGACCCAGCTCCGAGCGAATCTTACGCATCAGGTCGAGCGACTGCTCCAACTCATCCTTGAGGAACGACTCATCGAGGGTGATCTCCTCGATCTCGGTTGTGAAGGTGGTATGACGGCAGTGGTCGCTCCAATAGGTATCGAGGATACGCAACTCTGTCTCCACAGGGTCACGACCCTCCTCGGTGAAGTATTTGATAACCTCCTTAAGGTCGTCGGCATTCATCGCCAGACCATTCTGCTTGCAGTATGCAGCCAACTCCTCGTCCTTCATCTGACGGAAGCCCTCAAGGATATTCACGGGCTTAACCTCGGCAGACTCGGCATCGGAGAGTATCTCGAGGTTCTTCTTGCGCGACTCGACAGCGTTGATGTAGTACTTCTCGATGCGCGCCAAAGCCTTATCGTCAACCGTGGCATCGAAGATCAGCAGGCGCGAAGACTTAATCTTAACATCGGCCTTGGGGTCGATCAGATGCACACAGTCTACGGCCGAGGCGGCACGCTGGTCAAACTGACCGGGAAGATACTCCACAGCCAGAAATCTCTCGCCCGTGAGGTCGCACTCGTCACTAACCAGATCGGTGACGACCTCACCGAAGACACTGTAACGGCTCTTCTCGAGAAGCTCATCCGAGAAGCCGAACAGATCGTAGACATTGATGTAGCGCAGCTTCTCAATCTTAAGTCCCAGGTTTGTATTTAGCTCTCGGCGGAGAGTGTCGGCCTCGACCTGGAAACGAGGGTATTTTTCGACAAATATACGGCGATTCTTCATAGTCGTTTACTCAAGGGGTATCAGGTGTAGGCAATAGATTACAGCTCCGCAGCCAGCACCTTCTCGGTCTGTGCCTTGCGGAAGGCGATAAGACGCTGCTCGAGAGCTTTGTCCGTGAGGGCAAAGATCGAAGCAGCGATAAGGGCCGCATTCTTCGCACCATTGATAGCGGTTGTCGACACGGGAATACCACCGGGCATCTGCACAATCGAGAGCAGAGAGTCCATGCCTCCCAACGCCGAAGTCTTGATGGGCACACCGATAACGGGCACCGTCGTAAGGGCTGCCGTAACACCTGCTACATGCGCAGCACCGCCCGCGCCCGCGATAATTGCGCCTATACCGCGCTCGCGAGCCGACTCGGCATATTCAACCATGAGATGGGGTGTACGGTGCGCCGAGATAACGCGCTTCTCGTACTCGATACCAAGCTCCTCCAACGTGTCAACAGCGGCCTTCATTACATCCCAGTCGCTTGTCGAACCCATAATAACTGCTACTTTCATAGTTCCAATTTTTTATTTTAATCAACTTATTATCAAAAACAAAACGACCGCCTACACCCAAAGTGTTGACGGTCTATTCCTACTCTTCTCGACACACTCCCTGCATAATGAGGGCATTAGTCGTGCGATACTGTCCCGAATGTTGGAACGAGCACAACATCCTGCAACGGATGAGGTGCGGCGACATATCGACGTATAGTTTTGCGTATAGAGAATTCATAGGGCAAAGATAGTTTTATTTTCACGAATACACAAGCGCGCGCATGACTTTTTTCAACTTTTTTTTAACATTTTACCAAATCGCATTTTTGTGAAAAAAGTTCTCGCAAAATAGTTGTAAAGTTGGCATAAAATACTTACCTTTGCGGAAATTTTAACAACTATATGAAACTCCACACCAACATACAATCCGAGGCGGCTCCACGCACCCTCCATTTGTCTGCTGTTTGCGGAGGTTTCGACACTAACGGTATCACTGTTTTCATTTAGATATGGGCGGCTCTCGGGCCGCCTATTTTTTGGTATATGGCAAGTAACAGAATTATCATTCGCAACGGCTCTATTAAGGGCTCAAAATATGAGGGCAAGGGCGACATCGCCATCATCGACGGACGCATCGCAGAGATCAAACCTGCCATCGCAGCCGAGCCCGGTGACAAGCTAATAGACGCCACCAACAAGATCGTGGCACCCGCCTTTGTCGATGTTCACGTTCACCTGCGTGAGCCCGGCTACGGCTACAAGGAGCGCATCGCAACAGGCACCATGGCCGCTGCTCGTGGCGGCTACTCTACCGTCTGCCCGATGCCCAACCTTAACCCCGTGCCCGACACCGTGGAGCACCTCAACGAGCAGCTCGCCATCATCGAGCGCGATGCCAAGATCGAGGTGCTGCCCTACGCGGCCATAACACTCCAACGTAAAGGCGAGGAGCTGGTCGACATGCACTCACTCCACGACAAGGTATGCGCCTTCTCGGACGACGGCAGTGGCGTACAGCACGACACGATGATGGAGCAAGCCATGCGCAAGGCCGTTGAGCTGAATGCCATCATAGCGGCACACTGCGAGGTGGAGGAGCTGCTCAAGGGTGGCTATATCCACGATGGCGAGTACGCCCGCCAGCATGGCCATAAGGGCATCTGCTCGGAGAGCGAGTGGGCACAGGTGAAGCGCGACATTGAGCTTGCCGAGAAGATTGGTTGCCGCTACCACGTCTGCCACATATCGACAAAGCAGACCGTAGAGCTCATCCGCGAGGCAAAGGCACGCGGCGTGAAGGTGACATGCGAGACGGGCCCTCACTACCTGATCTTCACCGACATGGATCTGGAGGAGGATGCACGCTGGAAGATGAACCCGCCGTTGCGCTCCGACGAGGATCGCGAAGCCCTCATCGAGGGTATCAAGGATGGTACCATCGACATGATTGCAACCGACCACGCACCCCACTCCGTAGAGGAGAAGTCGAAGGGTCTGAAAGATAGTGCTATGGGCATCGTCGGTCTGGAGACCGCTTTCGCTGCAATGCACACCCACCTGGTAGGCAAGGGCATCATCAGCATGGAGCGTCTGGTGGAGCTTATGAGCCTCAACCCCCGACGTGTATTCGGCATAGAGGGAGGTCTGAACGTGGGTGACCGTGCCGATATCGTCATCCTCGACACCGAACGTAAATGGAGGGTCGACAGCCAGAAGTTCTACTCGCAGGGCAAGATAACGATGTTTGATGGCCGAGATATGGTTGGCGACGTTGCGATGACCATACATCGCGGTGAGATTGTATACGAGAACGAAACAAGACAATAGAATAGAACATAAAAAACAGAGAGTTAGATGAAACCTTTTACCAAGAAACTTGTACTTGAGAACGGCAAGGAGTTTCCGGGCTATGGCTTCGGCTCGAACCGCGTTGCGGTATGCGAGCTGATGTTCAACACCTCCATGGTGGGCTATCAGGAGATTATCTCTGACCCGTCGTACACCGACCAGATTGTGGTGATGACCTATCCGCTGATGGGTAACTACGGCATCACCGATGAAGATTACGAGAGCAAGTTCCCCTCGCTGGGCGGCATGGTTGTCCGCGAGTATTGCGATGCGCCGAGCAACTTCCGCTATACCAAGACCCTCAACGAGGTCTTCGAGGAGCAGAACATACCGGGTATCTGTGGCGTTGACACGCGAATGATCACCCGCATCATCCGCAACGAGGGTGTACAGAAGGCTGCCATCGTAGATTATGCCACACCCACCGAGGAGGCACTGGAGCTTATCCGCTCGACGGAGCTGCGCCACGACCTCGTGGAGCGTATCAGCTGCAAGAAGCGTTGGTTCTCGCGTACACCCAACCACAAGTGGGATGTGGTGGCCATCGACTGCGGTATCAAGTACAGCTTTGTGCGTCAGCTCAACCTCAAGGGTTGCAACGTAACCATCGTACCCTACAACTCGTCAGCCGAGGAGATTATGGCCTTCAACCCCGACGGCATCTTCGTATCGAACGGCCCGGGTGATCCGGTGGATGTCAGCGTGGTAAGCAAGACCATCGATGCGTTGCGCGGTAAGTTGCCCATCTTCGGTGTAGGCCTCGGCCACCAGCTTGTTGCCATGACCTATGGTGCGAAGAATGTCAAGCTGAAGTTCGGCCACCACGGTGCCAACCACCCTATCAAGAATCTCGATAACAACAAGCTGGAGATCGTAACCCAGAACCACACCTTCGTGGTAGATGAGGCTTCGCTCTCGGGTCTGCCCCTGACGGTGACTCACCGCAACCTGCTGGACAACACCGTAGCAGGTATGGAGGCTGTGGCCGACAAGGTCTTCTCGGTACAGTATCAGCCCGACAGCGACTATCTTTTCGATAAATTCATTAAACTGATGGAGGAGCAGAAAAATGCCTAAAAGAACAGATATTAAGAAAGTAATGGTTATCGGCTCGGGCCCCATCGTCATTGGCCAGGCAGCCGAGTTTGACTATGCAGGTACACAGGCGTGTCTTGCGCTTAAGGAGGAGGGTTATCAGGTTATCCTGGTGAACTCTAACCCTGCAACGATTATGACCGATACGCATATCGCCGACAAGATATACATGGAGCCCCTCACACTGGAGTATGTGGCCAAGATCATCCGCTATGAGCGTCCCGATGCCATCGTGCCGGGCCTCGGTGGTCAGACAGGCCTCAACCTCGCTGTGCAGTTGGCCAAAAAGGGTATCTTGGAGGAGTGCGGTGTCGAGATTTTGGGTACGTCGTTCACCTCTATCGAGGAGGCCGAGGATCGTGAGCTCTTCAAGGAGCTGTGTCTGCGCATCGGCGAGCCTGTGATCCCCTCGGAGATTACCAACTCTATCGAGGAGGGTGTCGAGGCTGCCAAGCACATCGGCTACCCCGTAGTACTGCGCCCCGCCTTCACGCTGGGTGGTACAGGTGGTGGCTTTGCCGACAACGAGGACGAGTTGCGCGATGTTATGCGCAACGCCCTGGCACTCTCGCCCATCCACCAGGTGCTTGTCGAGAAGAGCATCAAGGGCTACAAGGAGATTGAGTTCGAGGTGATGCGCGACAAGAACGACACGGCTATCGCCATCTGCTCGATGGAGAATGTCGACCCCGTAGGTATCCACACGGGTGACTCTATCGTGGTTGCTCCGAGCCAGACACTGGCTAACAAGGAGTATCAGATGCTGCGCTCAAGCGCGCTGAAGCTCATTCGCGCCCTGAAGATCGAGGGTGGTTGCAACGTACAGTTTGCCCTCGATCCCCTCTCGTTCAAGTACTACATCATCGAGGTTAACCCCCGCGTGAGCCGCTCATCGGCCCTCGCATCGAAGGCAAGTGGCTACCCCATCGCCCGTGTCACAGCGAAGGTGGCCGTAGGCCTCTCGCTCGACGAGATACGCATTGCCAACACACCCGCCAGCTTCGAGCCTACGCTGGACTACATCGTCACGAAGGTGGCTCGCTTCCCCTTCGACAAGTTCAGCGACGCCTCAAACGAGCTGGGCACACAGATGAAGGCTACGGGTGAGGTTATGAGCGTGGGTCGCACCTTCGAGGAGGGTCTGCTCAAGGCCGTGCGCTCGCTTGAGACCGGCGTATGCCACATCTACCATAAGAAGTTCGACACGATGTCCGTGGAGGGCATCATCGCATATATCCGCAAGGGCACCGATGACCGCCTCTACGCCATCGCCGAGCTTATACGTCGTGGCGTGGATCTGCTGCACGTCTACGACAACACCAAGATTGACCTCTTCTTCCTGGAGAAGGTTAAGAATATCGTCGAGATGGAGAAGGTCGTGAAGGAGAATCCCCGCAATGTCGAGGTGCTGTACGATGCTAAGCGTCTGGGCTTCAGCGACAAGTTTATCGGCCAGCTCTGGTCGATGACCGAGAGCGAGGTGTTCCTGCTGCGCAAGGCCAACAACATCTTCCCCGTATACAAGATGATCGACACCTGCGCCGCAGAGTTCGCATCGGAGGTACCCTACCTCTATTCGACCTACGAGCAGGAGAACGAGTCGATAGTCAGCGACCGCAAGAAGATTGTGGTGCTGGGCTCGGGTCCCATCCGCATCGGTCAGGGCGTGGAGTTCGACTACTCGACCGTACACGCCATCTGGGCCATCCGTGAGGCAGGCTACGAGGCTATCATCATCAACAATAACCCGGAGACCGTCTCTACGGACTACACCATCTCGGACAAGCTCTACTTCGAGCCTCTGACCGTAGAGGATGTGATGAACGTGATCGACCTGGAGAAGCCCACAGGCGTTGTGGTATCGCTCGGTGGTCAGACCGCCATCAACCTTGCCAAGCCCCTCTCTGATCTGGGTGTCAACATCATCGGTACGGGTATCGAGGCTATCAACAATGCCGAGGATAGAAAGTGCTTCGAGGCCATCATGCGCCGCGTAGGCATCCCGCAGCCCGAGGCCGAGGCTATCACCGACATCGAGCGCGGTGTGGCTGCCGCCGAGCGCATCGGCTACCCCGTACTGGTACGTCCCAGCTATGTGTTGGGTGGTCGTGCTATGCAGATCGTATCGAACGAGGAGGCTCTGCGCCACTACCTCAAGACAGCCGTTGAGATCAACGAGGATCAGCCCGTGCTGGTCGACAAGTATATCATGGGTAAGGAGTTGGAGGTTGACGCCATCTGCGACGGCAAGGATGTCTTCATCCCCGGCGTTATGGAGCACGTTGAGCGCACGGGTATCCACTCGGGTGACTCGATAAGTGTATACCCCACCTTCAGCGTAAGCCAGAAGGTCAAGGATACGATCATCGACTACACCATCCGTCTGGGTAAGGAGATCGGCATCATCGGTCTGTACAACATCCAGTTTATCGCCGACAGCAACGACATGGTATATGTCATCGAGGTGAACCCCCGCTCGTCACGCACCGTGCCCTTCCTCTCGAAGTCTACGGGTGTGCCCATGGCCAAGATCGCAACAAACGTGATGCTCGGCCACTCGCTCAAGGAGCAGGGCATCGACAAGATCACGGCCGATGAGAAGAAGCGTTGGTATGTCAAGACTCCCGCCTTCTCGTTTGCCAAGATCCGCGGTGTCGACTCGTACCTCTCGCCCGAGATGAAGTCTACGGGTGAGGCTATCGGCTATGACTCATCGCTGCGTCGCGCGCTCTACAAGTCGCTGCAGTCGTCGGGCATGACCATCGCCAACTACGGTACGATCTTCGTCTCTATCGCCGATGCCGACAAGCCCCGCGCACTGCCCCTCATCCGCCGCTTCTACGAGCTCGGCTTCAACATCGAGGCTACGGGTGGTACGGCCAAGTACTTGCGTGAGCACGGCATCCGTACACGCTGCCTGAAAAAGCTCAGCGAGGGCTCTACCGAGATCTTCGAGTCGCTGCGCAAGGGACACGTCAACTATGTTATCAACACCATCGATATCAACCAGCATAGCGCACGTCTCGATGGCTACGACATCCGTCGTTGTGCCGTGGAGAACAACGTGACTATCTTCACCGCTCTGGAGACCGTGAGCGTACTGCTTGACGTTCTGGAGGAGATCACGCTGGGTGTATCGACAATCGATGCTGAATAATGTACAAGAGAGGCATATATACAATAGTAAGTAACACTGCTCTGACACCTGCGGTCTACCGCATGGTGTTGGAGGGTGATACGCAACATATAACACGCTCGGGACAGTTTATCAACATCGAGCTTAAGGGCAAGTTTCTGCGACGCCCCATCTCGGTATGTGACTACGACGACAAGACGATAACCATCATCTACAAGGTCGTAGGCCACGGCACCGAGCAGATGCGCACTATGCAGGCGGGCGAGCAGCTCGACATCCTCACCGGTCTGGGTAACGGCTTCTCGACCGACAACAACGCCACACACCCCCTGCTTGTAGGTGGTGGCGTGGGTGTACCCCCGATGTACAACCTCTGCAAGAGGCTCATCGCCGAAGGTAAGCTACCCACGGTTATCGTGGGCTTTAACACCGCCTCGGAGCTCTTCTACATGGAGGAGTTCAAGGCCTTGGGCGTGGATGTATACTGCTCTACGGCCGATGGCTCGATGGGTGTCAAAGGCTTTGTCACGGATGTTATCCGCGAGAAGGCCCTCCAGCCCGACTACCTCTACTCGTGTGGCCCTCTGCCCATGCTCAAGGCTCTCTACGATGCTACCGACTGCCCCGCAGAGTTCAGCTTCGAGGAGCGCATGGGATGTGGCTTTGGTGCCTGCATGGGTTGCTCGTGCAAGACCAAGTATGGTAACAAGCGTATCTGCAAGGATGGCCCTGTACTTAAACGCGAAGAGATTATATGGTAAAGCATTACGATACATCTGTTGAGCTCTGCGGTGTCAAGCTCGACAACCCCATCATCCCCGCAAGCGGCACCTTCGGCTTCGGCCGCGAGTTTGCGGAGTACTACGACCTGGACTGTCTGGGTGCCATCTCGTTCAAGGGTACCACACGCGACGCCCGCTTTGGTAACCCCACACCCCGCATTGCGGAGTGCGAGGCCGGCATGATCAACTCGGTAGGTCTGCAGAACCCCGGCATTGACAGAGTCATCGCCGAGGAGCTGCCCCACCTGCGCCAGATCTTCCACAAGCCCATCGTAGCCAACATCAGCGGCTTCTCGCTCGAAGAGTACGAGGAGTGCTGTGCCAAGATCGACAAGCAGGAGCAGGTGGAGATCATCGAGGTTAACGTATCGTGCCCCAACGTGCACAACGGTGGCATGAGCTTCGGCACACAGCCCGAGTCGGCAGCCGAGGTTACACGTCGCGTGAAGGCCGTGACCAGCAAGCCCGTATTTATCAAGTTGAGCCCCAACGTGACCGACATAGTTAGCATAGCTCGTGCTTGCGAGGATGCCGGAGCTGACGGTATCTGCCTGATTAACACGCTGCTGGGCATGCGCATCGACACCATGCGTCGCCGACCCGTCATCGCCAACAAGATGGGTGGCTTCTCGGGTGATGCCATCTTCCCGGTGGCTGTACGCATGGTCTACCAGGTGGCCAATGCCTGCAAGATACCCGTCATGGGCTGCGGTGGCGTGAGCACAGCCGAGAACGTCATCGAGATGATGATGGCCGGTGCTACGGCCGTGCAGGTGGGTGCTGCCAACCTGAAGAACCCATACGCCTCGAAGGAGATCATCGAGGCACTGCCTAAAGAGATGGAGCGTCTGGGCATTGAACGTCTGCGCGACATTATCGGCATCGTAAAGTAGAGTAACACAAAAAAAGGATAAATTATGAGTAAACGAGATGTTATCATCGCTTGTGACTTCAGCAGCAAGGAGCAGACGCTAAACTTTCTGGATAAGTTCACCGGTCGCAAGCCCTTTGTCAAGATAGGCATGGAGCTCTTCTATGCCGAGGGTCCCGAGATCGTGCGCACCATCAAGGCGCGTGGCCACCGCATCTTCCTCGACCTGAAGCTCCACGATATACCCAACACCGTGAAGAAGGCTATGTCGGTACTGCGCAACCTCGACGTCGATATGACCAACGTGCACGCCGCCGGTACGGTAGATATGATGAAGGCCGCCATCGAGGGTCTTACCCGCGAGGATGGCACACGCCCCATGCTCATCGCCGTTACGCAGCTCACCTCGACATCGGAGGAGCGCATGCAGCAGGAGCTGCTTATCAACGCCTCGATCAACGACACCATCGTCAAGTATGCCGAGAACACCAAACTCGCAGGTCTGGATGGCGTTGTATGCTCACCTCTGGAGGCTGCCATGGTTAAGCAGGCCTGTGGTAAGGAGTTTATGACCATCACACCCGGTGTACGCTTCGCCGATGGCGACGTAGGCGATCAGGTGCGCGTAACAACACCCGCCAAGGCTCGTGAGATTGGCTCTGACTTTATCGTCGTGGGCCGCCCCATCACCGCTGCCGATGACCCCGTAGCAGCCTATGAGCGTTGCCTGAAGGAGTTTGTAGGCGAGCAGTAAGCAATAACTAAAAAAGAGATACTACTATGGAAAAGAAAATTGCAAAAGATTTGCTCTCTATCGGCGCAGTGTTCTTGCGTCCCGAGCAGCCCTTCACCTGGGCAAGTGGCATCAAGAGCCCCATATACTGTGATAACCGTCTGACGTTGACCGCCCCCGAGGTGCGCAACCATGTTGAGGAGGGCCTTGCCGAGCTTATCCGCAAGCACTATCCCGAGGTAGAGGTGCTGATGGGTACGTCGACAGCCGGTATTGCCCACGCTGCCATCACCGCCACAATCCTCAACCTGCCTATGGGCTATGTACGCTCGGGCTCGAAGGATCATGGCCGTGGCAACCAGATCGAGGGTAAGCTGGAGAGGGGCCAGAAGGTTGTTGTTGTCGAGGATCTGATCTCGACGGCAGGTAGCTGCATCGAGGTTGTGGAGGCTCTGCGCGCTGCCGGTGCCGATGTGCTTGGCATTGTGAGCATCTTCACCTACGGCATGCAGAAGGGTCTCGACCGTCTTGCAGCTGCCGAGGCAAAGAACTACTCACTCTCGAACCTCGACGCTCTGGTAGAGGTGGCAGCCGACGAGGGCTACATCAAGGCCGAGGATAAGGAGCGTATTCTGAAGTTCCGCAACAACCCCTCGGACGAGAGCTGGATTAAGTAATTGCATCTAACCTACTACCTTGGGCTTTAAGCCCAAGGTAGTATATATAAATAAGTAAGTATGAAGCATCTGATTGACCCCACAGATCTCTCGGTACAGGAGATCGCCGAGATTATAGCATTGGCCGAGGATATCATCGCCAACCGCCAGAAGTATAGCGACGCATGTCGTGGCAAGAAGCTCGCCACGCTCTTCTATGAGCCCAGCACACGCACACGCCTGAGCTTTACCGCCGCAATGATGGAGCTTGGTGGCAACGTACTCGGCTTTGCCGATGCACGCTCCTCGTCGGTATCGAAGGGTGAGACCGTGCAGGATACAGTGAGGGTCATCAACTGCTTTGCCGACATCATTGCCATGCGTCACAAGGTGGAGGGTGCCCCTCTGGCCGCGACCGACGTATCACGCACCCCGATCATCAATGCCGGTGACGGCTCGCACAGCCACCCCACACAGACGATGACCGACCTGCTCACCATAAAGCGCGAGCTGGGCACGCTGAACAACCTGACAATAGGCCTTGTCGGCGACCTGAAGTACGGCCGCACGGTGCACTCGCTCATCAAGGCGATGACACGCTACGAGAATATCAAGCTGGTACTTATCGCACCTCCCGAGTTGGCACTACCCGACTACATCAAGCGCGATGTGTGCGACCGCTACGGCATGCAGTACCGCGAGTCGAGCGACATCGAGAGCGTGATTGGCGATGTCGATGTTCTCTACATGACCCGTGTGCAGCAGGAGCGTTTCACCGACATGGAGGAGTATGAGCGTGTCAAGGACTGCTTTGTGCTCGATGCCAAGAAGATGGAGGGTGCCAAGGAGCGTATGGCCGTGCTGCACCCCCTGCCCCGCGTCAACGAGATCGCTATCGACGTAGATGCCGATCCTCGCGCTGCCTACTTCCGCCAGGTGGAGAATGGCAAGTTTGTACGCATGGCTCTTATACTTAAGCTTCTGGAGTGGCAGGATGATCCCGAGCGCAGGTTTGACCACGGTGGTGAGGCGTTGGCCGGATGTAAGTGCCCAAACCCTGTCTGCATCTCAAATCTCGAGCCTGTACGTCCACGCTTCGAGCGTTCACAGATCGAGCCGGGTGTGGTGCGTTGCGTATACTGCGAGGCAAAGGCCGAGTAATAGACCTAAAAATACCTATTAAAGTGGAGTAACTCTTTCGGGATTACTCCACTTTTTTATTTAACGCTCGTAACAAATTGATAATCCGCACGTTAACAGCTTTTTCAAAAAGCCCCCGAAACCACCTTTATAACTCATTGATTATCAACAAGTTGAATTTTCGGCAAAATTTATTTTTTCATCTCCCTGATTATCAACTCATTACAAAGACGTTGCGGAAAAATTAGAGAGCAAAAAATTTGGTTTTCGGCATCGAAACCCTCTACCTTTGCAGTAGCGAAAAGCAAGAGAGTGATAAACCTAAAAACATAAATCATATGAAGAGTCTAAATTGTATTTTGGTAGCACTATTAGTACTCATGCTTGCATCATGCGAGCCTTGGCGCGAGCAGGCCGACTTTCCTCGCAAGATAGAGTTCAGTGCCGAAGGTGGCGAGCAGGTCATTGCTGGAGATAGACAATTTACATACATCGAGATTGACAACTACGATGGCGAGGGCAACTCGGGCCAAGAGAGTGAGAGCGGAGAGATAACATGCCAATATGAGTGGCTCACGGTTGAGTGCGTACATGGTGGCAATACACTCAAAATTACGGCACTACCCAACGACAGTGGCTCGCAACGCAAACTCTATATCTATGCGCACTCCGGGCCTAATTATGTGTCGATAAAGGTAAAACAGGATTAGGTACGACAACCAAGCGACATTATACAGTTAAACATTAATAGATAGTAGATTATGAAAAAGTTATTTTTTGCAGTACTTCTCCTTCTTGCCGCAACATCATGCGAGGAGGTTGTCTCACCCAACAAGATCTGGGATCGTCCCGAGGTTGATTTCTTCGACGAGGAGTTTATTGTACCTGCCGAGGGTGGCGAGTTTACCATCGCGGTATCGTCAACCGGCATCAACGACGTCATAGTAGAGATCAACCACAGCCTCGTGCAGGACGAGAGCGGCGACCTCTACCCCACCTCGGAGTGGATCGAGCTTGTGAAGGTTATTAACCAATATGATGATTCGACACGCGCACTTGCACAGTGGCAGTCGGGCATAGTCATCAAGGTTGAGCCAAACGATGGCGTTGAGCGCAGTGCTACGGTCACGGCATCGAGCTTTACGAAGAGTGACTATATAGTAGTAAAACAGCGTGGGGCATAACCTCCCGCGGGTTAATGAGAGCAGGGGTTGTCTAACAGCGTATGTTATGACAACCCCTTCGCTTTTGAGATCGCATCACGAGCGCGGTTTGGAGCACGGCACGCTGCGCAGAGCCGCTTCAACCCGCCTTTTGGGCGTTTCACCTCCACATTTTGGGCTATTGACCGAGCCGACGGATAAGATATGGGCGATTGGTTTGTAACTTTGATATAGAAAACCTTAAAAACCCATACACTATGAGAAGAGTATTTACACTTATTGTCGCGCTCCTGACCGTCACGACGCTCTATGCCCAGGAGCCCTACACCGTCTACTGCACAATCACAGGCGAGTGTGCTGCACACAACCCCAGAGCCACAATCGGCACGGTGGCGATAGACTACGGACAGCAGGATCTGCGAAACAACGACCTCGCCGACAGCTCGGGCCGAAGGCTGAAATTTCAATCTATGGTCGGTGCGGCCAACTACTTGGCGACCTATGGCTGGGAGCTGCACGACAGCTACACATCGTTCAGCCCGAGCATCCTCGAGAGCCGTATGCACGACAAGATTGTAACGGTGTGGATACTCAAGAAAAGCATCACATCGCCCGAAGAGATTACCGAGGGGATATTCACCCGATAGCACAGCGTATACTACACGCTGCCAAAGAGAGAACATATCTAAAACCTTAAACCTATTATAATATGAATACGAAGCGAGTTATCTTGATCTTTGTTGCTATGCTGTGCGTAGGTGCGCTATCGGCACAGGAGCCCTACAAGGTATTTTGTGCGATATCAGGCACATCATACTCAAATAAATTTACGAAACGTATAGAACTTGACTATGGTCAGGAGAATACCAGCCATGGCTGGCTTGTGGATGAGCAGGGCAAGGAGCTAAAGCTCAAATCGGTATCGGCCGTGGCTAACTACCTTGCAAAGCGCGGCTGGGAGTTTGAGGATAGCAGCACCTGGGGCGAAGAAGGTAGGCGCATGGTCTGGATAATGTCGAAGATGGTTACCGACGACAGCCAGATTACCGAGGGCTTCACCACAGCACAGATGTATCAGGATCGCAAAAGGGCGAGCGACAACTAACCCTTATACGACACCCCGAGAAGCTATGGTGGCACATGATGCTCGGCCAAAAGTCTGCACAACAGAGGTCAACGAACACTCTCTCTGCCATAAGCAAATTCACCCCGACAGCAACACAACGGAGTCGAAAAGAGGCATAGTCGATGTCAGATGAATAAATATGCCCCTATTTTAGCACTCTACGTCAATTTTATGGTCTAAAATTTTGCGGGGGGGGGAAATGTCGTATCTTTGTAATGGAATTGTAAAACACCAAGAAAACAGAACTATAAAACAAGAATTATCATGAAGAGATTTCTTATCGTCATCGTTGCAATGGTTTGTGCAATGACGGCAACTGCGCAGCAGAATACCTATCTTTTAGAGAGTGGCCGTAACATACCCATTCGTCTTACGTCGGATCTTACGTCGAACACCCGCGAAATAGCATCAATCACACCTTCGGCTATCGTCGACGCCAACATCTATGCTGCGGATGGCACTACGATACTTATCGCGCGCGGCACACCCGTAGATTTGGACATCACCATTGAGAAGGCACGCGGCGTGGGTCGCCCCGGCATCCTCAAGGTTGAGCCTGTGTCGATCAGGGCTGTTGATGGCCAGACAATATACCTGATGGGTGGCACCATCTTCGAGGGCGAGCAGCGCAAAGGTCTTGCCATAGGCTTGGGCGTAGGTCTCGGCATCTTGGTATGCCCTCCGTGCCTCTTCTGCCTCTGCATCAAGGGTGAGCAGGCCGAGGTGCCGGCCAACACGATGTTGCGAAATATCGTTGTCAACTCTACCTACCACATTGCAGCCAAATAACCCCAACAGCTAAATAATCCCCAACTATGAAACGAACACTACTTACCATCATCGCCATCGTTGCAGTGGCCTTCTCGGCCTCGGCACAGCAGAAGGGCGAAAACTATCTGGGGCTTAACCTCGGATATGAGACATCAAAACAGTGGTCGAAGGTTGTCATCGACGCGACATACTTCGATGAAGAGCAGACGGCCACAGCCCCCGGAGGCGACAACTTCGGCATAGGCCTCGAGTATGGTTACTTCGTGGCCAACAACCTCCTCGTAAAGCTCAATGCCTACTATGGCCTTGATAAGTTGGATGAGGATGTGAGCCACTCGCTGAACGTAACTCCCGGACTGGCATACTATGTTCGTCTGGCCAAGGGCTTCTACTACACGCCCAACATCTCACTCGGCTACATCATGTCGGCAACCAAGCAGACCGACGACAGCTTCCTCAAGGCCAATGGCTTTGCAGCCGAGTTGCAGCCTATTGCCGTGGAGTTCCGCCCCACAAAGCACTTTGCCATGAGCGTGAGCCTCGGATCGTTGCAGTATGCATACCTCACCTGCGCAACAGGAGATCCGGAGATCATAAGAACAAACATCGACATTCATGGCCTCAACTTCTCGTTGCTGAAGAGTGCACAGGTAGGCTTCAAGTTCTACTTCTAAACAGGATAGAATCAACAATAAATGCCGAGCTTTCGAGCTCGGCATTTTTTATCTACTGAAATCGCACCTCCGCCACATCGCGCCAACCCAACAACAGATCCTTGGTTGTCATGCGTCGCTTGCCGGCCATCTGCAACTCCTCGATATAGACCACACCATCGGCACAGCGAACACCCAGATGTGAACGGCCATCGGTCACGGGGCTGCCCACAACGCCCCCACCACCATCCGCCTCGAAGCGGGCGGTAAAGATCTTGGCAGAGCCCTGCTCTACACCATCCTTGAAGATTGGTGTCCACGCTGCGGGATAGGGCGAGAGGCCACGAACGAGGTTTATTATATCCTCGCCTCGCTTCGACCAATCTATGCGACCATCCTCCTTAAAGATCTTGGGCGCAGGCTTGAGCGTGCGCTCATCAATATGCATCTGCTCGATGGTTTGGTAGTTACCCTCGGCGATCTTATCCACGGTCTTGAGCACAAGCTCCGAGCCCACATGCATCAGCCTATCGTAGAGCGTGCCGATGTTGTCCTCGGCGAGGATATCGACCCTCTCCTGCTCGATGATGGCCCCCTTGTCTATCTCATGGTTGAGCAAAAAGGTGGTGACACCCGTCTGCGTTTCACCATTAATGATGGCCCAGTTGATAGGTGCTGCACCACGATACTGGGGCAGCAACGAGGCGTGGAGATTGAAGGTGCCGAGGCGCGGCATGGCCCACACCACCTCGGGCAACATCCTAAAGGCTATGACGATACCCAGATCGGGCTTAAGCTCGCGCAGAGCCTCCAGAAAGGCCTCATCGCGCAGCTTCTCGGGCTGCAACACAGGCAGGTTTAATGCCTCGGCGGTGAGCTTAACATCGCTCATGTGCATCTTCTGTCCACGACCCGCAGGTTTATCGGGTGTGGTGACAACGGCAACAACATTATAGCCCGCATCGACAAGCAACTTAAGCGATGTCGAGGCGAACTCGGGGGTACCCATAAAGAGTATGCGTAGTGACTTGGCGTCCATCATTTCTGCTTTTTGCGGTTACGTTTGGTTAGCTTGGCCCACTGCTTCGAGAGGCGTTTGCGGAACTTGCGGATACGCACATCGTACCAGTCGAAATCCAGCAACGACGAGTCGTTGGTGGCCTTGCGAGTGAGGTAGATGGCTACGGGCGTAAGGATAAATATCGGCAGCCACATACCCGGCAGAGCATCCCACGTTCCCTCCTTGGCCATCTTCTCGCCCGAGAGGCTGATGATGTAGTAGATAACGAAGAATACCACCGAGATAACGATAGGCGTACCCAGACCACCCTTACGGATAATAGCTCCCAGCGGGGCACCAATAAGGAAGAATATGAGGATTGACACCGGCATGGTGAGCTTACGGTGCCACTCATTCTCCGAGCGGTAGAGCTGCGTGAGGGCTATCTTCGAGGTCTGCTCGTCGTAGCTGTATGCACCGCGTGACGAGCGTGCCTGACCACTTGCCTGTGAGTAGACACGCGCCCTGTCGCGTGTAGGCATAAGCTCCAGCGAGTCATAGACGCTGATGGTGCGGAATGCCGAGCGGTCAAAGCGGATGCTGTCACCGGGCATCATCGAGGTGTCGCGCACGAAGATATGCTCCTTGACAAGAGGCTCATACGAGGCCATGGTACTGCGGTCAATCATGATGTGCAGCGAGTCCATAAGCTCCTCCAGCTCAACCATATTTCGGGTCTGCGACTCGCTGAACTCGCGCGACATATCACCCTCGCGCGGGCCCATCCTATCCACCGGGAAGTTACCGTCCTGACGCTCGAAGCGGTGCTCACGCATGGTGTTGCGGTCGTACCACTGCGTGCTGCGCGTATGCTCATAGGTCTGACCGTTGAATAGGGTCAGATAGAGGAAACTCTTATCGTCCGACATGCGTATGTAGCCCGAGTCGGCAACCGTGGTAGTCATATCGCCATTGGCAGCTCGCGTATCGAAGATAAGCACGTCGGTGAGGAGCTTGCTCTCGGGGTTCTGATGTCCGACACGGATACTCATATCGGGAAGGCCGTTAAAGAACATGCCATCCTGGAACTCCATATCTTGTCGCTGCTCGCGGATATCGAACAGGATCTCATACATACGCTCATTGGCGTAGGGCACCAAGTTATTGGAGATGAAGAAGCTACCAACCGAGATACCCAGCACCACGACAATCAGCGGGCGCAGGATGCGGGGCAGCGACATACCTGCCGACTTCATGGCAAGCAGCTCGTAGTTCTCGCCGAGGTTACCAAAGGCCATGATTGCCGAGAGCAGCATCGCAAGAGGCAGACCCATAGGCACCATATTGATTGTGGCGCAGGTGAGCAGCTCGACGATAGTACCCACCTCGAGGCCCTTACCCGTGAGCTCGTCGATATATCGCCACACGAAGTTCATCATCAGCACAAACTGCACGATGAAGAAGTTGACGACAAGCGGGCCGATGTAGGCTTTGAGTATGAGTTTATATATCTTTTTCATTAATGAGCCCTATTACGGTACAAAGTTAAGAGTTTTACTGAAATAAGCGCAACACAGAGCATAAATATTATGCAGCTGCCCGTCGGAAGGTCATATTCGTAGCTAACGACAAAGCCCGCAATATTTCCCACAACGGCAATAACGGCCGAGAGCAGAGCTATCAGGCGGTAGTCCTTCGTGAGCGTGTTGGCCACAACCGTGGGAATTGTCAGTAGCGACAACAGCAGTATGATGCCCATCACCTTGATCGAGAGTACGATGGTTATGGCGATGACAACAGCCATGACGTAGCTTACGGCTACGGCTGAAATACCCTGACTGCGAGCATAATCCTCGTCGAAGGTGAGGTACATCAGCGGTCGCAGCCACCCCACTGCGCCTACGATGATAAGTGTCGTGAGCACCACCATGGCGACGATGTCGCCACGCTCGACAAGCAGGATATTTCCAAAGAGGTAGCTTGTCAGATCGGTGGCGTAGCCCGGACGCAGTGACATGAACAGCGCACCGATGGCCATGCCCACAGACCACATGATGCCTATGGCCGAGTCCTCGCGCATGCGACCGCGACGCGAGGCAAACTCGATACCTGCCGAGGAGAGCGCAGCAAAGAGCGTCGCACCGAGCAACGGGTTGGCACCCGCCCACAGAGCAATACCCAAGCCTCCAAACGAGGCATGAGTAATGCCACCTGCCAAAAAGACCATGCGACGTGCCACGATATAACTGCCTACTATACCGCAGGTTATACCGGACAGCACACAAGCCGCAAGGGCATTGCGCAGAAAGTCATAGAGGAGTATGTCGGCAACTATGCTCATCCGAAGATCAGTGATCGGTTATAATATAAATATTATATAATCTCGCAAAAGTACATTTTTTTCGTGACAACTCAAAAATTTTTGTAACTTCGCCAACAATTTAGAGCGTAACAACAGACAAAAAGTGCAAAATTATGGCCGAGAAACGAGTTAGTTTTCATACGTTGGGCTGCAAGCTCAACTTTTCGGAGTCGTCGACACTGGCGCGTGAATTTGAGAGAGGTGGCTACCGCCGTGTAGAGCCCTCGGAGGCTACCGACGTAGCGGTGATAAACAGCTGCTCGGTAACCGAACATGCCGACAAAAAGTGTCGCAACATAATCCGCAAAATACACCGTCGCAACCCCAACGCCATAATAGCAGTTACGGGCTGTTATGCCCAGCTCAAACCGCACGACATAGCAGCCATCGAAGGCGTAGATATTGTATTGAGCAACAACGACAAGGGCGATTTATATAAACGTGTGGTTGAGCTTCGTGAACGAGGCAAGGCCGAGGTATACAGCTGCTCGGTGGAGAACCTCACACGCTTCTTTGCAGCCTACTCGTCGGGCGACCGCACACGCTCCTTCCTCAAGGTGCAGGATGGCTGCGACTACAAGTGCGCATACTGCACCATACACTACGCCCGAGGCTCGAGCCGCAACATGCCCATCGCAGAGCTTGTCGAGGAGGCAAAGCTCATAGCGGCAGCGGGACAGAAGGAGATAGTGATTACGGGTGTCAACACCGGCGACTTTGGTCGTACAACGGGCGAGAAGTTCATCGACCTGTTGCGCGCACTGAGCGAGGTGGAGGGCATCGAGCGTTACCGCATATCGAGCATCGAACCCAACCTCATCACCGACGAGATAATCGAGTTCTGCGCCCAATCGCCCAAGTTTGTACCCCACTTCCACATACCCTTGCAGAGTGGCTCGACACGCATCCTTGGCCTTATGCGCCGTCGCTACACAGCCGAGAAGTACCGCGACCGCATAGCCAAGATACGCTCGCTGATGCCCGATGCCTTCATAGGCATTGACGTCATCGTAGGCTTCCCTGGCGAGGGCGAGGAGGAGTTTATGGAGAGCTACCGCCTCCTCGAGCAGGTCGAGGCCTCATTCCTGCACATCTTCCCATTCTCGGAACGCCCCGGAACACCCGCCGTTGCGATGCCCGGCAAGGTACAGCCACGCATTGCCACAGAGCGTGTTGAGCGACTCGAGGCTTTGAGCGACAGGCTGCACCGCAGCTTTGCCGAGAAGTTCCTCGGCACGGAGCGCGACGTGCTCTTCGAGAGCACCGACCGCGAGGGCATGATGTTCGGCTACACGGACAACTATCTGCGCGTGTCGGCCAAGTGGGAGAGCTCGAAGATCAACCAGATATGCCGCGTGCGCCTCATCGAGTTTGAAGCCTCGGGAGATATTCGTTGTGAAATAGTTGGATAATTGCCACAAAAGTATTACTTTTGCCTGGATATTTTATTCAACATTTTTGTAGCAACAATAGCTTTGTAAGAATATGCGAGATCTGTTCAAGGTGAATACCATGCAGCGCAGGATGCGCACTGCCTTCTTGAGCATCATACTATTGCTCCTCTTCTCGGGTCTTATGTCGCTCTTTGAGTTGGAGCGCGTAAGCCACGACACCGAGGAGATCCTTCTGGCCAGCAAGTCCAACGTGGAGATTGCCGGCGAGATGATATCGGCACTCAACGAGCAGAACGATGCCATGATATACATGGCCGTGGTGGGTGACGAGGCCGAGAAGCACCGTATCAACTGCCTCTCATCTATCGAGCGACTCGGCTCGGCAACGGCCACCGCACGCGAGCGACTTAAGCAGAGCGAGAGTACATCGCTGGCGGACTCGTTGCTGTACCACACCACACAGATCAACACTCTGGCCGAGGACTACCTCGACAAGCGTGTTCACATGCAGATCCTCGAGCAGTTGCAGCAGGACTCGCTCTCGATGATGAACACACAGGTGTGGTATGCCGAGACCTACAAGGCCCAGTACCTCAACCTCTCGCGCCAGATTACCAAGTACATGACCGGCATGAACAGCACCCTCGGCCCCGAGGTGAACCACTTGAGCCACACGGCACGCAGGGCGGTGACACCGGTATTCATATCGCTTATCGTGATGATGGTCGTCATTGTGATGTTCTACTACTTCATGCAGGGCTACTTCATCAACCCCGTACTGCGCATCAACCGCAGTCTGCAGGACTACATCACCTATAAGATGCCCTTCGACCAGACCATATCGAGCCGTGACGAGTTGCGCACGCTGCGCGACAACATCGCTGCGCTGATCAAGAAGTTACAATAACCGTCCTGAACACCCAAATGAGAGTCAACGTAGTCATACGCTATATCGGATTGGTGATGCAGTTCATAGCTGCGTTTATGCTGTTGTCGGCAGGTGTATCCTTCCTCAACGACTACGACTCGGCATTCTACCCGTTGCTGCTCTCAGCATTTCTCACCGCACTGCTCGGACTCTTCCCGCTGATCTTCGTTGAGCGCGTCGACGAGATCAAGAGCAAGGAGGGATACGGCATCGTCGTCGGCTCATGGCTTGTGGCCTGCATCGTGGGTACCTTCCCCTACCTTATCTGGGGTGGCGAGTTCAGCGCAATAAACGCATGGTTTGAGAGTGTGTCGGGCTTCACCACAACGGGTGCCTCGATACTCAACGATATCGAGTTCCTGCCTCGCGGCCTGCTCTTTTGGCGTTCAGCCTCGGCATGGATCGGCGGTATCGGTGTTGTTATGTTCGCCCTGGTCATCCTCCCCTCGCTGGGCAGTAGCCGTCACACGCTCTCCAACATGGAGCTCTCGACAATTGCCAAGGACAACTTCCACTACCGCTCGAAGGTGATCCTGCGCATCCTCATCTTCATCTATGTGGGCCTGACCCTCACCACCACCCTGCTACTCAAATATGCCGGCATGAGTTGGTTTGATGCCGTCAGCCACGCAATGAGTTCGTGTGGCACATGTGGCTTCAGCACCAAGAATGCCTCGATAGCCTTCTACGACAGTGCTGCCATCGAGGGCATACTCATCGCCTCAATGGCCATAGCGAGCATCCACTTCGGAATACTTTATGCTACGATTACGGGACGTAAAAACAATATTTTCCGCTCCGAGGTCGTTCGTACATACATAGCGATGCTGCTTACCGTGAGCGTCGTCGTAGCCATCAGCCTGCGTGCCGAGGGCATCTACGACAGCTTTGCACAGGCCATTCGCCACGCCTCGTTCCAGGTTGTCAGCCTCGCCTCGACATCGGGATTTGCCACGGCTGACACCAATGGATGGACACCGCTGGCTATGGTATTGCTCATATTCTGCTCGGTGATATGCGGCTGTGCCGGCTCTACATCGGGAGGTGTGAAGGTGGACAGATTGTTGATATCGACAAAGATTATCAGCAACCGCATGAAGCTCCAGCAGCACCCCAATGCCATCATCCGCACGAAGGTTGACGGCGTGGTGCAGGACGACAAGATATTGAGCCTGGTGATGACCTTCATCGTAGCCTACGTCATACTGGTACTGTTGGGCACCATCGCCTACACCATCTTCGGCTACGACCTGCTGACCAGCTTCACAGCCTCGATAGCGTGCATCAGCAACGTAGGCCCCGGTTTTGGTGAGGTGGGTTCTATGGACAACTATGCCGAGCTGCCAGCGGTGCTGAAGTTTGTATCTACGGCACTGATGCTGATCGGTCGTCTGGAGATATTCGGCTTCATACAGCTCTTTTATATCCGTTCATGGAAGTAAGTGTAAACAAAAGTTGAGATGAGAAGAAAGATATACATAATTGCATCAGCCCTGCTTGTCAGCCTTATGGGCAGCACGATGGTCGTAGCACGCGACCAGCACCCCGGCCTTAAGGAGCTGATGGACAACGAGGAGTATGCATCACTGATGCGCGACAGCGAGGCTCTTGTAGCGCGCGAGGACTCCATATCTCGCCTTGTCAACGAGGCTCGCAGCCACTTTGCCGCCATGCGCGACACGTTGAGCGACCAGAGCATCGACCGCGAGAACTATGCCAACTACATCCTCGACCTCGAGCAGCAGATATTCGAGCTGCGCTCGCGCCGAGGTGCCATCACCAACCGCATAAACCTCATGGAGCAGGAGTGGGTGTTGGCACAGCTCTCTACGCCCACCACCCAGCCCGACACCCTACCACAGGTAGAGGAGTCTCCCGCCGAGGAGCCACAGCAGAGGGTTACCCGTCGCTACCTCACCGACAACGACTGCTTCAGCCTGGAGCTCGACCCGATAGACTATGCCGACCTGCGCCGTGCACAGCAGGAGGAGAGCGAGATGGAGTCGCTTGTCAAGAAGTACACCACGACATACTCGATACTGCGCAAGACCCGCGAGGAGTACCTTGCAGCCGACAACGAGGAGACAGCCAATGAGCTCTTCGACCGCTTCAACAACTTGCAGAAGCAGCTCGACGACCTGGACACCGAGATGCACTTCCGCTGGAACCACATCCTCGACACGAAGTACTATGCCTACGGCTACCTGCTCGAGAAGCGTCACCGCTACGACCTGCTGGACAAGGCTGCGGCAGACTTCTCGGCCATGCAGCAGGAGTGTGCGCGCAACGACGGCCTCTACTCGTCGGATGACCTTATGCACTACGCCATAGGTCGCCCCACGCTGCTTGAGCACGAGATCGAGTTTGCTCGCGACATGGACTTTGTCGAGGCCGCCGACTCACTGCAAATGGTACGCGACAGCCTGCTGACGCCCAACTATAAGTTGGAGCCCCTCACCCTGGAGCGACGTCTCTTTATCGACTACCGCCCCATCACCGTGGGTCGTAGCAACTTCTACAACTCATCAAACCCCGTCGAGAAGCTCAAGGTCTACGAGCGTGGCACAATATACCGAATACTGCTCGGCAAGTTCCGCACCAAGCAGCCCATGACACTCTTCAAGGGTGTGCAGCCCCTAATGATTGACTACAACAAGGAGGAGGAGCTGTACTACTACTATGTCGGAGGCTTTGCCACACGTCTGGAGGCCGACGAGGCACAGCTGTTCCTGCTCGAGAAGGGATTTAAGGCCCCGGAGATATGTCGCTGGCACAACGGCGAGATGATCAACATCACACAGAGCGAGGAGCACGACCAGAGCCGCGAGACTATCGACATACCGGTGGTTGGCACACGCTATGTGGTGCAGATAGCAAGCGACACTCTCGACGACGAGGTGCGCAAGATCATTGGCGACACGGCAGCCGGTAAGATGATAACACGCACCGGCAACGGCTTCGTGGTAGGCACCTTTGCCTCGCGTCAGGAGGCCGACCTGCTCATCAGTGCGCTCACCGAGAGCCACCCCATGCTTTCAGCATCAATAGCCGAGATAGAGTTAAAGTAAGAGTAAAACACAGATTATATATTATATATGAGACTATCACTACGCAACATCGCCCTGCTTGTATCGCTTATCGCAGGCATCTCACTTCTCTCGTGCGAGAAGGCGGAGACGAGCAGCTTTGTAGTACCCTCCGGGAGCATACTGCTCTCGATGCCCGGACAGACCGGCACAACAACCTTCACATCGTACAACATCGCCTCGATAGGCGTAGGCTCGGTACCCAAGGGCTGGGAGGTGGACAACATCGACCTCTACACGGGCACCATCACCGTCACCGCACCCTCGACATTCGATGATGAGGAGGTGACAAGTGGCACGCTCTCGCTCATCGGCTACTCACCCACAGGCAAGGAGTCGAAGTTGTCGATATATGTGGCCATACTGCAGACTGTAGATGTGGACTACACCACCACACCGGCCAACTGCTATATCGCCAACCGCCCCGCCACGCGCTACAAGTTCAACCCATATATCGGTGGAGGCTCAACACAGCTGGCAACCGAGAGCATCGAGATATTGTGGCAGACGAAGAGCAACCTTGTGAAGTACCTCGACCTGCGCGATGGCGTAGCATCGTTCTACTTGGAGAATGTCAAGGATGAGGATGATAACCTCCTCGACGAGGTCTACCCCGGCAACGCACTCATCGGCGCACGCAACAAGGAGGGTGAGATTATTTGGAGCTGGCACATCTGGATCACCAACAGCGATCCCACGGCCGAGGTCATCACCCTTGCCGACCAGACCGTCATGAATATCAACCTCGGTGCTGACTGCAACAGCGATGGCTCGACCGACAGCGACAAGATCTTCCGCTCGTATGGTCTGTACTACCAGTGGGGACGCAAGGACCCGATCATTGGCCCTGACACCTGGGACTTCGAGCTCAATGCCGATGACTACCTCTACGACAGCATGGAGAAGGGCGTGACCTACCTCTATGAGCCCTCGACAGCCACAACGGGTAATCTGGAGTGGACAACCCAGAACCCCGTATCTATCGTTCTGGGCAATGCCGACAACGGCTACGACTGGATCAGCAGTGGCCATATCGACACCTGGGCCGAGGCCACGAAGAGCGAGCAGGACCCCTGCCCCGCAGGCTGGCGAGTGCCGACAAGCGACATCTACGCATCACTGACCATCTCGGCCGAGGATGACGACATGCCCTGGCAGGAGGCGCAGAGGATGTATGGCTGGCAGCTGGAGGATACTGCAACGGGTGAGCAGCACTTCTTCACGGCATCGGGACGCCGCAACTACCTCGATGGTCGCCTCGACATCATCAACGACGACCCCACACGCCCCATACCATGGTCGGGATACTATTGGACGGCGACAACCTTCGAGGGTGAGGCCGTGGCGATGTACTTCGACCTCAACTCGGCGACACGCCTATGGAATGGCTTTGATGCGGCGCGCAAGATGCATCGAGCAAATGCCCTACCGCTACGCTGCGTAAAGGAGTAGACGATATACGATATAAAGACTCATCCCCGCGGATGGGTCTTTATATCTATATATCTATAAATATGGTATAAAGGCAGGAATGATCATTGCACCGAATAAGAAAACGGTTGAAATAGCGTTAACGCTAAAAAAGACAAACAACGATGAAAGATGCATACAGATTGGAGATAGAGCAGCTCGCCAAAGAGCTGGGGGTAGACCCCACCACAGGACTAACACCCGCCGAGGCACAACGCCGTCTAAAGGAGCAGGGCTACAACGAGTTTAAGCGCGTGAAGCACAAATCGCTGCTACGCAAGTTTATCGAGCAGTTCAAGAGCTTTATGATACTCGTTCTGGTGGCTGCGGCCATCATCTCGGGTGTGGTAGGTGTGCTCCATGGCGAGGGCTTCACCGATGCTATAATCATACTCATCATCGTGGTGCTCAACGCCATCATAGGCGTGGCACAGGAGGCCAAGGCCGAGAAGTCGTTGGAGGCTCTGGAGAAGATGTCGGCACCCCACTCGAAGGTTGTCCGTGGCGGCGAGGTTACGGTAATCGAGTCGCGCGAGCTGGTTGTAGGCGATGTCGTGGAGATCGAAACGGGTGACTCCATACCTGCCGACCTGCGCCTTACGGAGGCCGTTAACCTCAAGGTTGGCGAGGCAGCCCTGACAGGCGAGTCGCTACCCGTCGAGAAGACGACAACGGCACTAAGCGAGGTGGCCGAGGTTGGTGACCGCACCAACATGGCCTACGGCTCGTGCTCGGTGAGCTACGGTCGTGGTCGAGGCATCGTGGTGGCTACGGGCGAGGCAACCGAAGTGGGCAAGATAGCCTCGATGATACAGTCGGTAGGCGACCGTAAGACACCCATGCAGGAGCGACTGGACAAGCTCGGTAAGATGCTGGCTATCATAGCACTTGTGATATGCGCGGTGATATTTGTCGTGGGACTATGCTACGGCAACGACCTGCTCACGATGTTTATGACGGCCGTGAGCCTTGCCGCAGCAGCCATCCCCGAGGGTCTACCTGCCGTGTCGACCATCGTACTGGCCATAGGCGTGCAGCGACTTGCGAAGCAGAACGCCATAATACGCAATCTGCCCTCGGTGGAGACGCTGGGTAGCACGACGGTGATATGCTCGGATAAGACGGGCACGCTGACACAAAACCGCATGACGGTAACGCACATATACACCGATGGCACACTGGCGGAGGCCTCGACACTCTCATCCACGGCATCGCTGCTTACGCGCATAGCCGTACTTGCCAACGACAGCACGATTAGCCGCAGCGAGGGTGAGGCGAAGTGCATCGGTGACCCTACGGAGACGTCGCTCGTGGAGTTCGGCCTGCGACACTCGCTGGATAAGGATAGCCTGGAGGCCGAGAACGTGCGTGTGGCCGAGATACCCTTCGACTCGGAGCGCAAGCTGATGACAACCATACACCGCACCGACAACGGAGGGCTGTTGGTAGCCGTAAAGGGTGCAATGGATGAGCTGCTTGCATGCTCAACATCGATCCTCGAGAATGGCACTGTACGCCCTCTCACGTCGGAGGATCGCATGAGGCTCGCAGATATGAACGAGGCTATGGCATCGCAGGCACTGCGCGTGCTGGCTATGGCCTACCGCGACATTGACGAGCTGCCGTCAGAGATTAGCCCTCAAACCGTAGAGCACGACCTGACCTTTATCGGCATGGTGGGCATGATAGACCCGCCACGCGAGGAGGTGAAGGCTGCTGTGGCAGAGTGCCGTGCTGCGGGCATACGCCCTGTGATGATTACCGGTGACCACCGCATCACCGCCATGGCCATAGCCAAGGCTCTGGGCATCATGGTCGAGGGCGATAGAGCACTCACAGGTGCCGAGGTGGAGCGCATGAGCGAGGCCGAGCTGAAGGAGGCGGCTGCCGACGTGTCGGTATTTGCGCGCGTAGCTCCCGAGCATAAGGTACGCATCGTTCGAGCCTTCCAGAGCCGTAACAACGTGGTTGCCATGACGGGCGATGGCGTGAATGATGCACCCGCACTCAAGCTCGCCGACATTGGCGTGGCGATGGGTATCACCGGTACCGACGTGTCGAAGGAGGCTGCCGATGTGGTGCTTGCCGACGACAACTTCGCAACAATCGTCTCGGCCGTCAAGGAGGGTCGCCGCATATACGACAACTTGCTGAAGTCCATACAGTTTATGCTCTCGACGAACCTCGGCGAGATACTCGTTCTCTTTACAGCCGTAGTGGCCAACTGGGCTACCCCGCTGCTGCCGATACACATCCTTTGGATCAACCTGGTGACAGACTCTCTGCCCGCCCTGGCGATGAGTGTCGATCCGGCAGCAAAGGATATTATGAGCCGCAAGCCGATAGACTCGAAGCAGGGCATCCTCACCGGGCCATTTGCCGTGCGCATCATACTTCAGAGCATCGCCATAACCGTGGCCGTGCTGGTGGGCTACTACATCGGCATGGAGCGTTCGCTGGAGGCTGCGCGCACGATGACCTTTGCTACGTTGGCCTTCTCGCAGATGACCCTGATATTCAGCATACGCTCCGCAATGAGCAACGCCTTCTCGTCACTCTTCACGAACAGATGGCTCTGGGGTGCTGTGTGTGTGGTCGTGGGACTTATGCTCGCCGTGCTGCTCATACCCGCCATGCAGAGCATCTTCCAGGTGACATCGCTCACCGCGACCGAGTGGTGGTGGGTCATCGGCCTGTCGTTCAGCCCATTTGTCTTAAGCGAGTTAGCCAAACCGCTGGCAAGGCTTATACACAAATAGTCAGACTATGGGCGGAGCATCAACAACAGTGCTCCGCCCATAGTTTTTAGCTGCGAGATAAAAAAGTTGGCGCAAAGGTATCAACATCGCCATTTTTTTCATACCTTTTCCTTCGTTATAGGGGTGCTGGTGCTCTGCATCGGCTGAGATTAAACCCATTGTACCGGATACGGATAATGCCGAGACCGGGATTGGACATATCTTATTTACACCCCTTTTCAAACTTTAACAATTTAAAAATCGAAAGTATGAAAAGGTTTTTTTATCTCCTCCTGGCACTCGCACTGCCCACAATAGCGACTGCCCAAGATGGCATGGCTCTCACCGACACCACCCGTGTATACGAGATGGAGCTAGTCGAGGTCATCACAACAGGTGCTAAACGTACTACGCCCGTAGCACACGACAACCTCTCGCGCGAGGCCCTCGTGCGCTCCAGCTACGGCAACGACCTGCCCTCGGCACTCGCCCTCACACCCTCGATGATAGCCACCAACGAGACAGGCATCGGCATTGGTGCTACGTCGATACGTCTGCGCGGCACGGATGCCACACGCATCAACGTCACGATAAATGGTGTGGCGATGAACAACCCCGACTCGCACTCGATGTATTGGTACGACACCCCCGACCTCATATCATCCGTCGGCACCGTGCAGGTACAACGAGGTGCCGGTGTCTCGACAAATGGCTCGGGAGCCTTCGGTGGCTCGGTGGCCATGACAAGCGATGCCCTATCTACCGAGTTTGGCGGCTCGGCAGCACTATCCTACGGCTCGTACAACACCAACAAGCAGGCCCTGCGCCTCTCATCAGGCCTTATGGGTGGACACTGGGTTGTAGATGCGCGCCTCACACACATAGGCTCGGATGGCTATATCGAGCGCGGAGCAACAGACCTGAAGAGCTACATGCTTCAGGCGGGATACTACAGCTCAAATACCAAGATCAAGCTGTTGTCGTTTGGTGGCTCGGCAAAGACCTACCTCACATACAACGGCATATCGCGCAAGGATATGGAGCGTTATGGTCGCCGATACCACGACTCGGGACAGTACACAACCTCGGACGGACCCTTCGTCTTGGAGGATGGAACACATATCGACTACTACGACGACCAGACGGACAACTACCTGCAAATAAACAACCAACTTGTTGTTAACCATCGCTTTAACAACCACTGGCAGCTCAACACCACGCTCTTCTACACCTACGGCTACGGCTACTACAACCAATACAAGGACGATGCGTGGTTGGCGGGCTACACCAACCTGCAAACAGATGTCGAGCAGGCCGACCTTATACGCCATAAGATTATGCGCAACCACCTCGGAGGCCTCAACGCTGCCGCCGAGTACAACACCCACAACCTCGACCTCACGTTTGGTGGCTCGTGGAGTTACTACACCTCTCCGCACTGGGGAACACTCTCGTGGGTCGATGGCCTCAACAAGGGTGATGTTGCGGGTCGCTGGTACGACAACGACGTGACGAAGCAGGATGCCAACATCTTTGCTCGCGCCGACTGGACGGTGCTGCGTGGCTGTCAGGATAACGCGCTGCACCTCTTTGGTGATGTGCAGTACCGCTATGTGCACTACAAGGCGTGGGGAACAAACGACAACGCCATCTGGGGCGATCAAGGTGTGACGATGCAGCCCATAGATGTAAACAAGAGGTACAACTTCTTCAACCCGCGCCTCGGCATCAGCTACATACACCACCGCCACAACCTCTTTGCTTCGGCAGCTGTGGCTCACCGCGAGCCTACGCGCTCGGACTTCACCGACCGCCACATGTTCTCGGCCGATGACAGCTACCCCAGCCCCGAGCGACTCATCGACATGGAGCTGGGCTACAGCTACATCGCACCGCGCATCACGCTGGGTGTCAACCTATACTACATGTTCTACCACAATCAGCTGGTGGCAACAGGCATGGTCAACGATGGTGATGATGCACTGAATACGAATGTGGATCGCAGCTTCCGTCGTGGCGTGGAGCTGATGGCCTCGTGGAGGGTGACCAAGTGGCTGACCCTCTCGGCTAATGCCACACTCTCGCAGAACAAGATCATCGATTATGTCGATATGCTGAAGGATAGCCCCACCTATGGCGAGAACCTCGGCCGAATGACCATCTCCTACTCGCCCTCGGTGATGGGCTCGCTCTTTGCCGATATTCACATCAAGGGCTTCAGCGCACTCTGGCACACGCAGTATGTTGGCAAGCAGTACTTCACCAACAACGAGATCGAGGCACTGTCGCTCGACGCTTACTGCGTCACCAACCTCGACCTGGGCTACACCTTCACCGCCCGCCACAAGCGCGCGGTACGCCTCGGCATACAGATAAACAACCTCTTCTCGACACTATACGAGTCGAACGGCTACGGCTACTCCTATATGTGGGATGGCGAGCGTTACGACGACGCCTTCTACTTCCCCCAGGCACCCATCAACTGCCTGGCTAACGTAACAGTGAACTTCTAAACTATGGAACTAAAGTTATTGCTTCAGATTATTGGCACGACACTCGGCCTCGTCTACCTATGGTTGGAGTACAAGGCCAATATATGGGTGTGGATCATAGGTGCTATAATGCCCATGGTACACGGCGTGCTATACCTCACAAGTGGCATATATGCCGATGCGGCGATGCAGCTCTACTACGTCGCAGCAGGCATCTATGGACTCATGGTATGGCGACGTAAGCCCACCAAGAGCAATAACCAAGAGATACGACATACACCCTCGCAGTGGATAGCACGGCTGGCAGGTGTATATGTCGTACTGCATGTCGTGCTCTACATCCTCCTTACGGAGTTCACCGACAGCCGCGTGCCACTCTTCGACTCGATGTCTACGGCGTTGAGCATCGTGGCGATGTGGATGCTCTCGCGCAAGTTGGTCGAGCAGTGGCTGGTATGGCTCGTCGTCGACATGATAAGTGTGGGTCTATACCTATACAAGGGCATACCCCTCACGGCCGGTCTATACACCATCTACTGCATACTCGCCATTGCGGGATATCTGCGCTGGCGAAAGCAGGCGAGGCTCACGGAGGCAGACACCGCAGCCTAATCGTCCGAGCCGAGCACGCGGTTGCGATCCTTCGACAGGGCAGCAAGCAGAGCCACGAAGAGCGTGACTACGCCATTGACTAAAAAGCCGAATGTGGGCGAGGTGGTGTGAAAGAAGCGGTTGATACCATCCAAGACAAAGGGTGCAACAAGAATGGCGAAGTAGTTGACGGCCATAATCAACGACAGAGCAAACGTAGCAAGGCGCGGCGGCGAATTAGTCGCCGCCTTGTCGTATATTATGGGCTGCATGACACCGTAGCCCAGACCCGTAAGCACAGCACCCACGGCCAGCGTGAGGGTCGTATGGTGCGTCATAGACATCACCACAAGGCCGGCACCCATAACAATCAACGACCACACGTTTACCGACCGCCCCAGCCAACGTATGATGGTGTTTAGCACAAAGCCCGGGGCCATGATAGCGAGGAAGAAGAGCGATATGATGGTACCCGATAGCGAGCTGCCGAGGCCATTGCGCTCGACAAGGAACGAGGTGTTGAAGGTAACAATCAACGAGAGGTAGGTGATAAGAAAGTAGAATATCATCAAGCCGAGGAGCATCTCGCGGTTTATGCTCTGCTGTCGGTTTTGTGCGCCCTCCTTGGGCTCGGGCACGGCGGGTGTACGTCGCAGAGCGGGTATGAGCAGCAGCGTGACAACGGGAAGCAGATAGACCAAGAAGGCGAGGTGCCACTCTCTGTCAGCCAGGTAGCCAACGACGAGCGTTGCCACAACCAGCGTGAGGTTGTTTATCGCAGAGCTTATGCCGAGCTGTCTTACACGCTGATCACCCGTAAAGTAGTCCACAACAAGACCTGTGGATAGGGGTATGACCATGCCCGCACCAATGCCCATAACGCCACCGATGATGATCAGTGCCGTAAGGTTGCGCGTAAGCATACACCCCACACCACTTAAGAGGAAGATGGTCGTACCGAGCATGAGCAGTCGTCGCTTATTCATCGTCACCGACCAACGGCCCGCCAGCAGCATAAAGGGGATGATCATCAGCGATGGTAACGACTCGAGCATCTCTATCTCGAGCTTGCTCACATGGTCAAAGATGGTGTTCAGCTCCCCCATGATGGGCGAGATGGCAAGACCGGGCAGCGACACGATGGCCGACACCGACCATATAGCCAGAAGGGGCAAGAGGGGCATGGTGCCCTTACCTGTATTGATCTTCATGATATTGCGTTTTGGTCATCGTAGTACAACGACTGTACCACAATGGCCCTAACGCAGAGACTCAAAGTAGGCCGGCCTTGTAGTAGAGGACTATCTGTTCGAGCATCTCATCCTCTCCCTCAGGGTCATATTGCAGCTTGAGGTTGTTGCCAAACATCTTGGCAAGCATCTGGTAAAAGCCCGCCGTGAAGCCACTGCGATACTCCTTGATGATGCTGAATACGGTGTAGTCGGTCTCGCGGTCGATGAGTTTTAGGAGTATCTTACCCTCATAGCGCGTCATCTTCCATAGCATCGGGGTTATCTCCTTCTTGAGTGCCTCCTCCATCGCCTCGGTGTACTGTCGGCGGTCACGACGACGCAACTCCGAGAGTTCCACATCGACATCGGCCATACGACGCGACGCCTCGAGGGCCAGCGGATATACCTTCTTCACGGCACGCACCATCTTCTGGTAGTTGCGCAGGTCGCGCTTGCGGTGGTAGATGTTGACCTGCATGAGGGTGATGTGAAGCATCGAGTCGCCACGCTCGTCGACCTCCCAGCGCGCTGCCGAAGCACCGCGGACACGCTGACGACGGCTCTGGGCCATGGTGGGCAGGGTCGGCGGCAGCAAAAATGCCAGTAGCAGCAGTATGGTTAGGAGTCGTTTCATAGTTCCATTACAAAGATAACGAATTTGGGCGTTGTTTGGTTGTGTTGATCAAATAATTTTTTTACCTTTGTAGAGTTGAACCATAAAGAATCATATTAGAAGTATGTTAGAAGTAGGACTTAAACACCAGACCATAATGAAGGTCACCGAGGGCAATACCGCCGAGTTCATCGGCTCGGGCGACATGGCCGTACTGGCCACCCCTGCCATGGTAGCTCTTATGGAGAATGCAGCAATGTTGGCCGTAGCCAACCATCTGGCCGAGGGCGAGACAACCGTGGGCTCGATGATATCGACCTCGCACCTGAAACCCTCGAAGATAGGCTCACACGTCATGGCAGATGCCGAGCTGGTGGATGTGGAGGGTCGTAAGCTCACCTTCAAGGTCAAGGCATACGACGGCGAAACACTCATCGGCGAGGGTGAGCACATACGTTTTGTTGTAAACCGCGAGAAGTTCTTGGCGAAGTTGTAGCCAACAAAAAAAAGAAAGAGTCGGTGGCAGCCCCCAACACGCCATCAATTAAATACCCAAATGAAAGCCTCATTAACCCTATTGATGGCGAAACATGCACACCGACTCACAAATCGTCAGTTAAGAATGATCAATATTTGGGTGCAAAAGTATCGCAATATTGGTTAATAAAAATAGACATACCACTGAAAAATAAACCAATTTTACTGATTTTGAGTAATTCGGTGGGTAGATATACGATGCAGTGCTATCACAATAGCAGAATGACGACTAAAATAACAGGTTAGATGGAGGGCAGGATTAGAAATCTCGATAGTGTTGCGGACTGCAACCGATACATGAACATCGGCTCGCGACACTCGTTGGTCAATGTGGTCAATGTCGAGCAGTTGGGCGATATAAAGCAGTATCCCAAGCGATACGGCATATATGGCATAGCATGCGACTGCACACCACGCAACAACGAGGGGGATACGGCCACACTCTACTTCGTGTCGCCAGGCCACATAAGCAGTCTGCGCAGTGGCGTGTCGTCAAACCTGAAGGGCTGGTTGTTGATATTTCATCCCAAGCTGATGAAGAACACGATGATCATGCACCACCTGTCGAACTACCCCTTCTTTGCAGACTCGTCGGGTACCACCATCAAGCTCAACCGCTCGGAGCGAGATATGGTCATCAACTGCATGCGAAGCATCAATGAGGAGTTGCTCACGGATGAAGATCACCATACGATCAATATCGTCGTATCGGGCATAGCAGTGCTTCTATGTCTGTGTATGAGATACTACGACCGCCAATGCAAGGAGCAGATGCCCGAAAATCGCAGTATAACCACGCGCCTCGACAAGCTGCTCAACGACCATATCGCCGGAGTGAACACATGCAAGGGCTCCATCCCCACGGTGGCGTGGTGCGCCCAACAGCTCAACATCTCGGCAAACTACTTTGGCGACCTGATAAAGCGCAACAGCGGACACTCGGCACAGGAGCACATACACCGCCGCATAGTCGACGAGGTGAAGCTGATGCTACGCGACCAGAAGCTATCAATAAGCGATATATCGTACCGCATAGGATTTAAGTACCCCCACCACCTAACGCGAATATTCCGCAAGTATGAGGGGTGCAGCCCGCAGCAGTACAGAAGTGCTAACAAAAAGTGGTAAACAATATCCCGGAGAGCGTCACAACAATCGGTGATAGAGCCTTAGCGGGATCGACATTCTCGACATTCACCATCTCGTCAACGGTGAAGCATATCGGCGAGGATGCCTTTAACGGCTGGCGAGAGTATGCCTCAAGCATCGAGGGCTACGACTTCTAATGCAGAGCAGGCGTAGCAATAATGGCATTCGGGCTACGCCCTGAATAACATTTAATGACATGCGCACTCTTGTAGAGTGCTGAATGGCAGGCG
>CALGRZ010000117.1 GCA_937880705.1 uncultured Alistipes sp.
CTCATTCGGGCTTCTGACTGAGAGGCCGAAGTAGACCCCTTATCACAAGAAATTATCACAAGAAATTACTTTGCGTAAGATACTGATCTTGTTTCGCGTATCACCGTAATCTTCACCTGGCCGGGATAGGTCATCTCGTCCTGAATCTTCTTGGCAATATCGTGTGATAGTGCCTCAGACTCCTGATCAGAGAGCTTGTCTGCACCAACGATTACGCGGAGCTCACGACCCGCCTGAATAGCGTAGGTCTTGATAACGCCGGGGTATGAAAGGGCGATACCCTCCATCTCCTTGAGGCGCTTGATGTACGACTCGACAACCTCGCGGCGAGCACCGGGACGAGCGCCAGAGATAGCATCGCACACCTGAATGATAGGCGCGATAAGCGATGTCATCTCGATCTCATCGTGGTGAGCACCTACGGCGTTGCATACCTCAGGCTTCTCCTTATACTTCTCGGCGAGCTTCATACCGATAATTGCGTGTGGCAATTCGGGCTCATCATCGGGCACCTTGCCTATATCGTGCAACAGACCTGCACGGCGTGCCGCCTTGGGATTGAGGCCGAGCTCAGCAGCCATAATACCTGCGAGGTTTGCAGTCTCGCGGGCGTGCTGCAAGAGGTTCTGACCATACGACGAGCGGTACTTCATCTTACCGATAAGGCGGATGAGCTCGGGGTGCAGGCCATGGATACCGAGGTCGATGGTGGTACGCTTACCCACCTCGACGATCTCCTCCTCGATCTGCTTCTTAACCTTGGCCACAACCTCCTCGATGCGTGCAGGGTGGATACGGCCATCGGTGACAAGCTGGTGCAGGGCCAGACGTGCTATCTCGCGACGCACGGGGTCGAAGCCCGAGAGGATGATAGCCTCGGGGGTGTCGTCAACGATGATCTCGATGCCCGTAGCGGCCTCCAAAGCACGGATGTTACGGCCCTCACGACCGATAATGCGACCCTTAACCTCGTCAGACTCGATGTTGAATACCGTAACGGCATTCTCTATGGCGGTCTCGGTAGCTACACGCTGAATAGAGGCTACCACGATACGCTTGGCCTCCTTCGTTGCCGAGAGCTTGGCCTCCTCGATGGTCTCTGCGATATATGCAGCAGCATCGGCCTTGGCCTCACTCTTCATATTCTCGATGAGGACATTCTTGGCATCCTCGGAGCTCATGCCCGAGATCTGCTCGAGGCGTATGTTCTGCTCCTTGATGACGTTTGAGAGCTCCTCCTTGCGCGCCTCAACCGTCTGAAGCTGCTGGTCGAGCTGCTCCTTGCGGCGGTCGCACTCCTGCGACTTCTTATCCAACTCGCGCTCCTTATGCTGGAGGTTGACCTCGGCCTGCTTAGCACGCTGCTCGCTCTGCTGGAGCTTCTGGTTGCGCTCGTTGACCGTGCGGTCGTGCTCGCTCTTAAGCTGAATGAACTTCTCCTTGGCCTGGAGGATCTTCTCCTTCTTTATCATCTCGCCGTCAGCCTCTGCCTTTGCGACAATGGCCTTGGTGCGTGCCTTGACACCCATCCACGCGATAACACCGCCCACGATGGCACCAACGACAACACCGACGATTATCCATATACTTTCCATTGAGATAATTGTTTTTAAGTGTTTATATATAGGTTTAATAAGTTACAAAAAAACCGCATGATCCCTTAAGTTGTTTGACGAATCCGCAGATAAGTCATGAGTGGGGCTCCGTGGCTCGCAACAGTCCACTGGTGGCACTTACGCACCACACCCCGAGGGGTTGAGGCCTTGTTTTGAGGCATTCACGAGAGTTGTCCCAATGTTATATAAATTGTACAGTTCGCAAAGCTTTTAAGGAATCTATGCGGGATAGATCACTTGGTATTTAAAGAACGATGGTGTTGCTCATGGTTCGGATCCAACACCACGATCCGGACAAATATCGCGCCCTAACTCTTAATATATTGGCGGATACGCTCCTCGATGGCGTGTAGCTCCTCGACATCGGCATCGCCCAGCGAGGCAGTATGCTCGGTGGTCAGGGCCAGTATCGAGTAGCGCAATGCGGCCATCGCCAGACGGTCGGTAACGTCAAACTTCGGAATACGCGAGTACTCCGTGATCTTGTCGTTCAGACGCTTGGCGGCCTCACGATAGAGCTCCTCCTTCTCGGCATCAATGGTGATGGGATAGAGTCGTCCTGCAATCGAGAGATTTATCTTTATCTTGCCGTCGGCCATCGCTTCTAATTGTTATCCTGTTTCTCTTGCGTCATTATGGCTATACACTTGTCAACCTCCCGCAATAAACTGTTGACACGCGCACGCGCACGTTCCACACTACCTGCCGAAGAGCGCAGACCATCGGTGAGCTCCATGCTCCGTATGCGGTTCTCCTGCTCACGGAGTCGCTCCTCCAGACGGCGCACCTGCTGCTGAAGCTTATCGCGCTCGGCGATAAGTGTTCGGCACTCCTTGCCGATGCGGATGTGATCGGCAATAAGCCTATCAACCTGCTCATGCAGTCGCTTTACGATATCCTTCTCGGCCATGGAACAATGCTTTTATATAACTATTTCAGCCCAAAGATAGTAATATTTTGACTAATATCAAAATTTTTTAGCCAAAAACCCCTCTACAACACCTCGGCATAGAGGTCATAATCCTCGGCATCGGTGATAGTCACATCGTAGAACCTGCCACGATAGAGACGCTTGCCGTGGCTGTCGATGAGCAGCTCCTGATCCACCTCGGGCGAGTCGTACTCGGAGCGTCCTACATAGTAGTCGCCCTCCCTGCGGTCTATAATCACACGCATGGTCTGACCTACACGCCTTAAGTTGTTATCCAGCGACACGCGCTCCTGAAGGCGCATGATGCGCTCGACACGGCTCTGCTTAACCTCCTCGGCAACATCATCCTTAAGGCGTGTGGCCGAGTAGGTACCCTCCTCCTCGGAGTAGGCAAAGACACCGAGGCGGTCGAAGCGGCAGTCGCGCACGAACTGCTGCAACTCCTCGAAGTCGGCCTCCGTCTCGCCGGGGTAGCCCACAAGCAGCGTGGTACGCAGCGCAATGTCGGGTATGGCACGGCGCAACCTCTCCACAAGGCGGTAGGCATCAGCCTTGGTATGGCGACGCTTCATCGCCGTCAGCTGGCTATCAGAGATATGCTGGAAGGGAATATCCAGGTAGCGGCATATCTTCTTCTCGCGCGCCATGACCTCGATAACCGAGTCGGGGAACTCCGTGGGATAGGCGTAGTGCAGGCGTATCCACTCGATCTTCTCGATGCTGCAAAGACGCTCCAGCAGCTCGGCGAGCTTGCGCTCACCGTAGAGGTCCACACCGTAGTAGGTGGTATCCTGGGCGATAACCATCAACTCCCTCACACCCTTGGCGGCAAGTGCCTCGGCCTCGGCGATAAGATCCTCCATAGGCACCGAGCGGTGACGACCTCGGATAAG
>CALGRZ010000118.1 GCA_937880705.1 uncultured Alistipes sp.
GTATTACGATGCACTCAACCAACTTGATTGTCCCTCAACTCTGATGGGCAGGGTGACTATGCAAATGCATTATGCACTTCCAGAGCAATTCGTTGCTGAGAATAAATCCCCCATAGGTGAAGAACTATTTCATGTAGCCATTAGTGCTAGAGGATATCTTGTAGCCATAGACACAATGGGCAAACTTCGCTGGGCACATAATCAGTTTGATGAAATGCCTCTTTTGGTGATTACATCACAAGATTGTCCCAAAGAATATCTTGACACCCTTACCAAGCAGTACATCTCATGGATAGCAACCGGTAAAGAAGGAATTGATTTGCCAAAAGCCATGGAGATTCTGCACAAGGAGTTCAATATAGAAAGATTAAGTGTTACAGGCGGTGGTAACATCAACGGTGCATTTCTGAAAGCAGGTTTGCTCGACGAGGTGAGCATGATGTGGTGTCCTGGCATTGATGGACGAAAAGGCATGACTGCTGCATTCGATGGTTTGGATGCAAACATCCCTCCTACTAAACTCAAATTGATAAGTGTGGAAAAAATGGGTGAAACAATTTGGGCAAAATATAAGTTTATAAAGGTGTAAACAATAGAATCTATGAAAAAGATTATAATAATCGATGGCGGTCCACGTAATAACATGAATACCGCAAAGTTGTTGCAGAAATTTGCTGAAGGAGCCAAATCTGTGGGTAGTGACATGGAGGTTAAGACCATACGACTCTATGACCTCGACTATAAGGGTTGTATGTCGTGTATGGCTTGCAAGCTCAAAGGCAAGGCATCGAACATCTGCCGCTTTCGGGATGCGCTTTCGCCCCTCTTGGACGAGATTGCCGAGGCTGACGGATTGGTGCTTGGCTCGCCCATCTATTTCGGCGAGGTGACGGGCAAGATGCGCGCCTTCTTGGAGCGTCTGGCGTTCCCGTGGCTTTCGTACAACGATTACAGCCTGACCGCGCCGAAGCGTATGCCTGTGGTGCTTGTCGAGACGATGAACGGTCTGCCCGAGCGCAACAACAGCAACCATTTCGGCACGATGGAGTGGTGCCTCACAACGGCCCTCGGCGAGCCGGAGCGCATCATCGGCTACAACACCTGTCAGGTGGCGAAGTACGACAATTACGAACTCGGCAGCTTCTCCGAGGAGGCAAAGCACGCTTGGCGCGATGAGCATTGGAAAGAGGATTTGCAACGGGCCTACGATGCCGGCCGAAAAATGGCGAAGTGAGAGTGAATAAAAAGTCTATTTTGTCGTTATGCTCGCCCTCAAAATGCTCATTTACGCCCAAGTAAACTCCGCTTTTTCGGGCATCGCAGGCCTAAAACTACCTCTTTTTATTCACTCTATCAAAGTGGTGTGGCTGCGATTAAGGAATAGAGAGAAAAAGTTTCGGCTTTTTCTCTCTTTGTTTTTGAATTATGCGTAACTTTGGAGTATGAAAATTGAAGAAGCTATACTTTACTGCCTTGCAAGTCAGAACAGAGGGATGCGGACGGAGCAGATTGCGGAGATGATAAATCGCCAACGGTTGCATATCCGCAAGGATGGGCAACCTGTTACATCCAACCAAGTTTATGCCATTATTTGTCGCTATCCCAATATGTTTGTCAAGGCCGAAGGACGAATTATGTTGATGATATAAAAGATTAAGAGATTTATGTTCAAAGATAAAGTAGTCATAGTAACAGGTGGAGCAAACGGTATTGGCCGGTGCATTGCCGATGAGTTTCGCGGTGAGGGAGCCGTAGTCTATGTGATTGACAAGCAAGAGGGTGAACATTTCGTGGGGGATATCTCCAAGAAAGAGGTGTTAGAGGCATTTGCCGCAGAGGTGTTGAGCAAGCACAACAAAGTGGATATCATCATAAACAATGCCCTGCCACTAATGAAAGGTATTGATGAGTGCTCCTACGAGGAGTTTCAGTATGCCTTGAGTGTGGGAGTTACCGCACCATTCTATCTGGTTAAACTCCTTATGCCTTATTTGGCAGAAGGTGCATCCATCATCAATATATCCTCCTCGCGCGACCGTATGAGCCAGCCACAGACCGAGAGCTATACGGCTGCAAAAGGTGGCATTGCGGCACTCACTCACGCATTGGCGGTAAGCCTTGCGGGACGAGCAAGAGTGAACTCCATCTCCCCGGGTTGGATAGATACGGCATACACCGTTTACGAGGGTCCTGATGCCACGCAGCAACCTGCAGGCAGAGTGGGTAATCCGATGGATATTGCCAATATGGTGTTGTTTCTTTGTGGTGACAAGGCCGGTTTTATCACGGGTGAGAATATATGCATCGATGGTGGTATGACCAAGCAGATGATTTACCACGGAGATTGTGGTTGGCGGTTGGGAAAATAAATACCAGATAGTTATGCTCGCCTACACCTACATATCCCACGGGCTAGTTTGGGTGTAAGGATACGAAAAAAGCAATCGGCAGAGCTAACCACCGATTGCCAGTAATGAATTAACGCGAAACTCACATTAAGTTAGAGTGTGTGGGTGGTGAGTTCTGCGAGGGGGTGCGGCTATTGTTATAAGAGGATATGTAGCATTTACTCGGTGGGAGGTACATCGAAATCAATCTGATCAATGGTGAGTACCGTAACCTGCTGTCCGTTGTATAGACCCGAGCACTCGGCACCGAGCAGGCAACCCTCACTCTTTGAGAAACGAGCTACGATCCCGACCTTGTCGCCCCTGGTGCTAACCAAGATCATATCGCCCTCCTCGCGGAATTTTAGCATAATGCCCGTTAACAAAGCGTAATCCTTCAATTTGTCGATCGTGGCGAGCTGAGTGAGGTCTACTCCTTCGTCGGGTCGTTCAAGTACTAACTGCCCGTTCTGGTAACGTCGATAGCTCTCGCCGTCGTAGAGTTCCATAGAACGAGCCTTGTCCTGCCACTTGATAGCCATATTGAGCTTTGAGTCCTCCTTGCGAATCTCGACGGTGCCTTGCATCGGAGTACCCTCGAAATCAAGATCATAGAGTTCCTGTGAGCCCTTGATCTCGGCAACATTTGCGGTGAATTGAACGAGGCAGTTATCCGATTCGAGCAGTTGAGTTATCGCTCGCTCGACCACCTCGCGGGCGGTGCTGGTCTGCACACTGCTAATGCCGATGACAACTGCCACTGCGACCATAGCGGCAACGGCACTAATGCGTACTGCCTGCCAGATTGGGCGTCGGCGCGGTGCAGGGGCTTTGAATTCGAGTGAGGTGGTGGGGGCGAAACGCGGCGTGAGAAGTTTCTCAACGCGAATATCCGAGAAGTTGTCTAAATTGTTATTCGTTTTCATAGTGTTGGTCTTTTTTTAAGTGAGTTAAATCAGCCCGCGCTTTTCGAGGGCTTCGCGCAACTTGTCAATGCCATAGCGAAAACGCGATTTGGCCGTTGTGAGAGGAATGTTGCAGATCGAGGCTATCTCGTCAAATTGACGACCGCCATAGATTCGCAATCGGATCACTTCGCTCTGCTCATCGGGTAGGAGCGCCATCAGTCGTTCGATCAATCGAAACTCTTGTTCGAAATCTTTCGGAGCGAGGTCGTCGCTACTCAATGTATCGAGCGTTTCGGTGGTCGCAAACTGTCGTCGTGAGCGTAAAACGGAGACGCAACTATTTGTCAATGAGCGATAAACATAGCCTTTCAGGTCTTCAATCTCGGCAAGTCGTGCGCCTTGTTTCGAGAGCCGCAGGTAGAGGTCTTGCACCACGTCGTCAGCTTCGGTGGCGGACCCCAATCGATAGCATGCGTATTGAAACAGATGGTCGCGCTCTGCCTGCATTAGCTCAGCGAGGCGGGTGAGTTGTTTGTTTTCGGTTGTTAGTTTCATAATTTGTCTTCGTTTGTTGGAAACGCGCTTCCGAATATATAACGCTCAAAGTTCAAAAAAGACTTAACATACTCGCAAAAACCCCAACCGAGTATCGAAAAAATGTGTAACTTTGTAAGAGAATAACCAAAATAGATATGGGCGATATTTGTCAAGATATGAACGAACAGGAAATTATCGATGCTATTATTGCATTTAATAATGACCCTGAAGTACAGCAACTTCAGTCTTACTACTACAACCAAACTCTCCCTGAGGTATTGGGTGTAAGCCGTCGCGAGACGAGCCATAGCAGCCTCCTCGCATGGCTTTTTACCCCATCGGCCAACCATGGTTTAGGAGCACAACCTCTTGTTCAACTGATGGAGCTATATCTGAAGTGTTATAGGGAGGAGCATCAAACATCACTACCAGAAGAGCTGCAATCTGCAATTCTGACACGAAGTGTAAATATCATCTCTGCAAATGCAACCACAGAGGAGTATGTATCCACAAGCAAGGCGAAGGGTCGTGTCGATATCTTAATACAATGTGATGTGTATATCCCTGACAGTACGATAAGTAGGCTGCGCGTTGTGATAGAGAATAAGGTCTACTCTAATGAACATGATGGGCAAACTCAAACGTACTTCGAGCACTACGAACGACTCAAAGCAGAAGATGGCAAGGAGCAGTGTATGTACATCTATCTTACACCTCCTTCAATTGAGACACCTGCGGACTGTGAGGCGTTTGTACACATTACCTACCAGGATCTGCTCGACCATGTGTTAGAGCGTTTAGTTTCACGGTCAGACATTTCAGAACGCACCAAATTTATCCTCGACGAGTATATATGTTGTTTAAGTATACCTGCGTACGAGGCAGACAATGAAAACAAAACGAATTTTAAAACATCCATATTGGCAATAGGTATGAAGGAGAACGAGTTACTTGAACGATTTTGGGAAAAGCACAATAGGTTGATTACCATGGCGTTGAATGCAAAGTATTTCAATGGCGATAAGGATGCCGGAGAGTTGCTGAAGAGAGTTAATAACAACTCGCGAGACTTCTCAAAGTATGCTATTAATAATAGTGGCCACTACTGTAAGAACCGCATGGTTGAGGCAGTTATTATGCTATATTTAGATATGCATCCCGACACGACTATTGAGGAGTTAAAACACATTTTCCCAAAGGAGCTGCAGGGCTCAATAGGTGTTATCAAGGACAAGGATGAGGCTATCAGCGATAAAAATCGATTCTTTGATGCTACCCACCCTGCCACTAAAGAGCCCTTCTATATATGCAACCAGTGGGGTCTCCAAACGGATAAGTTTATGGATTATGTCAATGAGCACATTGATGGTGTCACCATTACCAAAAAAGTATAGTTATGACACCGCAGCAATTTGTTAAGAAGTTTCGTGAGGCATTTGGCGAGGCTGTGCCGTTGCCAATAGCCCTCTGGTATGGCGATACGGCCGTCGCCCAGAGCCGTGTGCCACGTTGTATGATTGGCGCAATACGCAAGGTGTGCGACGGAATCCCCCTGACACTCACCGCCGAGAATGTTCAGTGTGGTGGTGGAGGCCTGTATACCACCTTCCGCCCTATGTCCGAGCATGTGCCGACGTTCGTCTCACAAACCGAGCACTACAAGCAGACCCCCGAGCAGGTGCGTGCCTATGTCGAGAGCCTCGATATTGCCATCACCGATAGGCCCTATCTCAACTTTGTGCGTGTCGATCAGCTTACGGAGTGGGAGGGCATCGAGGCTGTCGTATTCTTTGCTACCCCCGATGTGCTGTCGGGCCTCTGCACCTGGGCCTTCTACGACAACGATGCCGAGGATGCCGTAGTTGCAAAGTTTGCCTCGGGCTGTGCTGCGGTGGTGTCGTTTGCCACGGTGGAGAGCCGCCGAGGAGGCCGCCGCACATTTCTCGGCATGTTCGACCCCTCGGCACGACCCCTTGTGCCGAAGAACGAGCTGTCGTTTGCCGTGCCCATGAGCCGCTTCAAGGAGCTGCTTCGGACGATGGCCGACTCGGCACTCTTTGAGCACGCCTTCTCGGTTGTGCGCCGAAGGATAGATGGACAGATAGAGTAAGGAGGCTATGTCGAGTAGTGCCGATTTTGTGCAATATATCGTTGACCAGACAGCCGAAGCTGGTAGGATCACCGCGCGTAAGATGATGGGCGACTACTGCCTCTATTGCGATGGCGTGGTCGTTGGTCTTATATGCGATAACTGCCTGTATATCAAACCCACGGATGCAGGGCGCGAACTCCTGTGCGAGGTTGTCATGCGTCGGCCATACGACGGTGCAAAGGACTATTTTCTGATCACGGATGTCGACAACAGGGACTATCTTGTGGCCATTGTCAAGACAACAGTGGCCAACCTCCCAGTACCAAAACCTAAGAGATAAAATTTCGGATAAGACTATGAAGGTTACAACCCTCTATTTTAGTGCTACCTACACCACCAGACGTGTGGTTGAGGCTGTGGCAGCGGGCCTCTCCGACGAGGTCGTTGCCTACGACATAACCAACGATCGATCAACCAACGTGGTTGCGATTCCATCCGACGAACTCTTGGTTGTCGGCGTACCCGTATATGCGGGTCGTGTGCCGGCCATGGCCGTGGAGCGTCTGCGCCGTTTCAGGGGCGACAGCACCCCTGCGGTGGTTGTGGCAGTATATGGTAACCGCCACTACGACGATGCTGTTCTGGAGCTGCACGACATTGTTACCGAGTGTGGCTTTCGCACCCTCTCGGCAGGTGCTTTCATCGCCCAGCACTCCATCTTTCCGAAGGTCGGCGTGTCACGTCCCGATGCGGAGGATATGGCCGATATCAGGGCCTTTGCCGCGAAGAGTGCAGCACTGCTCAAGGGCGGCTTTGGCGATATAACCCTCCCGGGCAACCGCCCCTATAAGGTGCCGGGTGGCATACCCATCTGGCCCACGGCATCGCGACGTTGTGCCGCTTGCGGTGCATGTGCGCGCCTCTGCCCGACGGGCGCAATAGACCCCGCCTCGCCCAGAGGTGTGGATAGGTCAAAGTGCATAAAGTGTGGCCGTTGCGTGGCTATATGCCCCACTCGGGCACGTCGCTTCTACGGCATTAAGTACTCTCTTGCTGCTGCGCGCTTCAACTCTGCGTTTGCCGCGCGCCGAGAGAGTGAGATGTGGTTTGCAGAGACTAAAAATTAGAGATATGAGACCCTATCTTGTTTGCCATATGCTTGCGCCGGGCATTGATGGCCGCGAGGGTATGGTGTCGGTATTTGATGGTATAGCCGACAAGAGCCGTCCCGCCACGAAGTTACATCCGAAGAGTGTTCAGCAGATGGGTGAAACCATCTGGGCAAGGTATAAATTTAAGAGTTAGTTATGCGAAAGAGTTTTGGTAAAAAGAGCTGGCTGTACCCCATGCCGGTGTTGATTGTGGCGGCATACGATGCCGATGGCAGGCCCAATGTGATGAATGCCGCGTGGGGTGGAATATTTACAGACGACAGTATTGGCATCTGCATCTCGGAGGGGCATAAGACCACGAAGAATATCCTCGCAACGAGGGCCTTCACGGTGAGTATGGCTACCGTCGAGCAGCTTAAGGCGTGCGACTATGTGGGCATCGTCTCGGGCAATAACGTGCCCGATAAGTTCTTTAGGGCGGGCTTCACGGCACTCCGCTCCGAGGTGGTCAATGCGCCGATAATTGCCGAGCTGCCCATGACCCTTGAGTGCGAGATGGTGTCGTACGACGAAGAGAGCAACCACCTCGTTGGCCGTGTCGTCAATGTGAGTGCCGACGAGAGCATCCTCACCGATGGCAAGATCGACTACCGCAAGCTGCGCCCCGTGACGTACGACCCTATTAACCACCACTACATCGAGCTTGGCGAGGTTGTAGGCAACGCCTTCTCTGATGGTAAGTGCTTGAAGCGGTAGCCCTTATCGCTTTGTTGATGCCCTTAAACCCTCTATCACGCTGTTGGTGAAGCCTGCGGCCTCCATTGCGTTGAGACCTCTGATTGTCAGGCCTCCGGGGGTTGTCACACGGTCTATCTCCGCCTCGGGATGTGAGTTGTTGGCCGCGAGGATGTCCGCAGCACCGCGTAGCGTCTGCATCACTATGCGCTTTGCCTCCTCGGCCCTGAAGCCGAGCTCAACACCACCCTCCATGGCTGCGCGTATGTAGCGCAGGGCGTAGGCTATGCCACACGATGCGAGCGATGTGCCGGCAGGTATAAGGCTCTCGTCAACCAGCATCGCCTCGCCCAACTCGTTGAATATCTCGACGAGCTGCCTATCCTGCGCCTCGGTAGATCGTGCCGAGGCGATAAAGGTCATGCTGCTCAGGGTGGCTATGGCCGTATTGGGAATTATAAGGTAGGTCGCCGGCAGTGCCTCACCGCCCTTGTCGAGCCACTCGGATAGCTGTGCTATGCCGAGTCCTCCCACCATCGAGGCGACGGCCTGTCGAGAGTAGTCCAGACAAGGTTTAATCTCTTCGAGCACCTCCACAACCTTCCACGGCTTGACGGCAAGCACTATGATGTCGGCCGCGGTGGCAGCCTCGCAGTTGTCGGTGGTTATGTTGATGTCGGGGTGTTCCCCTTTAAGTGCCTCGAGCTTTGCCCTCGAGGGGTTTGATACATATATGTCCGATGTTGCTACCGCGGCACCCTTTGCAACGCCTCGCGCCAGTGCGCCACCCATGTTACCTGCTCCGATTATGGCTATCTTCATACGCTCTTCGCTCTATTTAGGTTTTATATTACTCCTCAAAGGTACAAAGTTTTAGCCAATATTTACTAACTTTGAGCAACTAATCGTTATTAAGGATGATGGATAATCTGTTGCGCTTCACCCGTCGTGAGCAGCTGCGCCACTGGCTCGAGGAGAACCATGCGAAGGAGACCTCATGCTGGGTGGTCATGACCCGCTCGAAGCACCCAGTCAAGGGGGTTCTACCATATATTGATGTCGTTGAGGAGGCGTTGTGCTTTGGATGGATAGACTCGACACTGAAGCGTCTGCCGGATGGCAATCTCGCGCAACGTCTGTCGCCACGCCGCAAGGTTAGCCACTGGACCGACCTTAACCGACAGCGTTGTGCCGACCTCGAAAGGCGTGGTCTGATGACCGAGGCTGGTCGTCAGGCGTTGGCACGAGCCAAGGGCTGATAAACTTTTTTAAGCATAGCTTAACCCTCTGCGGATAAAAATTTTTTGTCGGTTTTGTTTGGTTTATATCGTAAACTTGTTTATATTTGCATCAGGAATTGGTAATAAACCCCGATAGCTATGGAACAAGAGATCAAAAAATTGCCTGCAAAGGCACAGCTGCAACGACGCATCGTAAGGGTAGTGCTGACATGCGCCATCCTTGTAATTATCAACCACTTGGTAACGCCCGGTCTACGCTGGTCGCTATGGATATCGGCAGGTATGGCCATAGCCCTGATATTCGACATCGTCGACTTTGGCTTTATCAGCCGACATGAGCGCACCGACCAGACCAACACAAAAGAGTAACAACCTAAAAATTACGACTACAACTATGAAGAGTGACAATCTGACACCCGAGCGAAGCATTGACCTCATCCTCGAGACCATCAATGCCACAAGAGCCTACACCGAGCGACGCGCACACCGCCCCTTCCTTATCTGGGGCTATGCGACGATAATTACCTCGTTGGCCGTATGGTATGGCGTTAGGACAACCCTCAACCCCAACCTCTTCTGGCTATGGTGGGCACTGCCCGTCATAGGATGGCTGGGCATGTGGCTATTCTATGGCAAGGAGGAGCGCACCGCACCGCGAACACACATCGACCGAGTTATCAGCCACCTGTGGATGACGCTGGCCGTAGCCGGAGCCATTGCAGCCCTGGCATCGTGGTTAGGCAACGTCAACATCCTCTTCTGCGAGGCAATGATCATGGCCTGCGGCACCGCCATCACGGGTCTTATCTTGCGCTGGAGGGTCATCATCATCGCCGGCTTCGCCTCGATGCTGCTCTCGCTCCTCTTTGTGTGGATGGAGGGCATAGACCAGTGTCTGGTCTTCGCGGCCCTATTCCTGGTGATGATGGTAATACCCGGACATATCATCGGCCACAGCCTTAAATCGAAGAGAGATGCTTAAGCCACTGGATCCACTGCTGCACTCGGAGCTACGCCTCGCCGTGATGTCGATACTTGTCAGTGTCGAGCAGGCCGACTTTGTCTTTCTGCGCAATAGAACGGGGGCTACGGCGGGCAACCTGAGTGTACAGATCGACAAACTCCAGAAGGCGGAGTATATCGCCGTGGAGAAGGGCTTTAACGGCAAGAAGCCCTGCACCACATGCCGCATAACCGAGCGAGGGCGTGCCGCCTTTGCGGAGTATGTGGAGGCTATTCGCAGCTACCTGCAACCGCTTGAGTAGTGCTAACACCATATAATAGTAGAGGCTCCCTGGAACACCAGGGAGCCTCCGCTGTTTTTGTGCCTTGAGCTACTACCAGATTACGATACGCTCCTCAACAGGCATATACATAGCATCCTCCTCGGTGATGCCGAAGGCGTCGTAGAACGACTGGATGTTGCGCAGCGTAGCATTTACGCGGTTGCGGCCCAGCGAGTGAACATCCTCCTTGGTCAGACGCTCCTTCTCCTTGTCGGTGATGTTCTGTGCCCAGAGGGTAGCATAACCGATGTAGAAACGCTGCTCGGCGGTGAAGCCGTCGATATCGGCGGGACGCTCGTCACCCCATGAGTCAACAAGTGCGGTGAACGAGAGGCGCAGACCACCCTGGTCGGCGATATTCTCACCCAGCGAGAACTTACCGTCGGCGAAGAGGCCGGGCAGGATCTCGATAGCGTTGAACTGGTCAACGAGCACCTGGGTCTTAGCCTCAAAGGCTGTGCGATCCTCGGCACTCCACCAGTCGTTCATGTTACCCATCTTGTCGAACTGCGAGCCCTGGTCGTCAAAGCCGTGGGTCATCTCGTGTGCGATAACTACGCCGATAGCACCATAGTTGACTGCATCGTCGGCATTGGGGTTGTAGAAGGGGGGCTGGAGAATAGCTGCGGGGAAGCAGATCTCGTTGGTGGTAGGCATGTAGTATGCGTTAACCATCTGGGGAGGCATCATCCACTTCTCGCGGTCTACGGGCTTGCCCACCTCCGACATAGAGTCGGCTGTGTACCAGCGATTTGCCGCAACAACATTTGCCCAATAGCTCTTCGAGGGATCTACGTTGAGTGTCGAGTAGTCCTTCCACTTGTTGGGGTAGCCGATCTTCACGGTGAAGGCTGCGAGCTTCTCCTGTGCCTTAACCTTTGTAGCATCGCTCATCCAATCCAGAGCGTCGATATGCTTCGAGAAGGCGGTCTGGATATTCTTCACCATAGTCTCCACGCGAGCCTTCTCGCTCTCGGGGAAGAACTTGGCAACATAGATCTGACCTACAGCCTCCGAGAGGATGCTGTTGGGCACGATCATGGCGCGCTTCCAGCGGGGACGGATCTCCTCGGTACCCGACATCTTCTTGCCGAAGAACTCGAATGATGCCAGAGCAAACTCCTCGCTGAGGTATGCCGTTGCAGCGTCGATGTAGTGTGCAGCAACGTATGCCTTCAGATCCTCAACATCGGCAGTTGCGATAACCTCCATGGTGTTGGCAAACGACGAGGGCTGGCTCACAACGAGCTTATCTACCTTGCCCAGGCCCATGGCCTTGAAGTAGGCTGCCCAGTCGATAGCTGTGAACTCCTGGCATACAGCCTCAAAGGTGTAGGGGTTGTAGCCCTTCTGAATGTCGCGGCACTCGACATTGGTCCAGTGCTTCTCGGCGATGCGGTTCTCGACCTTCAGAACGCTCTCAACCAGAGCCTCTACATCACCCTCAACCTCGGCCAGGGTGAAGATCTTGCGAAGGTAGTCGCCATAAGCGGCCTTCAGCTCGGCATTCTTCTCGTCGGTGTAGTAGTCGCGGTTGCCCATGCCCAGACCGCCCTGCTCGAGGTAGAGGATGGTCATGTTGCTGTCGGCGAGGTCAGCGGCGGGGTAGCATGCGAAGAATACGCCGATGCCGTCGGTGTGCAGAGCTGCCAGGGCGTCGATGATCTGCTGACGCTCGGTCATGGCAAAGATCTTGTTCAGTGCCTCACGGATAGGCTCGGCACCCTCGTTGTTGAGACGCTCCTCGTCGAGGCCCATCTTATAGAGGTCCGAGATCTTCTGCTCGATGCTGCCTGCCTCGGCCTCAACCTCGGTCATGGCCTGGAAGAGCTCGTTGATGCGGATCTCGTTGTTCTCGCGCAGCACGTCGAAAGAGCCGTAGCGCGAGTACTCGGGCTTCAGGGGGTTGTTCTTCTGCCAGCCACCGGTAGCCCACTGGTAGAAGTCGTCATTACGGACGATCGACTCATCGAAGTTGTTGGTGTCGATGGCCGGTACCGCGCCACTCTCGTTGTTGGTGGCGTTGTTTGCGCAAGCTGTCATCATAAGTGCAGTTGCAAGCATAATTGTCAATCTTTTCATCTCGTAGGTTTACTATAGTTTATTTAGTTTGTTTCAGATAAACGAGCGCAGAGCCCTGCTTATTGCTCTACGCTCGTTATGTGTGGTCGTTACTTGCGAATAGCCGCTACGCCGGGCAGCTCCTTGCCCTCCATATACTCCAGCAGGGCACCGCCACCGGTAGATACATACGACACCTTGTCGGCCAGACCGAACTTGTTGACACAAGCAACCGAGTCGCCACCGCCGATGAGCGAGTAGGCACCATTCTTCTCGGTAGCCTCGGCGATAGCCTCGGCAACAGCCTTTGAGCCGGTAGAGAACTTGTCGATCTCGAAGACACCCACGGGGCCATTCCAGAGGATGGTCTTGCAGCCGAGGATGTGCTCGCGGAACTTGGCCTTACCGCCTGTGGCGATGTCGACACCCTCCCACTCATCGGGGATGTTGTTGGCAGGGGCCTCCTGCGTGTTGGCCGTCTCGGCAAAGTCGTCGCAGATCAGCGCATCGGGTGAGCGAAGGATGGTGACGCCCTTCTGCTCGGCCTTCTTCAATATCTCAAGAGCTACGGGGAACATGTCGGGCTCGCAGATCGACTTACCCACCTTGCCACCCTCGGCAGCTGCGAAGGTGTAGGTCATACCGCCACCGATGATGATCGAGTCGACCTTCTCCATTAGCTTCTCGATGATGGTGATCTTGGTCGAAACCTTAGAACCACCTACGATAGCGCAGAAGGGACGCTGGGGGTTCTGCATAACGCCATCGATAGCCTTGAGCTCGTTCTCCATGACGTAGCCGAACATCTTATCCTGGGGGAAGTAGTCGGCGATCAGAGCTGTTGAGGCGTGGGCGCGGTGTGCCGTGCCGAAGGCATCGTTGATGTAGCAGTCGGCATACGAAGCCAGACGCTTAACAAACTCCTTCTGCGACTCCTTAACAGCCTTCTTGGCCTCCTTCTTCTCCTCCTCCGAGGCATCCTCGGCCAAGCCTCGGGGCTTGCCCTCCTCCTCGGCATAGAAGCGCAGGTTCTCGAGCAACATAACCTCACCGGGCTTCAGCTCTGCGGCCATCTGTGCAGCCTTCTCGCCCATGCAGTCGCCTGCAAACTTGATCTTAACACCCAGACGAGCCTCGATAGCATCGATGATCTGCTCGAGCGAATACTTTGCATCGGGGTTCTTCTTGGGACGACCCAGGTGCGACATCAGGATTACCGAGCCACCTCCCTCCAACACACGCTTGATGGTGGGTATGGCGGCACGAATACGGGTGTCGTCAGTCACCTTGCCCTCTGCGTTCAGAGGCACATTGAAGTCTACGCGGATAATGGCGCGCTTACCGGTAAAGTCATAGTTGTCAATAGCAAACATAGTGATATAGTTTTAAGTTAATTTGATAAACACATTTAGTATAGCTCATGGGCACATCCATAGGCTGCGGAGCATCATATATATGCATATATGGTGCAAAGATACAAAACAATTCAAAAAAATGGCAACCACACGGTCGAAAAAATAGTGTGCAGCAGCCTAATATGTAGCAATTAGTGGCCGACAAGAGTATTTCTTCAGTCGGCCACACATTGTCAGATGCTGTTTTATTGCGCCTATCAGCTTAATAGGAGCAGTAGTATAGGTATGGCTATGCCGATCAGCAGCTCCACGCCACCACGACCTCGAAGCCCCTTCTTGCCGTTGAGCATAAAGAGGCCCGTGAGCGTAATTACGATGAGTGCCACGGCGAAGATATCGGCAAACCATGTCCACCACTTTCCGGGGTTGTAGTGCAACCTGGTCATCTGACCTACCAGCGGTCGACGACGCAGCGACTCGTAGACGGCATGGCCATCGTCGAGGCTTACGACGAGCGACGAGCCACCCTTGAGGAAGACCTTCAGCGTGCCCGCCTGGGGGAAGTAGTGCTTGGTGTACTGCTCGCTGATGGCCATGTCGGCCATGATCTTCTCGACAGCCTCACGATCCATCTCCGCTTGTGTGGGGAGCCCCACCAGCTGCTGCTCGACAACACTCACCGAGTAGCGGGGGTTGATCACATCACGATGGTTCATGTAGAGGCCCGATATGGCGTATATAAAGACCATGCCGGCGAAGAGGAACGATAGGTCGCGATGTAGCAGCCTACACCACTTTCTGAAGGTGTTACTCGAGAACCTCATACGACTCTGCAACTACATAATAGAACGAGAGATACTCCTTGCCGGTAGCCTCTTTGCGAGCCGCTATTCTGGTGCGGAAGTCGGCGATGCGCTCCTCGACGGTCGTGCCCGTCTCGCCACGAGCGGCCTTCTCGGTGCTGCAGCCGCCCTCACCGTCGCCATGCTCCTCGGCGGTCTGTGCTGCCACCTCGGCCTCCCACTGCTTGAGGTAGGCCTCGTCGATGCGATCCTCGCGCAGGTGGCCCTTAACCTTCACTATGCTGTTGACGCACTTATGGTCAAAGGCACCCAGCTCACCAGACTCGATGCGGATGATCTTGCTGTCGTCGCTGCCCATAAGGAAGATCTTGCGACCGCTGTGCGAGCAGATATGTGTGCAGATGCCCTCGATCTCAACCAGTTCGTCGGTGAGCTCCTCGGCATTGTCCATGAGGCTGTCAATATCCATCGCGCCGGTAGCGGCTACGGCCTCGGCACTGTTATCGTCGGCGTTCTTTGTGTTGTTACCGCCACACGACACCATCACTATGGCCGCAACCATAATTAAAAGTGACTTAATCTTCATGATTTCCTATCTTTATTGGTTAATACTCTATTCTCTTACAAAGATACGATAATTTTCCCAAAACCGCGAGAGAAAAGGTCGAAACTCCTCGTGTTATCCTGTTGCTCCTACTCCCTATCCCACGATTTGAGTCTGTCGGCATCGGTAATAGGGCGTACAACACGGCAGGGGTTGCCCACAGCCACCACATTCGACGGTATATCCTTCACAACCACCGAGCCGCCGCCAATCACGACATTCGAGCCGATCGTGACACCCGGCATCACCTGCACGCCCGCGCCTATCCATACATTGTCGCCTACCGTGATGGGGTAGGCATACTCCAAACCTTGGTTTCTGCGCTCGGCATCTACGGGGTGCCCCGCGGTGTGAAAACCGCAGTTGGGGGCCACGAAGACATTGTTGCCAAATGTCACCTTTGCACCATCCAAAATCACCGTGTTGTGGTTGGCAAAGAAGTTCTCGCCAATCTCGATATTGTAGCCGTAGTCGCACCAGAAGGGGGCAACAATCGAGAAGCTCGCGCCCGCAGTCTTGCCAAGTAGTTGGCGCATAATTCGCTGCTGAGCGGCGGTATCTGATGGGCGTAGGTGGTTAAAGTCGTGGCAAAGCTCCTTCGCTGCCTTGCGCTCCTCGATAAGGTCCGTATCGTTGTTTGCATCATACAACATCTGACGCAACATCTTCTCTTTTTCGGTCATAATAAAATCGGTCGTTTAGTAAGTCTACCACGCCCCGAGCCACTTGCAACGCTCGGTGACTTGGTGTTCGGTTATCTCGCTGCGCTGTGCCATATCGAAGCCGTGCATCGTGTCCCTGGTCTGTGTGAGGGTGGTCGTCACCCCCGCACTGCGCAACATGGTCGCAAACTCGTTGCCCTCGTCACGCAGGCAGTCAAACTCTGCTGCATACTATTCGTTCTCTTCTCTTTTCTTTCTACAAAGTTACGCATTTTTTAGATACGGTGGCTGATGTGCGGTAAAATAGTTCTCTGCCGCAGCTCATAGTTTTATACCCTACAAGTCGGCTTGAGGGCCCGAGCAGGTGTGGTCGCTACCTCGCCTCGTATCTCGACCTTAGGCTAAAAGATGCAGGAAATTTTGTTGCAGGCGCATCCTTGTATGACTTTTGTGTATATCTTTGCGCTCCGAAAGCTAAAATACCCATGAAAGCATTAAGTAAAAACGCTATTATAGGCTACCCGGCCGGCATTATTACCGGCATCACATACGGCCTCAATCCGCTCTTTGCCGTGCCACTGATGAACAAGGGCGCAGCCATCGAGTCGATACTCTTCTTTCGATACTCGTTTGCCGTTGTCATGCTTGGTGCGTTTCTCCTGCTCACCAAGCAGAGCTTCAAGATCACAGCAAAGCCGGCGGGCGTATTGCTCGTTCTCGGTCTTCTATACACGTCAAGCAGCCTATTCCTCTTTGAGGCCTACAACTACATCGCATCGGGCCTGGCCACCACGCTGATATTTCTCTACCCCGTGCTGGTGGCGATTATTATGGTCTTTTTGGGTGTCGTGCCTTCGTGGCCCGTGTGGCTTGCCATTGCTGCGACATTTGGTGGCGTGCTCGTTATGACACAGGGTGCGGGTGGCGAGGCGATAGAGCCTATCGGCGTTCTGTTGTCGCTCGGCTCGGCATTGGTCTACGCCCTCTTCATTGTCATCATCAACCGCAGCAAGGCTATCGCCACGATATCCAATACGCTGCTCACATTCTACGCCCTCACGGTTGGAGCAGCGGTATTCTTGGGTAAGATTGCATCTTCTCATACCGCAATTA
>CALGRZ010000119.1 GCA_937880705.1 uncultured Alistipes sp.
GCCCCTCAGCGTTAGCTGGCGCTCCAACGGAGCGCAACTCTAACAACTAACAACTCTCAACTATTTCTTCGCCCAGGTGTATTGCAGGATTGCCAATACTACCACTGCGGGGAGGATGACACATACCGTAACAAACTCATTGACACCGCAGAGGATAAGTATGGTTATCAGCGAGACAAGGAGAAATGCTAAGGCGTGAATAACACGCAGGCGAAGAAGGTTAAACTTTGCTGAATCACGAAATCGGCGCTTCATCGTAAAGTCCGCCTTGCCAAGCAGGGTCATAACACCCAACAGGGCAAAGACCACCGCCATAATAATCAGTAAAACAGTCTCGTTCATAGCTACTTTTTGCTATAATTTTTCAATATCCACTCCCAAAGTAGGTCGCGGTCGGGATCGTCAAGTTCAATAAAGAGATCGGGCACAATATAGTCGCTCTCCTTAGCCTCACGGTTGGGGCGTACAAAGCGCTTGTGGCTTACGGTGGCGATAGTATTGGTGTTGGGAAGTGTGCAGTAGAGAAGGTCGCCATAGTGGCTGGGTCTACCTCCCGAAGGCTCACCAACGATGATGCCTACCCCACAATCACGCGCCTTGGTAAGGAGCAAGGTGGCGCTACTAAATGACTCTTTGCCCTCAACGAAGATGACATCTCCACGAAAGATACGCTCGGCATCGAAGTTAAGGATATGTTGCGAGGAGTCTTGGGGTGCGTTATAGTCAATCTCTTGCCCTCTGTTGTGGTCGAACTGCCACATATCATAGACCTCGCCCAACTTCAGCTCTTCGCCATCATAGGTAAAGTCGCGATAGTAGGGATAGCGCTCAAGGAGTAGCTTCGAGATACGAACATCGACACCATAGCGCTCGGTTTCGGCGTGTGGTTTGAGCCACGACAACAGCACATCACCAAGGTTGCTGTTGCCACCACCGTTATACTGAAGATCTACAACGAGGGTCTCGACACCCTTAGCCTCTATCTCCGCCATCATCTTAGCAACAAACTCATCGAAGCGTGCCAACTGCGTATATTGAGGCAGCGTAACCCTATCGGCAAACTGGTTGAACTGCAGATAGCAGATACCCTCCTCCTCGAAGATTGTGTAGTCAAAAAGGGTGTTACGCATCGCCGTAACTCGCTCTTGTGTATTGCGTTGCAGCTGTGCGATACGAAGTTCGCGCTTGTTGATTGCCTCAACCTCGGCACTGCTGCCATCAGCAAAGGTAAGCGTTAAGCACTCATCGCTCATATCGAGGAACGACCAAAACTCGGCAAACATCAGATACTCCTTTACCAAGTTTAGGAAGTTTACATCGTTGTCGGCACTCACTATCTCTCGCGCACTGCGAAGTATCTTACTCAGTGGGCGACCATTAACCGCCTTTACCTCTTTGCCGAGCAACGCACGGTGCTCCTCGGATGTAACATCGACGATGGCGGGTTGATTGATGTCGAGGGAGAGTCTTACGGGGAAGATACGCTCTAAATTGCTCCAATAAGATATTGCGGTATGGCCATCGCCAAGCGATGCTGCCAAGCGGGCAAGAGTGAGCTTAAAGGCCGCAACATCTTCTATCTTGCCACACTCCTTATAGACCTTACGCACTCGGCGCTCAAGACCTTTGCGGTGCTTGGCATCGGCATAATAGGGGTGTGTCGAGGAGAGCATATCGGCATATAGGAGCAGGTCTTGCTGAAAGGCGTTACCTTGCTTATACTCAGCCGATAACTCAACTGCATCGTTGCGATACTGAGGAATATTCTGTCCGTAGAGCGTAGGCGCAACAACAAGGGCTGCGATTATCAATATTATTCGTCTCATATGGGTAAAGGTTTTAGTCTACTTTGTCGCCCAAGTGCCTTTGATAAAGCCAATAAGCACGGCGATAAGCAGAATGCCGATAAAAGATATACTATCCTTAAAGTCGAAGATGTGTGATACCCACAAAAAGAGCACCATCAACAAATACTCTACTGCTATTATCACACGCAGTCGCGCAAGGTTGAACTTGTCGCGATCGTCGCCTCGTAGCTCATAAACAAGCCAATCGCCACGGCCAAGCAGAATCGCCACACACATCAGCACAACCACCAACGAGGCAACACCGCTGATTATAAGCCAAATGTTCATATAAACAAGGTTTTAAGGTTAATCCAACGGGGCTAAGCTCTACGAACCCACAACTCCTCCAAAGCGAAATAGAGCACCGCCACCACAACAAGTGCCCACTCATAATAGTCTAATATGCCGATTAGGATAAAGACGAAGAGTAGCACCTCGGCAAGGATTATGTCCGTAGCAAATAGTATTCGCCAACGCTTAACGCGCCTATCCAGCCTATCGGGTGCAAGGCTATCGGCAGGATAGAACATCGTGTACAACCTATCCAACTTACCAACAAGGGCAAGCACCGCAAGAGCCAAGAGCAACAGAGTGCAGAGCGCCAATATAACGATTTTGGTTGTCATAACTAAAGATATTGTGCCTTACGGCGTTTACGCTCCAAGCGAAGGCGTAAGACAATCTCTTGTGAGCGGCGGCGGATATAGCCGAGGCGCAGGTAGCAACCGAGAGCAGCGAGCCACAAAACAGAGGATGCAGCAATAATCTGCCAGGTCAAATCCCACGGAAACTCTTCGAGCCAGTAGAGCAGGAGAGGGGCAACAGTGATTACCGAAGCCCACATCGCCAGTGCCCAAGTGGCATTGCGCCAACAGGTGCGGGGTGCTTGGCGACGGAACCTTAGGAAGAGCACCACAAAGAGGACAAAGAGGGCGATAAGCAGACTTACCCACTCGGCATAAGGCACACTATCAGGGATAGGTTTAAGCTCGATAAGCACAAACAGAACTATCAAAACAGCCCAGTTGCCTATGCCCATCTTCCAATCCTCCTCCTTCTTGCCAAGTCGGCGATTAGACTTGCGCTCAATATCGCGATAGTTAAATTTCCAAATGCTAAATCTATTCTTCATTGCTCTCGCCCTCCTTTACTTTTCGTTTTGCACGAGGCTTGCGCCCACTACGGCGCAAGGCCTCGGCAATAATCCATTGCAGCTGACCATTGGTGGAGCGAAACTCGTCTGCAGCCCACTTTTCGAGCGCCTCCATCGTCTCGCCATCAATGCGAAGTATAAAACTGCGTGTATTTGACTCCTTCGTAGCCATAACTTGGGGGAATAGAGAGTTACGGTTAGTTGTGGAGAGTACCAGTATTCACCACAGGCTGAGCAGCCTCATCGGCACAGAGCACAACGAGCAAGTTGCTCACCATAGCTGCCTTACGCTCCTCGTCAAGGTCTACAACCTCCTCCGAAGAGAGGCGCTCAAGGGCAATCTTAACCATCGAAACAGCACCCTCAACAATCTTCTCGCGTGCCGAGATGATAGCATCGGCCTGCTGACGGCGCAACATAGCGGCAGCAATCTCAGGAGCATAAGCCAGATAGTTGAGACGAGCCTCGATAACCTCGATACCGGCAATCGAGAGGCGGTCGTTAAGCTCATCGGTGAGCTTATCGTTAATCTCATCACCACCCGAACGGAGTGTTACCTCCTCAGTCTCGCCCTTGGTATTCTCATCGTAGGCATACATACCCGCTACCTGACGCAATGCCGAGTCGCTCTGCACCGCTACGAAGTTCTCCAAGACATTCATACGGGTGTTAGATGTAGCGCCAACAACCTCAGGAGCATCAATCTCGAAAACGGCGTTGTACGCACCATCGTTCTTAATCTTCCACACCACAACCAAGCCGATAAGAATGGGGTTACCCGCCTTGTCATTAACCTTGATAGGGTCTACATTGAGGTTACGGGCACGCATCGAGAGCTTCTTTGCTGTCATAAAGGGGTTTACCCACCAGAAGCCGTTCTCGTAGAAGGTACCGCGATAGTTACCAAAGAAGAGGAATACGCGCGACTCGTTAGGCTCAAGCATAATGTAGCCGAAGAGCATAAGGAACGATGCAATCGCCAATACGATAAGTGCAACAATCGCCCAGACAACAGGTGCCTCGGCCGTTGCCAATACAACAATCGAGTAGACCATTGCGGCAACCATCAAAAGATTGACCAAAAGGGCAATAAAGCCATTGAGTTTCCAACCTGAATAAGTGTAGTTTTTCATAGTGGTAAAAGTTATTTTGTTAGACTTAGATTTAACCGTTTATTTTAATATCATTTTGATATCACAAAGATAGAACAAAAAGTGGTGATTTTGCAAATTTTTCGAGCACTTTTTTCTAAATATTTTTCGCACACGGGTGTATACTTATATTTATATAGGGGAGGGGCAAGGTTTAGAGCAGGCGTTTCGCCTGCGGGCTATCGCCCCAAGGGGTCTGAGGGGTCTAAGGGGTAAAAGGGGTGGTAAGGTTAGCAAGCGCATCGCTGGTCTTACCCACCTTAAGGTTAGCACCCACACACTATCTCCCCTCGTGCCCCTCGTGCCACTTGTGCCCCTCAGCAATAGCTGGCGCTCGGAACGAGCGCAACTCTATCTATTTTTGCCATACCCATTTTGCCAACTCGATTCTTTTTCGTACATTTGTTACAGATTATGATACACTATAAACAACGCATACTGAAAAACGGATTGACCGTGCTGGTTAATCGCGACCACGCCTCGAAACTTGCCGCTGTAAACCTACTCTACAAGGTGGGTGCACGCAACGAGTCGGAGGATAGAACGGGCTTTGCTCACCTCTTCGAGCATCTGATGTTTCGTGGCACACACAATGTGCCTGAGTTCGATGTGCCCGTGCAGATGGCTTGTGGCGAGAACAACGCCTTTACCAACAACGACTACACCAACTTCTACATAACCCTTCCGAAGGAGAACCTCTCGACTGCCCTATGGCTTGAGAGCGACCGTATGGCAAATCTCAACATCTCGGAGGAGGCCTGCGCCACAGAGAAGCAGGTGGTAATCGAGGAGTTTAAGCAGCGCTACCTCAACCAGCCCTATGGCGATGAACAACCCCTATTGCGAGGCTTGGCATACACCACACACCCCTATCGCTGGTCGACAATAGGCCTTACGCCCGACCATATAGCGAGCGCCACGACCGAGGATGTGCGTGCCTTCTACCGACTTCACTACCGCCCCTCACGCGCTATTCTCGCCATCTCGGCAGACCTCGACGAGGAGCTGATGTTAGATATGGCAGAGGAGTATTTTGGCGACATCGAGGACAACAACCTCGCTATCCCCGCCATCGCCGAGGAGCCCGTGCAGCGTGAGCCTCGCCGTTTGGAGGTGGAGCGCGAAGTGCCGGCAACGGATATTACGATTGCCTTTCATATGGGCGACCGCCTATCGCGCGACTTCTTCTTGGGCGACCTCAGCTCCGACCTTTTGGCCGGTGGCGAGTCATCGCGCTTGGTAAACCGATTAGTCAAGGAGCAAGGCCTCTTCTCAAGCGTAAATGCCTATATCACAGGCAGTCTCGACAAGGGTCTATTCATCATCAAGGGGCGTCTTATGCCCTCGACATCGGAGGCTGAGGCCGAGGCCAAGCTATGGGGCGAGCTCAACGACCTTAAGGAGGGCAATATCACCGATTACGAAATGGAGAAGGTGAAAAACAAGTTCGAGGCAAATATGCTGATGGGCGAAATAAACATTATGAACAAGGCCCTCAACCTCTGCTTCTACGCTATGACAGGCGATACCGACCTTGTAAACCGCGAGGCCGAGATATACCGCTCGCTCACACGCGATGAGGTCAAGGCCTTTGCCGAGCGATGCTTCACCCCGAATAATTCATCGACACTAATCTACCGTGCCAAATGAGAGAGCAACCCGATATTATAATCCCCGATAGCGTAACGATGCCTCGTGCCGAGGTGCGCACTACGGCCAATGGCGTAAAGGTCTATCGCCTCGATGCCAACGAGTTTGAGGTTGTGCGCTTCACGCTCGTATTCCGCGCAGGAAGCTCGATGCAACACAAGAGCTTTGCCGCCTCTGCCACCGCCAATATGCTTGGCGAGGGCAGCACCCACCTCACAGCACAGCAGATTGCCGAGGAGCTGGACTTCTACGGCTCATACTTCGATGTCAATATCGACCGCGACTACGCCTATATCTCGTTCTGCTCGCTTAAGAAGTTCTTCGAGCCTACGATTGCCGTTGCACGCGAGATTATCCTGCACCCCGCATTCCCTGAGCACGAATTTAAGATTTACTGCTCGAAACGCAAGCAGAGCCTGAAGATTGAGCGCAAGAAGGTCGATATGCAGTCGCGCGAGCTCTTCTCCGAGGCACTATTTGGCAAGGAGCACCCCTACGGCAAATCCTCCGACGAGGCACTCTACGATGAGCTTACGACAGACGACCTACGACATACCTACCGCACACTATATACTGCCGAAAACTGCTTTGTGGCGTGTAGCGGAAATATCGACGAAGAGGTGCTTGGCCAGATTAGCGCACTTGTCGAGGCACTGCCCTCTGGCATAAAGCCCTCGGCAACGATGCCCACACCTGAGACTACGCACCACTTATCGCGCAGCGTGGAGGGGGCGTTGCAGACATCTATACGCCTCGGTCGTCTGCTCTTTCCGCGCACCCACCCCGACTTTGTCGGTATGCAGGTTGTGGCCGCCATCTTGGGTGGCTACTTTGGCTCACGCCTGATGCAGAATCTGCGCGAGGAGCACGGCTACACCTACGGTGTTATGGCCGCTATGGTAAACTTCGACAAGGAGGGATATTTAGCCATCGCAACACAGGTAGCGAAGGAGCATAGAGAGGATGCCCTTCGTGAGATATACTTCGAGATTGAGCGCCTCAGAAACGAGTTAGTCGATGAAGGAGAGTTGCAAATGGTTAAGAATGTGATGATTGGCGAGATACTACGCATCCTTGATGGCCCCTTTGGCATTGCCGATGTAACGATAGAGAATATTATGTGTGGTATGGACAACAGCGCCACCGAGGAGAGCGTTGCCCGCATCTTCGCCATCACTGCCGAGGAGATTAAGGCCTTGACCGAGAAGTATCTTAGACGAGAGGATTTAATCGAGGTCTACGCAGGATGATAGAGCCCACACTAAAACAATATATCGAGGAGGAGATTATACCGCGCTACGATAGTTTCGATGGCGCACATCGTCGCGACCACGCCGAGATGGTTATCAGGCGTAGCTTGGAGCTTGCCGAGAGCCACGATGCAGACCCCAATATGGTCTATGCCATAGCCGCCTATCACGACACGGGATTGGCCTACGGCAGAGAGAATCATCACCACGACTCAAGGCGTATAGTGCTTGCCGATGAGCGCCTCCGACAGTGGTTTAGCGAGGAGCAGATTGCAACGATGGCAGATGCCTGCGAAGACCACCGAGCATCGTCAAAAAATGCACCACGCACCATCTATGGCGCTATCGTGGCGGAGGCCGACAGGCTTATTATGCCCGAATCAATCATTCGCCGCACCATACAATTCACCCTTGCCAACCACCCCACACTCGACCGCGAAGAGGGCTACGACCGCCTAAGGGAGCATCTTCACGAGAAGTACGACTACGGTGGCTACCTGCGCCTATGGATAACGCCCTCGGAGAACTCTCGCCGACTGGAGGAGCTACGCCAGCTTATCGCCCAGCCGGAGGCTCTTCGCAAGGTCTACGACCGCATCTACGACGAGCTAACCGCCAAGTAAGTAGCAGATAGCGCGAGCGTTAGAGAATTTAGGGAATTTAGAGAACTTAAGAGTAGCGCCAAGACAAATATCCTTAACTTCTCTAATTTCTTTAAGCTCCCTACTCACTTCGACACTTGGTGTTTTTCGCCACAATATCGAGCTAAATTCAACCGCCGAAAAAATATTTCAAAAAAGTGTGCTTAGTTTGGGAAATTTTGTGTATCTTTGTTTGGTGAATTCTATGTATTCGAACAAACCGAACTATTAACAATCTATAAAACTACTGTCGTATGGCAAAAATCAAAGGAACAGTTGTCGTCGATACAGAGCATTGTAAGGGTTGTGGTGTATGTGTAGCATCATGTCCTACAAAGACGCTCGGTCTATCGAACGAGGTTAATGGTAAGGGTTATCCCTTCGCTATGATGGTTGAGCCGGATAATTGTACTGGTTGCGCTTCTTGCGCTATCATCTGTCCGGATAGTTGTCTAACGGTGTATCGCCAAAAATTCGAGTAAACTATGGCAGAGAAAGAGGTAAAACTTATGAAAGGCAACGAGGTGATTGCTCACGCAGCAATTCGCTATGGTTGCGACGGCTATTTCGGCTACCCCATCACACCTCAGTCAGAGGTTATGGAGACACTTATGGAGGAGAAGCCTTGGGAGACTACCGGTATGGTTGTTCTTCAGGCAGAGTCTGAGGTATCTTCTATTAATATGGTGTATGGTGGCGCATCTACCGGTAAGCGCGTTATGACTTCTTCATCTTCGCCCGGTGTCAGCCTTATGTCTGAGGGCTTGAGCTACCTCGCAGGTGCCGAGCTTCCTTGCGTTATCGTAAACTGCCAGCGTGGTGGTCCGGGTCTTGGTACTATCCAGCCTTCACAGTCTGACTACTTCCAGGCTTGTAAGGGTGGTGCACACGGCGACTTCCACCTTATCGTTTTGGCTCCCAACTCAGTTCAGGAGATGCACGATTTCGTAGCTGATGCTTTCGATCTCGCGTTCAAGTATCGCAACCCCGCTATGATTTTGGCTGATGGTGCTATCGGTCAGATGATGGAGAAGGTTGTTTTGGCACCCCAGCGTCCTCGCAAGACTAAGGAGGAGATCGCTGCAGAGTGCAAGAGCTGGGCTCTTATTGGCAAGACCGATGACCGCGAGCGCAATGTGATCACCTCACTTGAGCTTAAGTCAGAGGTTATGGAGGTTAACAACCAGCGTCTTCAGGCCAAGTACAATGCTATCAAGGAGAACGAGGTACGCTACGAGGCTATTCAGTGCGACGATGCAGACTATGTAATCGTAGCATTCGGTTCATCTTCTCGTATCTGCTCTGCTACCGTTGAGATGGCACGCGCCGAGGGCATCAAGCTTGGTTTGTTGCGTCCTATCACCCTCTACCCCTTCCCCACAAAGGCTATTCAGGAGCTTGCAGAGCGTGGCGTAAAGGGCTTCCTCTCAGCTGAGCTTAACGCAGGCCAGATGGTTGAGGATGTTCGTCTTGCAGTAAACGGCAAGGCTGTCGTAGAGCACTATGGCCGTATGGGCGGTATGCTCTTCTCACCCGATGAGGTTCTCAATGCAGTTAAAGAAAAACTTATAAATCGATAAGACTATGGCAGAGGTTGAAATCAAAAAGGAGAATTTGGTATTTGGCAAGTCAAAGCTTATCTTGCCTAATGTAATGCACTACTGCCCCGGCTGTAGCCACGGTACCGTACACAAGCTCGTTGCCGAGGTTATCGAGGAGATGGGTTTGGAGCATAGCACTATTGGCGTATCGCCCGTAGGCTGCTCGGTATTTGCATACAACTATATAGATATCGACTGGGCACAGGCTGCTCACGGTCGTGCTTGCGCTGTGGCTACCGCCATCAAGCGCGTGAACCCCACGAAGATGGTATTCACCTACCAGGGTGATGGTGATATGTCGGCTATTGGTACCGGCGAGACCATCCACGCTGCTGCACGCGGTGAGAACATCGTGGCTATCTACATCAACAACGCTATCTACGGTATGACCGGTGGTCAGATGGCTCCCACTACCCTGCTGGGTATGAAGACCGCCACCACCCCCTACGGTCGTGATCCCAAGCTCAATGGCTATCCCTACAAGATTGGTCAGATGCTGGCTCACCTCGACGGCGTATGCTATGTAACTCGTCAGAGTGTTCACACTCCCGCCAACGTGCGCAAGACCAAGAAGGCTATCCGTCACGCATTCGAGAATGCTATGGCAGGTAAGGGCTTCAGCTTGGTAGAGGTCGTTTCTACTTGCAACAGCGGTTGGAAGCTGTCGCCTGTAGCCTCTAACGAGTGGTTGGAGAAGAATATGTTGCCGTTCTACGAGCTCGGCGATTTGAAGGACACAACAAAAGAGTAAGCAACTATGAAAGAGACTATAATCATTGCAGGTTTCGGAGGACAGGGTGTCCTCACTATGGGTAAGATTTTGGCTTACTCTGGCGTTATGCAGGATATGGAGGTTACTTGGATGCCTTCATACGGTCCCGAGATGCGTGGTGGTACTGCCAACGTGACCGTTATCCTGTCGGATAAGCCTATCTCTTCACCTATCGCTCACGAGTTTGACTGCGTAGTTGTCCTCAACCAGCAGTCTATGGACAAGTTCGAGAGCCAGGTTAAGCCCGGTGGTGTTCTCATCTACGACACCAACGGTATCACCCACCACCCCACTCGTACCGACATCAGCGTTTACCAGATCGACGCTACGGCAGAGTGCGCTCGTATGGGCCAGTCAAAGCTCTTCAACACCATGATTTTGGGTGCATACCTCAAGGTTCGCCCCGTGGTTAAGATGGAGAACGTAATGGAGGGTCTGAAGCACACCTTGCCCGAGCGCGCTTGGAAGATGCTGCCTATGAACGAGGAGGCTATCAAGCACGGTGGTGAGATCATCAAGCAGGTTCGCTAATTGCAAATCGACGTTGGGCATTTAGGCCCACGATAAGGCAACGCCCCGAGAGTTTACCAAAGCTCTTGGGGCGCGCTTTTTGGGGTATTACGCACAATAATTGCCCGCGAGGGAGTATCGATATTGGCAATGCCAAGATGTTATTTGAAAAAAAATTAAAAATTGCATTAAAAGTTTGGCTATTTGAAAAATTTGCATTAATTTAGTAGTGCGAAAATAATTTAATACTAATCTTAATACCTTAAAAAGTTATGATTATCACATTTAACGAACTGCGCCGTATCAAGGATAAGTTGCCCAGTGGCAGCTCGCAGCGCATTGCAGATGAGTTGGGAATCGACGTTGAGACTGTACGCAACTACTTCGGTGGTCAGCACCTCGAGGCAAAGGCTTGTGCAGGTATCCATATTGAGCAGGGCCCCGATGGTGGCGTTGTAACGCTGGATGACACCACGATTTTCGACGCAGCAATGCGCATCCTCAACGAGCAGAAATAACAAGATAGGTCGGCACTGCCGAACAACTATTGGGCTGTCTACCCTCGGGGCACGACAGCCCTTTTTTTGTGCGGTGAGGCGCAGTCGATAGGACGGCGCAGTCAGTAGGACTTAATAGGACTTGATAGGACTTAATAGGATTAGGCGCGGCCGACATTTACCCGGTAGCAATGTGCTATCCCATTTTACCTATCTCATCCTATTTTGCGCAGTCAATAGGACTTGATAGGACTTAATAGGACTTAATGGGACTTAATGGGATTAAGCGCGGCCGACATTTACCCGGTGGCGGTGTGCTATCCCATTTTTCCTATCTCTTCCTATTTCGTCCTATCTCTTCCTATTTCGTCCTATTTCTTCCTATTAGTCCTATCTCTCCCTAATCTCCACCTATTTTTACCAAAAGTGCTACCCAGAGGTTTCACGGCACCGATAATTTTTGTATATTTGTGCTATGGTATCATCACGTTATAATGTGTTTAGATTTATGCGGAGCATGGCCATTGTCATGGTCGGCTGCTGCTGTGTGCTTACCACCCGTTGTACTACGCCCGACAGGGTGCTTTCGGAGCTTGCCAAGGCCGAGGCTCTCGCCGAGACCCATCCCGACTCGGCCCTGATGGTCGTGCGCAATGTCGACCGCCAAAGGGTGCACGGCAAACACGATAACGCCTACTACGCCCTGGTATATAGCGAGGCCCTCTACTACAACCGCATCAAGCCGCAGAGCGATAGCCTGACACACGATATGTCGCGCTACTACCGCCTCTCGGATAATCATGACGAGCGCGCCCGCGCGATGTATCAACACGGTCTGGTGATGCATAGTACCGGCAAGAGTGCCGAGGCTATCTTCGCACTTATGGCCGCCGAGGAGTCGTGCCGGGCTCTCGACAACCCACACCTCGAGGGCCTCGTCTACCGCACCATGGGCGATGTCTATGGCGCGGAGCTGCTGTTTGATAACGCCATAGAGGCCTATGCCAAGGCTTGTGACTGCTTCCAACGGGCCGGACTGGAGTACCACGACGCACATAGCAAGTTTCTCATGGGAGGCACATATGGCAGGTTGCGCAACTTTGATGATGCTCTGCCACCACTGCACGCAGCCTTGGAATATGCTATTGATAACCATGCCGACAGCTTCTTGTGCTCCGTTTTGCATGAGCTTGCGCAGGTCTATCTGCAACGTGGCGAGTACAGAGAGTTTGTCGACGTCGTCACACTCTTCGATAAGCACGACTGCCTCTTCTTCAACAAGTCAGACTACTACTGCTATCGCGCAATTATGGCGACCTGCGAGGGCGAGATACGCTCGGCTCATGAGTATATAGACTATGCCGCAAGCCTCGACGATGCCGATCCGATATTCATGGACCACTCGCTGTACCTAATCTATTTGATGTCAGACAGATACAAAGAGGCCTTGGAGCTCAACAACAGGATGATAGCCGTTCAGGACGAGATCACCCTCAAGGCATTGAGCCAGCCCATGCTCAACACGCAGATTGATGCTTTGGAGGCTGAACTCGAGGCGGAGCTGCAACATCAGCGCAAGACACAAACGGCATATATCGCCATCATTGCGCTTATCGTCGTAATAGGCGCAGCTGTCATATATAGGTACCGACGAGCGAGGGAGCGTTACATCATAGAGCTATGTGCCGACTTGGAGAGCGTCACTGCCGAGCTGCATCGTCAGCGCAGCAGTGGCATAGCACTTGACCAGAGTGTCGGTGAGCTATTTGGTGAGCGTCTGTCGCATATCGAGATGCTGCTCAACACATACCACCTGCCTGTGCCCAACGATGTCAAGTCGCGCAGGATGTACGACGAGGTAGATGCCTATGTCAAGGGCATACGCAACGACAAGGAGGAGATGCAGATATTGGAGGAGCTTGTCAATAAGTATAAGGATAACTCAATGTCTGTTGTGAGGTCTATGCTGCCAAATATGAATAGCATGGACTATAAGATAATCTGCTTGACACTGGCCGGCTTTTCGACAAATGCCATATCCGTATTTACGGAGTTGGAAAAATCAAATATCTATAATCGCAGGTCGAGAATAAAGCGCAGAATGGAGGAGCTTCCAGCGGAGTATCGCGACAAGATATTGGCCAATTTCAACTAATTTTGTCGCCGACTCGCGCAAAAAACGGGGCGTGATAGATTTTTTCTTCTCAGCGTTTTGCAAACACCTCATTATCAACGCATAACAAGTGACCCGTGATAGATTTTTTTTGGCCTAAAATTTGGTGGTGCCACAAAATTTTTCAAACTTTGTAGTGACAACACAGTATGAATCCCCAAAAAAAACTATCGTCAAATTATGAAGAGATTACTACTTATCACCGTCATTGGCGTTATGTCATCGTTTGGTCTTATGGCAAACCAAGCCGTGGATAATCCAACACCCCCTCCCAAACCTATTGTTATCAAACCCGGCCCCACGACACCGCCCGACATTATACCTCTCACCCTCGAGACGGATATCGAGGCGAGCTACTGGAATGGTGCAGTCAGCATTGTTTTCAATGTTGACTTGGGCGTTGCCGATATCGTCATCACTAACCACAACACGGGTGAACAGTGGTACGACATCTGCGCCGGTGCCGGCAGTGTGGTCATCCCCACCTCTACAGATGCGGGCTACTACACCATCACCATCTCTACGGCTAATATGACATATAGTGGAGAGTTCTCGCTATAATGTCCGAGGGCTGCTTGTCATACCATCGCGTCTGCGGCATTGTGCGACATACAATCGCCGCAGAGCGATATCAATAAGGTATGCCGAGTGGTTGGAGGAACTTTTGCAGTATCGCATCGACCTCAACAATTCTGCAGATGCCTCGGCACAAGACGAAAAGGAGTCACTGCCGAGCAAGAAGAGGTAGCCTATTTAGGTCATACTAAAATATACTACCTATATAAATATAAATAGTGCGATATGTGTTGTAATAGTCAGGCGGGGGCTAAACAGATAAAAGCCCCCGCCTGATACATAAACAACCATAAAACATATTTGTTGCTATGTTTCCATCTATCGCTCCTTTTTTTAACTCTTAAGAGGGCTATTTTCCTTAATTTATACTGTAAAAAATGGCCGTGATAGATTTTTTCTTTTCAGCGTTTTGTAAACACCTCATTATCAACAGATAACAAGTGGCCTGTGATAGATTTTTTTTGGCCGAAAATTTGGTGATGCCACAAAATTTTCCGAACTTTGCAGTAGCTACCCCCCCCAACAAACATACATGCGCTGTGCTAAAAGCCTACACTGCTCTACAAGTAGTGCCGGTATATTGAAAACTATTTATATTTAGGTATAATTTATAACATAGAGCCAAACATATAGCGAACTTATTTATTTAGAACTTAATATACAAACAATAGTATCAACTTTAATTTAATACAACTATGAAAAAGGTATTATGGTTTTGTATAATACTTGGCAGCCTGCTTTTTACTGCGTGCGATATTGGAATTTATAACGCAAAACCAATTAAACCAATTCTCGAGTACCATCTTATTAATGGGTATCTTCATATTGACCAGAGAGCCACTGTTTCGCCGTCTATTGATATGGAGGGTTTGTCCATCGATATTAAAATGAAAGGATATTATGTTGATGAAGATTCGCAGGATGAATGTAGAGCCAAGTATGGCGATTATATACCAAATGGATGGTATCCTAATGGCTATCAGTATTATGCATGTGTCGAATCAATACAAAAGGTGAAGATCACCAGCTCCAAGGATTGGGATAGTGACCATCCTGCAGGGACAGATTTAGGAGATCTGTTTTATGTAACGTATATTACTTATGTTCCATTCTTTGAGGATTACAGAATAGAGCCTGTAACAAAACGTGTTAGCGAGCTAACGATGTATGACATGTGGTTTGTTGATATTAACTTTTCGTTTACAAGTGCTCAAGTACCGGAGGACATCGCAGAACATTCGCTAACCGTTGGGTTTTCGCTCGACAATCAACGTACTGCCGTATTCCGTAACATATTATTCACCGATGCGGACTACGAGTATGCCGTGGAGCACGGCCAGAGGGTAACCGAGGAGTAGTGCGATATGTGTTGTAATAGTCAGGCGGGGGCTAAATAGATAAAAGCCCCCGCCTGATACATAAACAACCATAAAACATATCTGTTGCTGTGTTTGTATATTTTGCTCTTTTTTATTAACTTTGCAATGGGTTAATGCTCCATTATTCATCAATTAATAATTACTTTAGTGTTTATGAAGAGTTATATTAAAGTTTTAGTAGTCGCGATATCACTCTTTGTTTCATCGTGCGGTGACCCCGAACACAATATGAATTTCCGATATATCAATGAGAGCAGCCACACCATTGATATCGAGTTCTCGTTTAATTATCACTCCTTCCAGCTATATGATAATTTGACACTGCTGCCCGGTGACACGGTTGTAGGCTATGCAAGTTTTATGGGAAAGAACCCTAAAACACCTTATAATGTCTCAACAGTATATAATAAGGCTGACGTGTGCTATGATGGGCAATATGTCATTAGTCATCATGCCTACAAGGAGGATCAAAGTTTTGTGGATATTGACAGAAACATCTGCTTAAGTAACTCTCACAAGATTACAAGATCAGATCATGGCTACACCTATACCTACACCTTCACCGATGCGGACTACGAGTATGCCGTGGAGAATGGACAGAGGGTAACCGAGGAGTAGTACATAAAATTGGGTAGAGGCACTAACTTCTGCAAGCCGACACCAAATGAAGTGATGGTTATAACAATATTTTTATGAAGATTATGAAGAGCTATTTGCGATTTTTTATACTGGTGATATCCCTATTGGTTGCATCGTGCGAGCAGAAGCACGAAACGTACATGAATTTAAGATATGTAAACAATAGCAACCATACCATTGACATTGAGTTTTCGTTCATTCAGACTCCCGCACAACTGTACCACAACATCACGTTAAAGCCGGGTGAGATAGTGCGAGGTTACGCTACTATTGCCGGCGAGACCCCCGCATCGGCTTATAATGTTGCACAGATATACGAAAAGGCGACAATATGCTACGATGGCGAGTATGTCATAGAACACGAATACCTCGATAACAAATCTTCTGCGCACGGTGATAGAAATATTTGCCTCAATAAATCATACAAGATCACAAGAGGAGAACAGGGCTACTATTACACCTACACCTTCACCGACGAGGACTACGAGTATGCCGTGGAGCACGGCCAGAGGGTAACCGAGGAGTAGCAGCAGGACAAAAGGGATACTATATTATATACATAAGTGCGCGATAGTAGGGTTTGCCCGAGGATAACAATCTCTTGGGCAAACTTTTTTATTGCCGTGGTGTTGCACAATAAAAATTTTTTACTACCTTTGCACCGCTTTATGCACTTAACAACTATTTAATATTTAACAAGTATGAACAATTACGAAACCGTTTTCATTGTCACTCCCGTCCTCTCTGACGCACAGGTGAAGGAGGTTGCTGACAAATTCCAGGGCGTAATCACCGAGAACGGCGGTCAGATTGTGAATATGGAGAACTGGGGCTTGAAGAAGCTTGCATACCCTATTCAGAAGAAGACTACCGGTTTCTACTTCCTTGTAGAGTTCACCGGTGAGGGCTCAATCATCAACACGCTTGAGACACAGTATCGTCGTGACGAGCGTATCATCCGTTTCTTAACTTTCAAGCAGGACAAGTTCGCTGTTGAGTACTCTCAGAAGCGTC